>NZ_JBFBBA010000030.1:0-115336 GCF_040682455.1 Streptomyces sp. NPDC051183
CGGGCTTTCCTCCGGGCGCTTCCTTCGTTCTTGCGTTTCCGACTCTATCAGACTCTTTCGTGTCCGATTCCCGGTCGAAGCGGGTTTCGCTTTCCAGGTTTCCGCTTTCGCGTTTCCCTTTCCGGCGAGTTCGACTCTATCAGATCCTTTCGGGCCCGATCCCCAGTCAACGGGGTTTGCCGTGCGGGCTGTTGGGCCCTTGCGGCGAGTGAGACAGTAGCGGATTCCTTGCCCCCGAACCTAATCGGCGGCTGCGCCCTTGAACGCGGATTCCTCATTCGCAAATACGCATGAAAACGGGACGACGAAGTGCGTCGTTCGTTCGAATGTGTAGTGCGGGATGACTGTCCGGGGACCGACCGGGGTCGGCGCTCACTTCGGACAACTCGAAGAACCTTACGGATGCCGCAAGCCTGTGTCAACCCTTGGCCGGGCGTCACCCGTACGAAGAAGGGCCCCGCTCGCGCGGGGCCCTGGTACCTCTGCGGTCGTGGTGTCAGCTGTTGCCCGAGGCGAGCTCGCGGCTGCGGTCGCGGGCGGCTTCGAGGGCGGCGATCAGGGCCGCGCGGACGCCGTGCTTCTCCAGCTCGACGATCGCGTTGATCGTCGTACCGGCCGGGGAGGTCACCGCCTCGCGGAGCTTCACCGGGTGCTCGCCGCTGTCGCGGAGCATCACGGCGGCGCCGATGGCGGCCTGGACGATGAGGTCGTGGGCCTGGGCGCGGGGCAGGCCCAGGAGGATGCCCGCGTCGGTCATCGCCTCGACGAGGAAGTAGAAGTACGCGGGCCCGGAGCCGGAGAGCGCAGTGGCCGCGTCCTGCTGGGACTCGGGGACGCGCAGGGTCTTGCCGACGCCTCCGAAGATCTCCTCGGTGTGCCGCAGGTGCGCGGCGGTGGCGTGGCTGCCGGCGGAGATGACGGACATGGCCTCGTCCACGAGGGCGGGGGTGTTCGTCATGACGCGCACGACCGGGGTGCCGGGGGCGAGCCGTTCCTCGAAGAACGAGGTGGGGATGCCGGCTGCGCCGCTGATGACGAGGCGGTCGCCGGGGACGTGCGGGGCGAGCTCCTCCAGGAGCTTGCCCATGTCCTGCGGCTTGACGGTGAGGATGAGGGTGTCGGCGCGCTTCGCGGCCTCGGCGTTGCTGACGGCCTCGACGCCGTAGCGGGAGACCAGCTCCTCGGCGCGCTCCGGGCGGCGGGCGGTGACGAGGAGCTTCGATGCGGGCCAGCCGCCCCGGATCATCCCGCTGAGCAGGGCCTCGCCGATCTTGCCGGTACCGAGGACTGCGACTGTCTGGGTCATGCCCGATTCACCTCGCCGAACTGTGTTGCACGCGTGCTGCGGATACCTCCTCATCCTTGCACTCGCGCCGGTGGCGGCGGACGGGTGTCCGCAGTGCGGTCAGGGGGTGCGGCGGCGGAGGGTGGCCGCGCCGAGGGCCAGGACGAGCAGGGCGCATCCGGCGACGATGACGACGTCGCGGATGAAGGCGGCGGTCATGTCGGTGTGGGTGAGGACCTGGGTCATGCCGTCGACGGCGTAGGACATGGGCAGGACGTCGGAGAGCCCTTCGAGGACCGGCTGCATGGTTCCGCGCGGGGCGAAGAGTCCGCAGAGCAGGAGCTGGGGGAAGATCACCGCCGGCATGAACTGGACGGCCTGGAACTCGGAGGCCGCGAAGGCCGAGACGAACAGGCCGAGCGCCGTGCCCAGGAGCGCGTCGAGCAGGGCGACGAGCAGGAGCAGCCACGGCGAGCCGACGACGTCGAGCCCGAGGAACCAGAGGGCCACGCCGGTGGCGAGCAGGGACTGGACCACGGCCATGGCGCCGAAGGCCAGCGCGTATCCGGCGATGAGGTCGCCCTTGCCCATCGGCATGGCGAGGAGGCGTTCGAGGGTGCCGGAGGTGCGTTCGCGCAGGGTCGCGATGGAGGTGATGAGGAACATCGTGATCAGCGGGAAGATGCCGAGGAGGCTGGCGCCGATGCTGTTGAAGGTGCGCGGGTCGCCGTCGAAGACGTAGCGCAGCAGGACGAGCATCAGTACGGGGACCAGCAGCATCAGCGCGATGGAGCGCGGGTCGTGCCGGAGCTGGCGCAGGACGCGGGCTGCGGTGGCGGTGGTGCGGGCTGTGGTCATCGGACTTCGGTCTCCCGGGTCGTGCGGGGCGTACGGGACTCCCCGCGGGCGGTGGCGGCGCCGGTGGCGCCGGCGTTGGCCTCGTCGACGAGGCGGAGGAAGCCCTCCTCGACGGTGTCGGAGCCGGTACGGGTGCGCAGGGCCTCGGGGGTGTCCTGGGCGAGGATCCGGCCCTCGCGCATGAGGAGCAGGTCGTGGCAGCGCTCGGCCTCGTCCATGACGTGGGAGGAGACGAGGAGCGTCGCCCCGCGGGTGGCGGCGAGGTCGTGGAAGAGGTTCCACAGGTCGCGGCGCAGGACGGGGTCGAGGCCGACGGTGGGTTCGTCGAGGACGAGGAGCTCGGGGGTGCCGAGCAGGGCGACCGCGAGGGAGACGCGGCTGCGCTGGCCGCCGGAGAGGTTGCCGGCGAGGGCGGTGGCGTGGTCTGCGAGGTCGACGTCGGCGATGGCGCGCGTGACGGTGGCGTGCCGGCGTTCCGCGGCGGCGCGGCCGGGGTCGAGGATCGCGGCGAAGTAGTCGAGGTTCTGCCGGACGGTGAGGTCGTCGTAGACGGACGGCGCCTGGGTGACGTAGCCGATGCGGTGGCGGAGCTCGGGGTGGCCGGCGGGGCGGCCGAGGACGTCGAGGGTGCCCGTGACGTGGGCCTGGGTGCCGGCGATGGCCCGCATGAGGGTGGACTTTCCGCAGCCGGACGGGCCGAGGAGGCCGGTGATGCGGCCGCGGGGGACGTCGAAGGCGATGCCGTCGATGACGGTGCGGGGGGTGCGGCCGGTGCCGCGGCGGACGGTGAGGTCGAAGGCGCGTACGGCGGGGCCCTGGGCTCCCGGCTCGCGCTCGGACCGGTTATTCATCATGTGATGAATAATGCTCCTGGCTGCGCCTGGGCGTCAATCGCCCGGAGGGGTGCGCCTTGGCCCGCCTTGGCGTGGCTCGGTTTCTCCCGGCTCCGCGCCCGCCGCGCTACTTCTTGCGCTTGGGGCGGCGGGCTGCCGGGTTGCCCGTACGGGAGCTGCGGCGGCGTGCGAACTCGGCCACGGCACGCTCGTACTCGGCGCGGCGCAGCTTCTCGCCCGGCGCCTCGGTCAGGCAGCGCAGGAAGTACGCGATGAGGCTGCCGATGAAACCGATCGCCTTGAGGCCCTTGAGGGCGGCCTCGTCGGAGGACGGGGCGGGGCGGCGGCTGAAGGATTCCCAGGTCTTGGCGAAGGCGATGGAGCTGGCGATCGCGAAGAGGATGACGACGGAGATGCTGAGGAAGGGGCCGACGTTGCCGATCTCCAGGCCCTCGTAGGAGAGGCGCAGCAGGACCGCGGCGGCGACGGCGGTGGTCAGCGCGCCGACGGCGACGGCCGCGCGGCGCAGGGCGTAGCCCCCGTCGTGGTTCACCCAGGTGGTGCCGAAGAACCGGATCGGCTCGGGCTCGGGGCCCGCGGGGGCCGCGGCCCGGGCCGGGCCCAGGTCCGGCTCGGCGGGGGTCTGGTCTCGCTGGTCGTCGCTCACGTCAGCGATTATCCCCCGCCGGGGGCCGGCGGGTCAGGGTCGAACGTCAGGCGCAGCGGGTGGCGACGTAGCCGTCACTGCCGGTCTTCACGTACGCATCGGAGACGAACTGGCCGTTGCCGATGCAGTCCCAGATGTCGGTAGTGCCGTACGGGCCCGAGACGGTCGTCCCGGAGCACTGGCAGCGGATGCCGACGGTCGCACCGAGCGGCAGCACGTCGACGACGGAGTAGTTGGTCCCCGGGCCGCTGCGGACGTTCAGGCGGTAGCCGGGCGCGACCGGATACCGCGGGAATCCGGAGGACTCGGCAAGGCTCTGTACTTGGCTTGAATCGCTCTCAAGCGACATGTGGAAACTCCCCCCTTGGGTGTCACTCTGCGCAACTCGCGCAGGGTAGCAGGACCTTGGATATCCCTACGGGCCATCGACTAGGCTCCGGCGGGGGTGGTGAGCGGTGCCTTCGCTGCGCGCGGACTACGTGGGATTTCCGGAATACGCCGGTCAGTACCGGCTTGAGTCCGTGCTCGGCTCCGGCGGCATGGGCGTCGTCCACCTGGCCACCTCCGGTTCGGGGCTGAAACTCGCCGTCAAGATCGTGCACCCCGAGCACGCGGTCGATCCGGAATTCCGGGCCCGCTTCCGGCAGGAGGTCACCGCCGCCCGGCGGGTGAGCGGGGCGTTCACCGCGCCCGTCGTGGACGCGGACCCGGATGCCGAGCGGCCGTGGATGGCCACGCTGTTCATCGACGCCCCGACCCTCGCCGAGCGCGTACGGGAGCGCGTGCTCGACCCCGCCGAGCTGGCCAGGCTCGCCGCCGGGCTGGCGGAGGCCCTGCGGGACATCCACCGGGCCGGCGTGGTGCACCGGGACCTGAAGCCCAGCAACGTACTGATGGCACCGGACGGGGTACGGGTCATCGACTTCGGCATCTCGCGGCCGACCGACAGCGATCTGCGCACCGAGACCGGGAAGCTGATCGGGACCCCGCCGTTCATGGCGCCGGAGCAGTTCCAGCGGCCCCGGGAGGTCGGCACCGCCGCCGACGTGTTCGCCCTGGGCGCGGTGCTGGTGCACGCGGCGACCGGGCGGGGGCCCTTCGACTCCGACAGCCACTACCTCGTGGCGTACCAGGTGGTGCACGGCGAACCCGACCTGACGGGGCTGCCGCCGAAGCTCGCGCCGCTCGTCGCCCGCTGCCTGGCGAAGGACCCGGCGGAGCGTCCCACCGCCGACGCGCTGATCGGGGAGATGCGGGCGCTCGCGTACCCGACCGGCGAGGACACCCAGGCCTTCATCCCCCGGCCGAGGCGTCCGCTCGCCGGGGCCGGCCGGGGCGGGTCGGGCGGCTCCGGCTCCGGCTCCGGCGATGAGGCCACGCACCTGCGGGACCGGGGCGCCCCGGAGCCGTCCGCCGCCGTCGGGCGGTCGCGGCGGACCCGGGCGGCCCTCGCGGCGGGCCTCGGGGTGCTGCTCGCGGCCGGGGCGGTCGGCGGGTACCTGTGGTCCGGGCCGGGGGACGGGCCGTCGCGGCCGCGCACCGCGCCGCAAGTGCCCGGCCCGAAGCCGAAGCCGTTCGCCCCGTGGGCGGTACCGCTGGGCGAGCGGAACGCGGCCTGCTCCTGGGAGGCCGCGGCGCTGTACTGCGCCGGGCCGGGGCTGGCCGCTGCCCGGATCGACCCGGCGGACGGCTCGGTGCTGTGGTCCGTACGGGCCGCCGCGCCGACCGCGCGCCCGGCGGGCGACGGCACTCCCCTGCACGCGGGCGGGCTGGTCCTCGCGGTGGCCCCGGGCAGCGGGCTGCTCCAGGCGCTGGACCCCGCGACGGGCGCGGAGCGCTGGCACCGCGGCCTGCCGCAGGGCTCACACGTCGTACCGGCCGGGGGCCAGGTACTGGTCGCCGGGTCGGACGGGGGCGTCACCGCGCTGGACGCGGCGAACGGGGCGGTGCGCTGGACGAAGCAGCTCGGCGGGGTCGGCTCGGTGTGGTGGGCCGGGCCGTCGGAGCCGGCGGTGGTGTACGTCGCCACCCCCGACGCGGGCGGCCGGACCACGCAGCTCTCGGCGGTGGACCCGGCGAGCGGAACGGTGCGCTGGCAGACCCGGCCGACCGGCCGGCTGCGGCCGGTGGGGGTCGCGCGCGGCGCGGTGTTCCTGCTGGACCGGGACGGGGACGCGCGCAGCGGCGCGGTCGTACGGGTGGACCAGGCGGGAACGCACGCGACGGAGCGGGTACGGCTGTCGGCTCCGCTGTTCGAGGCCGAGGCGACGGTGGGCCCCGACGGGGTGACGTACGTGTTCGGGACCACGGGCGCGCTGGCGGCGGTGGGCCCGGCCAAGGAGGAATGGCGGCTGGAGACCGGCGTGGCGGTGGCCTCGCGGCCGGTGTTCGCCGACGGGCGCGTCTACCTGGCGGCCGCGGACGGCCGCCTGCTGGCCGTCGACGCGGCCGCGGGCCGGCTGGCCGGCCAGACGAAGCCGCGGATGGCGGGCGGGGCCGGCACCTTCGCGGCCACCCTCCCCGCACCGGTCGCCGCCGACGGCCGCGTCTTCACCTCCGCCCCCGACGGCTCCCTCTTCGCCGTCCCCGCCACCGACCCCGCCGCCTGGTGAACCCCGGGGCAGCGCCACCCCGGCCGGGCCGCCCGGTGAGCCGCGGGCGGTAGTACGGAGAACGGAGAACCCCGCCGGGTGGTGATGTCCCGGCGGGGTTCTCCGTACGTACTGCCCCGGAGGGGTCAGCCCAGGCGGGTCACGTCGCGGACCGCGCCCTTGTCGGCGCTGGTGGCCATCGCGGCGTACGCGCGCAGCGCCGCCGAGACCTTGCGCTCGCGGTTCTTCGGCGCGTAGACGCCGCCCAGGGCCTCGCGGCGGGCCGCCAGGGTCTCCTCGTCGACCAGCAGCTCGATGGAGCGGTTCGGGATGTCGATCCGGATCCGGTCGCCGTCTTCGACCAGGGCGATCGTGCCGCCCGCCGCCGCCTCCGGGGAGGCGTGGCCGATGGAGAGGCCGGAGGTGCCGCCGGAGAAGCGGCCGTCCGTCACCAGCGCGCAGACCTTGCCGAGGCCGCGGCCCTTGAGGAAGGACGTCGGGTAGAGCATCTCCTGCATGCCGGGGCCGCCGCGCGGGCCCTCGTAGCGGATGACGACCACGTCGCCCGCCTTGATCTCCTTGCGGAGGATCTTCTCGACGGCCTCGTCCTGCGACTCGGAGACGACGGCCGGGCCCTCGAAGGTCCAGATCGACTCGTCGACGCCGGCCGTCTTCACGACGCACCCGTCGAGGGCGATGTTGCCGCGCAGCACGGCGAGGCCGCCGTCCTTGGAGTACGCGTGCTGGACGGAGCGGATGCAGCCGCCCTCGGCGTCGAGGTCGAGGGTGTCCCAGCGCTCGGACTGGGAGAAGGCGGTGGCGGAGCGCACGCAGCCGGGGGCCGCGTGCCACAGCTCCATCGCGGCGTCGGTCGCCGTGCCGGAGCGGGCGTCCCACTTCGCGAGCCAGTCCTCCAGACCGTCCGAGTGGACGGAGGTGACGTCCTTGTTCAGGAGGCCGCCGCGGTGCAGCTCGCCGAGGATCGCGGGGATGCCGCCGGCGCGGTGGATGTCCTCCATGTAGTACGTGCCGCCGGGCGCGACGTTCGGCGCGACCTTGGACAGGCACGGGACGCGGCGCGAGACGGCGTCGATGTCCTTGAGGTCGTAGTCCAGGCCCGCTTCCTGCGCCGCGGCCAGCAGGTGCAGGATCGTGTTCGTCGAGCCGCCCATGGCGATGTCGAGGGCCATGGCGTTCTCGAAGGCCTCGCGGGAGGCGATGTTGCGCGGGAGGACGGACTCGTCGCCGTCCTCGTAGTACCGCTTGGTGATCTCCACGACGGTCCGGCCGGCGTCCTCGTACAGGGCGCGGCGGGCGGTGTGCGTGGCGAGGACCGAGCCGTTGCCGGGGAGGGCGAGGCCGATGGCCTCGGCGAGGCAGTTCATCGAGTTGGCGGTGAACATGCCCGAACACGACCCGCAGGTCGGACAGGCGTTCTCCTCGATGCGCAGGACGTCCTCGTCCGAGACGTTCTCGTTGGAGGCGTCGACCATGGCGTCGATCAGGTCGAGCTTGCGGACGGTGCCGTCGACGAGGATGGCCTGCCCGGCCTCCATCGGACCGCCGGAGACGAAGACGACCGGGATGTTGAGGCGCAGGGCGGCCATCAGCATGCCGGGGGTGATCTTGTCGCAGTTGGAGATGCAGATCAGGGCGTCGGCACAGTGCGCCTCGACCATGTACTCCACCGAGTCGGCGATCAGGTCGCGCGAGGGCAGCGAGTAGAGCATGCCGCCGTGGCCCATCGCGATGCCGTCGTCGACCGCGATCGTGTTGAACTCGCGCGGGATCGCGCCCGCCGCGCGGATGGCGTCGGAGACGATCCGGCCGACCGGGGCCAGGTGGGTGTGGCCCGGGACGAACTCGGTGAAGGAGTTGGCGACCGCGATGATCGGCTTTCCGATGTCCGCGCTCGCTACGCCCGACGCACGCATAAGGGCACGTGCGCCCGCCATGTTGCGGCCGTGGGTGACGGTGCGGGACCTCAGCTCAGGCATCGGGTTCACTCCCCATGTGTGCGGCGGCGTCTGACGCCTGCCGCGACTGCGGATATGGCTCGGTTACGAGGCTACGCCCACCGCCCGGGATCCGGACACGCAGTCCGGATGCCGGGACGGGGGGCTCAGCCCTCGGTCACTCTTCGGTCAGGTAGCGCTGGAGGGTCGGAGCCACCAGGGCAACGATGTCCTCCGGGTCGGCGGACGCGAGGGGCTCGACCTGGACGACGTAGCGCAGCAGGGCGATGCCGATCATGTGCGAGGCGGCGAGTTCGGCCCGGAAGGTGGGGTCGGGGACGTTGAGGTCGGCGGCGACGCGCTCCAGGACCCGGCGCAGGATCAGGCCGCGCAGCACCTTCGCGGCGGCCTCGTGCGTCAGCGCGGACCGGATCACGGCCAGCAGCGGGGCCCGGCTGACCGGGTTCTCCCAGATCCCCAGGAAATAGCGGGCGAGGCGCTCCCCGATCCCCTCGGGTCCCTCGCCCACGATCGCCGGGACCACGAGCGCCGGCTCGATGCTCAGCTCGATGGCGGCGGCGAAGAGCTCGTCCTTGCTGCCGAAGTAGTGGTGCACCAGGGCGGGGTCCACGCCCGCCGCCTTGGCGATCCCGCGTACGGAGGTCTTGTCGTAGCCGCGCGCGGCGAACTCGGAGCGGGCGGCGAGCCGGATGCGCTCCTGCGTGCCGGGACCGTCGTCGGCCTCGTCCTGCCGGGGCCGGCCGGGGCCCCGGCGGGGGCGCTGCGCGGGGGCGGTCACGAGCGGGGCGCCGGGGTGTTGTTCGCGGCGAGGTGGAGGCGGGTGAAGGCCAGCGCCTCGGCGAGGTCGGCCTCGCGCTCGGCGGACGACATCGCGCGGCGGGTGTTGACCTCGATCACGACGTGCCCGTCGAAGGACGTGCGGGCGAGGCGCTCCAGCAGCTCGGCGCAGGGCTGCGTACCGCGGCCGGGCACGAGGTGCTCGTCCTTCGCGGAACCGTTTCCGTCGGCGAGGTGGACGTGGGCGAGCCGGTCGCCCATCCGGTCGATCATCGCGGTGGCGTCCGTACGGGCGGTCGCGGTGTGCGAGAGGTCGACGGTGAAGTGCCGGTAGTCGTCCTTCGTCACGTCCCACTCGGGCGCGTACGCGAGCATCTCGCGGTCGCGGTAGCGCCACGGGTACATGTTCTCGACGGCGAAGCGGACGTCGGTCTCGTCGGCCATGCGCCAGATGCCGCTGACGAAGTCGCGGGAGTACTGCCGCTGCCAGCGGAACGGTGGGTGCACGACGACGGTGGACGCGCCGAGGCGCTCGGCCGCGGCCTGGGCGCGCTGGAGCTTGGTCCAGGGGTCGGTGGACCAGACGCGCTGGGTGATCAGGAGGCAGGGCGCGTGCACGGCCAGGATCGGCACCTGGTGGTGGTCCGAAAGCCGCCGCAGGGCGTCGATGTCCTGGCTGACCGGGTCCGTCCAGACCATGACCTCGACGCCGTCGTAGCCGAGGCGCGCGGCGATCTCGAAGGCGGTCGCCGTCGACTCCGGGTACACGGAGGCGGTGGAGAGGGCGACTTTCGCGTTCGGGATCCGGACTGGGTTTGCCACGGGGACAGGGTACCGATGCCCCGCCCCACCGGGGGTGGGATCCCTCCGGTGCCCGGCCCCGTCGTCGCCGTCGCCGCCGTCGCCGCGCGTCAGGACGGCGGGGAGACCGGAAGGTGGTCCAGGCGGCGGAGGATGACGCCCTCACGCAGGGCCCAGGGGCAGATCTCCAGTTCGTCGACGCCGAAGAGGTCCATCGCGCCCTCCGCGACCAGCGCCCCGGCCAGGAGCTGCGAGGAGCGGCCCTCGGAGACGCCGGGGAGCGCGGACCGCTGGGAGGTCGTCATCGCCGCCAGCCGGGGGACCCACTCCTCCAGGGCCTTGCGCGTCAGGTCCCGCTGGACGTACAGGCCGTCCGCCGAACGGGCCGCGCCCGCGATCCGGGCCAGCTGCTTGAACGTCTTCGACGTCGCCACGACCCGGTCCGGCGCCCCGAAGCGGCTGAACTCGCCGACCGTCCGCGCGATCTGGGCCCGCGCGTGGCGGCGCAGCGCCCGTACGTCGGCGGGGTCCGGCGGGTCGCCGGGGAGCCAGCCCGCCGTCAGGCGACCCGCGCCGAGCGGGAGGGAGACGGCCGCGTCCGGTTCCTCGTCGATGCCGAAGGCGATCTCCAGCGAGCCGCCGCCGATGTCCAGGACCAGCAGCTTCCCCGCGGACCAGCCGAACCAGCGCCGGGCGGCCAGGAACGTCAGCCGCGCTTCGTCGCCGCCGCTGAGCACCGGCAGGTCGATGCCCGTCTCGGCCTTGACCCGGGCCAGCACCTCGTCGGCGTTGGTCGCCTCGCGCACCGCGCTCGTCGCGAAGGGGAGTACGTCCTCGCACCCCTTGTCCTCGGCCGCCTGCACCGCGCCGCCGATCACCGAGACGAGCCGCTCGACGCCCTCGGGCGTGACCGCGCCGTGCTCGTCGAGGAGCTCCGCCAGCCGCAGTTCCACCTTGTGCGAGTGGGCCGGCTGCGGGCGCGCACCGGGGTGCGCGTCCACCACCAGCAGATGGATCGTGTTCGAACCCACATCAAGGACACCGAGTCTCATAGGGGGAAACGCTACTGCGCGGATCGCGTAGGGGTGGAGTAAGGCTCCCGACCGGCCCACGACACCGGGCTGGAAGCGGGCCCTCTGCCCTACCTGTCATTGGCGGGGAGACCGGGACCAAGGCGCCTGGCAGCGCATCGCATCACGCGGCCTCGCCCACCAGGCCGGCGGGAAAGCGTTCGGAGGGACACGCTCACACGGACCGGATCCAGCTGCCCCGCGCAGCCCACCGGCACCAGGGCGCGACAACGATCAGCACACCCACCAGCCGACACCGGCCAAGAGGAACAGCACTCGGCGCGGGATTCCACCTCCACGCCCACGCCACGGTGGGAACACCCCCTTGCCGGGCACCACGCCCGGCAATGAATCCCTCAGCTGATCTGAGACGCTTGGGTTTGTGCCAAATACGAAGAAGGCCAAGTCCAAGAGCAAGAGCAAGACCAAGGCGGGCAGCGCCGCCCAGGCTCCGGTCGTCGGTGACGAGAAGGGCCTCGACTTCCCCCGCGCGTGGGTGGAGTTCCCCGATCCCGCCGACGACGAGCAGGTCTTCCGCTGCGACCTGACCTGGCTGACCTCCCGCTGGACGTGCATCTTCGGCAGCGGCTGCCAGGGCATCCAGGCCGGGCGCGCCGACGACGGCTGCTGCACGCTCGGTGCGCACTTCTCCGACGAGGACGACGAGAAGCGCGTGGCGGAGCACGTGGCCCGGCTGACGCCGGAGCTGTGGCAGTTCCACGACGTCGGCAGCGAGACCGGCTGGACGCAGAACGACGACGACGGGGAGAAGCAGACCCGGCGCTGGGACGGCGCCTGCATCTTCCTGAACCGGCCCGGGTTCGCGGCCGGGGCCGGCTGCTCGCTGCACATCCTGGCCGTGCGCGAGGGCAAGGAGCCGCTGGAGACCAAGCCGGACGTGTGCTGGCAGCTGCCGATCCGGCGGACCTACGACTGGATCGACCGGCCGGACGACACCCGCGTGCTGCAGGTGTCCATCGGCGAGTACGACCGGCGCGGCTGGGGCCCCGGCGGCCACGACCTGCACTGGTGGTGCACCTCGGCCACGTCCGCGCACGGCGCCGGAAAGCCGGTGTACGTGTCGTACCGCGCCGAGCTGACCGAGCTGATGGGCAAGGAGGGGTACGAGGCGCTGGTGGAGCTGTGCGAGGCGCGGCTGTCCTCGCTGCTGCCGATGGCCCCGCACCCGGCGGACCCGGTACTGCCCGCCTGACGGGTACGGGCTACCCCGGGGCGGAGGTGTCCGGGCTCGGGGAAACCGTTCCTTCTGACCCCGTCGGGGTGGGCGTCGCCGTCGGGGTCGGCGTGGGCTCCGGCGGCGTCGGGGTGGGAGTGGGGGTCGGCGTGGGCGTGGGCGTGGGAGTCGGCGTCGGGGTGGCCGGCCCGGTCGGCGTGGGCGTCGGTGCCGGGCGGCCGCGGCCTCGGATGGAGACGACGGCGCCGCCGGGCTCGATGCCGACGTGGGCCGTCCACGCCCCGACGGGCTGGGCTTCGGGGTCCACGTCGATCCGTAGGGTGACCGATTCTCCGGGCGCCAGCGTGCCCGAGGTCCGGCTCGCCCGGAGCCACGGCGCGTCGGACCACAGCCGCCAGTCCACCGGCGCATCCCCCGAGGCGCTGAGGGTGAGCAGGGTGGTCGCGCCGTGGGAGGACGCGGCCACGGCGAGCCGGCCGGGGGCGCCCGGGCCGGAGCGGTCGGGGGTGGCGGGCGGCCCGGTGCTGATCACCTCGACGGACACGTCGGGCGCGGCACTGCCCGCGGCGAAGCCGGGGCCGCCGGTGGTGACGGCGGCGTTGCCCGCGTTCTCGTACGCCGTCAGCGGGCGGCCGTCGGTGCGCGGCAGCGGCATCTCCGACTCGCTCGCGGAGATCCGGGCGGAGCCGCCGACGACGGGCTCCCCGGTGCTGGGGGCTCCGCGGTAGGCGGCCCAGAGCGCGAGCACGGGGGCCGCGACGACGGTGGCGACCACGGTGGTGGTCACGGCCCGGGTACGCATCCGGTCGCGGCGGGCCGCGCGGTCCTTGGGGTCCATCGGGAAACCGGTCCGGTCGAAGCGCGGGCCGGCTCCGCGGCGCCGGCCGGAGCGGAGCATCGCGGCGTGCACGGCCGTACGGGGTGCCGGGACCAGCGGGAGCGCGGCGGTTTCGACCCCGCCGGAGCCCGGCCAGGGCCCGCGGGCCCCGACCCGTTCGGCGACGCGGCGGCAGCGCGGGCAGTCGTCGACGTGCCGGACCAGCTCGGCGCGCAGGCTGGTGGACAGCAGGACCGCGCCGTCGCCGCCGTCGCCGGTGAGCCGGGACACGGTCGGGCAGTTGCCCGTCTCCACGACGGCGAGGGCGGCGCGGGTGCGCTCCACCTCGCAGGCGGCTCCGGTCAGCAGCTCGCGGGCGGCGGCCTGGGCCGTGCCGAGGACGGAGGCGAGTTCGGACACGCCGAGGCGGTGGCGGACGGCGAGTTCGAGGGCCTCGCGCTGCCCGGGCGTGGTCCCGGCGGCCTCCGGCCAGGCGAGGCGGGCGAGCTCGGTACGGCGGTAGGCGCTCACGTCAAGGAGCCGGTGGGCGCTCGGCGCCTCCGGCGCACGCCCTGGATCCATGCGCTCCGGCGCACGCCGGGCGGAATGCGCCCCCTGCCTGGCGCGCCGCTGCTCGGCGAGCCGGCGCAGACAGGCCCAGCGCGCCAGCGCGTACAGCCAGGCACGCCGGTCCCCCTCGTCGGGACACCGCCCCGGGTGCCGCTCGGCCACGGCCAGCACGTCGCCGAGCACGTCGGTGGCGGTGTCGTGGTCGCAGAGGACCGAGAGGCAGTACGTGAACAGGCCGTCGAGGTAGGGCTCGTGCCGGAAGGGGGGCGGCGGCTCCGCCGAATGCCCCTCGCGGGGCGTGCGCCCGTGCGCCCGGTGTGCGCCGGTGCGCGATGCGGGGTGCGATTGGTTGCTGCTGTTCACCTGGCGACCGTAGGCGGCGGGCCGCTTACCCCCTGGAAGCCTTCACCACAATTAGCCCTTACGGGTGAACAGATCGGTACTGCGCTGACCTCACCCCTGACGCCGCCCGCCACGGCGCTGTCAGTACCGGCGGCTACCGTGGGGCGCATGGCTGCCCGTACATCTCGCTCATCCGCCAAGGACCGGCCGTCCTACCGCTGTACCGAGTGCGGGTACTCCACCGCCAAGTGGCTCGGCCGGTGCCCCGAGTGCCAGGCCTGGGGCACCGTCGAGGAGATCGGCGGCGCGCCCGCCGTGCGGACCACCGCGGCCGGCCGGGTCTCGTCCGCCGCGCTCCCGATCGCGCAGGTCGACGGCCGCACCGCGACCGCCCGCAGCACCGGCGTGTCCGAGCTGGACCGCGTCCTCGGCGGCGGCCTGGTGCCCGGCGCCGTCGTCCTGCTCGCGGGCGAGCCGGGCGTCGGCAAGTCGACGCTGCTGCTCGACGTCGCGGCCAAGGCGGCCACCGACGAGCACCGCACGCTCTACGTCACCGCCGAGGAGTCGGCGAGCCAGGTGCGGCTGCGGGCCGACCGGATCAACGCGCTCAGCGACCACCTGTTCCTCGCCGCCGAGACCGACCTGTCCGCCGTACTGGGCCACCTCGACGCGGTGAAGCCGTCCCTGCTGGTCCTGGACTCCGTACAGACCGTGGCCTCCCCCGAGATCGACGGCGCGCCCGGCGGCATGGCCCAGGTGCGGGAGGTGGCCGGGGCGCTGATCCGCGCGTCCAAGGAGCGCGGGATGGCCACGCTGCTCGTCGGCCACGTCACCAAGGACGGGGCCATCGCCGGACCCCGGCTGCTGGAGCACCTGGTGGACGTCGTGCTCAGCTTCGAGGGCGACCGGCACGCGCGCCTGCGCCTGGTGCGCGGCGTGAAGAACCGGTACGGGGCCACGGACGAGGTCGGCTGCTTCGAGCTGCACGACGAGGGCATCACCGGACTCGCCGACCCGAGCGGGCTGTTCCTGACCCGCCGCGACGAGGCCGTGCCGGGGACCTGCCTGACGGTGACGCTGGAGGGCAAGCGCCCGCTGGTCGCCGAGGTGCAGGCGCTGACGGTGGACTCGCAGATCCCCTCGCCCCGCCGGACCACCTCGGGGCTGGAGACCTCCCGGGTCTCGATGATGCTGGCCGTGCTGGAGCAGCGCGGCCGGATCACCGCCCTCGGCAAGCGCGACATCTACAGCGCGACCGTGGGCGGGGTGAAGCTGACCGAGCCGGCCGCCGACCTGGCCATCGCGCTGGCGCTGGCCTCGGCCGCCAGCGACGTCCCGCTCCCGAAGAACCTCGTCGCCATCGGCGAGGTCGGGCTGGCCGGTGAGGTGCGGCGCGTGACGGGCGTCCAGCGGCGGCTCGCGGAGGCCCACCGGCTGGGGTTCACGCACGCCCTGGTGCCGGTGGATCCGGGGAAGGTGCCGCCCGGCATGAAGGTCACGGAGGTCGCCGACGTGGGCGACGCGCTACGGGCCCTGCCGCGCGGCCGGTCCCGTACGCCGGCCCGGGACCGCGACGCGGAGTAGCAGCTCAGCAGGTCCGTACGGGGCTCCGTGACGGCCGCCTCCGCCAACGCTCGGCGGGGCCGCAGTGCGCGCCGGTAGACTTTGTGCTGGTCCGCCCGGCCGTACGCAGGCGGCACAACCCGCGACCGGAGGAGTGCAGTGGCAGCCAAGGACGGGGCAGCAGCATCCGGAAAGTCGGGCGCGAGCTCCAAGCAGGAGGCCATGATGCGTGCCTCGCTGAGCGCGGTCGCACCTGGTCAGCCGCTGCGTGACGGGCTGGAACGGATCGTCCGCGGCAACACCGGCGGGCTCATCGTCCTCGGCATGGACAAGACGGTCGACGCGATGTGCACCGGCGGCTTCGTGCTGGACGTGGAGTTCACGGCGACCCGGCTGCGGGAGCTGTGCAAGCTCGACGGCGCGCTCATCCTCGACAAGGACATCACCAAGATCCTGCGGGCCGGCGTGCAGCTGGTGCCGGACGCGTCGATCCCCACGGAGGAGACGGGCACCCGGCACCGCACGGCGGACCGCGTCTCGAAGCAGTGCGGCTTCCCCGTCGTCTCGGTCTCGCAGTCGATGCGGCTGATCGCGCTGTACGTGGACGGCGAGCGGCGCGTGCTGGAGGAGTCCGGGGCGATCCTGTCCCGGGCGAACCAGGCGCTCGCCACGCTGGAGCGGTACAAACTGCGCCTCGATGAGGTCGCGGGCACCCTGTCGGCGCTGGAGATCGAGGACCTGGTGACGGTCCGCGACGTGACGGCGGTCGCCCAGCGGCTGGAAATGGTGCGCCGGATCGCCACCGAGATCGCCGAGTACGTGGTCGAACTGGGCACGGACGGGCGACTGCTGTCCCTCCAGCTGGACGAGCTGACGGTCGGGATCGAGCAGGAGCGGGAGCTGGTGATCCGGGACTACGTTCCGGAGCCGACGGCGAAGCGTTCCCGCACGGTGGACGAGGCCCTCTTCGAACTGGACGCGCTGACCCACCCCGAGCTGCTGGAACTGGCGATCGTGGCGAAGGCGCTGGGTTACACCGGCTCGCCGGAGACCCTGGACTCGGCGGTGTCCCCGCGGGGCTACCGGCTGCTGGCGAAGGTTCCGCGGCTGCCGGGGGCGATCATCGAGCGGCTGGTGGAGCACTTCGGCGGCCTGCAGAAGCTGCTGGCCGCGTCGGTGGACGACCTCCAGACGGTCGACGGCGTCGGCGAGGCGCGTGCGCGCAGCGTCCGCGAGGGCCTGTCCCGCCTGGCGGAGTCCTCGATCCTGGAGCGCTACGTCTGACCCGCGGCTGCGGCGCCGCGGGGTCAGCCCGGCTTGCCGCGGGGGTCCAGCCCTGCTGTCGGTCCTGCTCAGTCCTGCTCAGTCCTGCTTCAGGACGAACGAGGTCCGGGCCACCGGCATGCCCGGGGACTTGACCTCGACCACGTAGGTGTCCGGAGCCGCGGACCCCGCCGGAGGCGTGGCGCACTGGTCCGCCGCGCTGAAGCGGCGGTCCCATTCCAGGGACTGCTTCGTCTCGCCCTGCGCCGGGACGCGGAAGAAGACGTTCCCCGGGCCCGGAGGGCAGTCCGCCGAAGACCAGACGGCCTTGCTGGTCGTCGCCTGAAGGATGGTCAGTACCGCCTGCCTCGGGCCGAGATCGACCTTGCAGGTCGTGCCGGAGACGTTGCGGGCCACGAGTTCGAGGCGGGGCTTCTCGTTCGCCTCGTACTCGTTCTTCACGCTCCTGACCTCCCACTGCACCGCGCCCGCCGCGCATGTGGGCAGCGGCGAGTCCGCCGGGACCTGGGCCGGACCGCCGCCGCCGGAAGCGGAACCCGATCCGCCCGAGCCGCCGGAGCCCGTACCGCCGCCCGGTTCGCCGTTCTTGCCGGCGCCCGCGGAGCCGCCGCCACCGCTGCCCTGGGAGCCGGTGCCCGACTCCGCCCGGCCGCCCGGGGCCTGACTGATCGCCGGGCCACTGCCGGAGGGGCCCGGGGTGATCGCGGTGACGGGGCCGGGGCCGCTCTCGCCCTTGCCGTTCGTACTCGACTTCCCGCCGCCGGAACTGACGGTCCATACGGCGAGGAGCGCGAGGAGCGCGGCAACGGACGCCAGCACAGCCCTCCGTCGCCAGTAGATGGAGGAGGGGAGCGGCCCGACCGGATTGCGCAGAGATCCCACGAACGGAACCTTACGAGAGTTCGCGGCGCGATCCGTGCCCCACATGCCGCGCACCCGGCTTGTTTTGGCGATGATCATCCCGCGAATGGACTGACGAGCGATCAGAACCGGCCGTTCCCCTCACACAGTCATTAATCCGTTTTGAGTACTCTCGGTGACCATGGACAGTTCTGACCTCTATCGCGACATCACCGACTTCGCCCACTCCACACCCGCCTGGGTCCAGTCGGCCGTCGAGGTCTGGACGGAGTACGGGCTCCTCTTCTTCGGCCTTCTCTTCGTGGCCGTGTGGTGGCGGGCACGCCGCAGCGCCGACCCGCGGGCCGTCGCCCTCGCCGTCGTGGCGCCGCTGGCCACCGCCATCGCCTACGTCGCCTCCGAGGTCGTGAAGTCCACCGTGGACGAGGAGCGGCCCTGCCGGGCCGTGGCCGGGGCGGCGGCCTCGCTGATCACCTGCCCGGCCTCCGGGGACTGGTCCTTCCCCAGCAACCACGCCGCCATAGCCGGCGCCGCCGCCGTCGCGCTCGCCCTGGCCGTCCGCCGGCTCGCCCTGCTTACCGTGCCGCTCGCGCTCCTGATGGCCTTCTCCCGCGTCTTCGTCGGGGTGCACTACCCGCACGACGTCGCGATGGGCCTGCTGCTCGGCGGTTCGCTCGCCGCCCTCGTCGTACTGCTGCTGACCGGTCCTATCAGTACGATCACCACCGCCATGCGGGCGAGCGGTGGCCGCGCCGCTGTCTGGTTCACCGGCCCGGGCCCCGCGCGGTAGGCCCGAAACGTGCCAGGATGCCGTCTGCCATGACTGCACCCGTATCCCAGCACTCCGCGCACGCGCTGCACTCCCCCGTCATCGCGTGGTTCGACGAACACGCCCGCGACCTGCCCTGGCGCCGCCCCGAGGCCGGCCCCTGGGGGGTCATGGTCAGCGAGTTCATGCTCCAGCAGACCCCGGTCAGCCGGGTCCTGCCCGTGTACGAGCAATGGCTCGCCCGGTGGCCCCGGCCCGCCGACCTGGCCGCCGAGCCCTCCGGCGAGGCCGTACGGGCCTGGGGGCGGCTCGGGTACCCGCGCCGGGCCCTGCGCCTGCACGGCGCGGCCGTCGCGATAACGGAGCGGCACGGGGGCGACGTACCGCGGGAGCACGCGCAGCTGCTCGCGCTGCCCGGGATCGGCGAGTACACGGCGGCCGCCGTGGCCTCCTTCGCGTACGGGCAGCGGCACGCCGTGCTCGACACCAACGTCCGCCGGGTCTTCGCGCGCACCGCCACGGGAGTGGAGTACCCGCCGAACGCCACCACCGCGGCCGAGCGGCGCCTGGCCCGGGAGCTGCTGCCCGGGGACGAGGACACCGCGGCCCGCTGGGCGGCGGCCTCCATGGAGCTCGGGGCCCTGGTGTGCACGGCCAAGAGCCCGGACTGCGCCCGCTGCCCGGTGGCCGGGCTGTGCGCGTGGCGGCTCGCCGGGAAGCCGGCGCACGAAGGGCCGCCGCGGCGCGGGCAGACGTACGCCGGGACCGACCGGCAGGTGCGGGGCAAGCTCCTCGCGGTGCTGCGGGAGGCGGTCGGCGCGGTTCCGCAGGCGCTGCTCGACACGGTCTGGGACGAGCCGGTGCAGCGCGCCCGGGCGCTGGACGGGCTGGTCGCCGACGGGCTGGTGGAGCCTCTGGCGCAAGGCATGTACCGGCTTCCGCAGAGCGGGTCCGCCACCGGACCGGATCCCGCTCGAAGCTGACTCGAAGCTGACTCAAGGATTCCGCTTAGGTCGGCGAAACCCCAGCTCACGGGTGTTGTTACACAACCTATGGGTGTCCGTGCGCCCACCGAAGGCTGGTCCGCACAGGCCCGTGACAACGCCTCCGTACTTTCGAATCCGTAAGGCAGAGGACGCGGGTTGGTCGGTCGGTACGGAGGCGGTCTGAGATGGCGCACACGGCGCACGGCGAGGTACTCGAATTCGAGGAGTACGTACGCACTCGGCAGGACGCGCTGCTGCGCAGCGCCCGGCGCCTGGTCCCGGACCCCACCGACGCGCAGGACCTCCTGCAGACCGCCCTCGTGCGCACCTACGGCCGCTGGGACGGCATCGCCGACAAGTCCCTCGCCGACGCCTACCTGCGCCGGGTCATGATCAACACGCGTACCGAGTGGTGGCGCGCCCGCAAGCTCGAAGAGGTCCCCACCGAGCAGCTGCCCGACGCCTCCGTCGAGGACGGCTCCGACCAGCGCGCCGACCGCGCCCTGCTCATGGACATCCTCAAGGTGCTCGCGCCCAAGCAGCGCAGCGTGGTCGTGCTGCGACACTGGGAGCAGATGAGCACCGAGGAGACGGCCGCGGCGCTCGGCATGTCGGCGGGAACCGTGAAGAGCACTCTGCACCGCGCGCTGGCCCGCCTCCGGCAGGAGCTGGAGAGCCGGGACCTGGACATGCGCGCGCTCGAACGCGGTGACCACACCATCCGGTACGAGGGGCGTGAGCGGTGCGCGGCCTGAATGGCCAATGCCTGAGCGGTAAGGGCTCGCTGGTACTGGTGTCGACGGGGACGGTCGTCCTCGTCGGCACAGTGCTGTTCGCGGCCGGCTGTTCCACCGGGGGCACCGGCCTGCGCGACGGCGGCCCCGCCCGCACCGAGTCCGTGGCCAAGAGCGCCCCGCCGACCGCCGCCCCCTCGGCCGACGCCCCGGCCGCCTCCGCCCAGCCCGCGAAGAAGGTCGACCCGATCGCGCTGCTCAAGGCGGACCCCAAGGTGAGCGCCGAGATCAAGCGGGACCTCAAGCCCTGCACGGGCAAGGAGTACCCGGTCGACGTCAGCTACGGGAAGCTCACCGGCAGCTCGGCCGTGGACATCGTCGTCAACGTCCTGTCCTGCGCCGACGCGCTGGGCCGGGGCTCGTACGTGTACCGGGCGGACGACGGGAAGTACGAGAATGTCTTCTCGGACGAGCAGCCGCCCGTCTACGCGGAGATCGACCGCGGCGCCCTGGTGGTCAACAAGCCGGTCTACGGGAAGAGCGACGCGCTCGCCTACCCGTCGGGCGAGGACGTGATCACCTACCGCTGGAGCGGGGAGATGTTCACCGAGCAGGACCGGGTCCACTCGGACTACAGCAACGTGGTCGACGGCGGCGTGGCACCCGCTCCGGCCGTCACCAAGAACTAAAGGCGAGGCTTCCGCATGGCCGAGACCCATGTCCTGTTCGTGGAGGACGACGACGTCATCCGCGAGGCCACGACCCTGGCGCTGGAGCGCGACGGGTTCGTGGTCACCGCCATGCCCGACGGGCTGTCCGGCCTGGAGTCCTTCCGCGCCGACCGGCCCGACATCGCGCTGCTCGACGTGATGGTGCCCGGCATGGACGGCGTCAGCCTGTGCCGGCGCATCCGCGACGAGTCCACCGTCCCGGTGATCATGCTGTCCGCGCGCGCCGACTCCATCGACGTGGTGCTGGGCCTGGAGGCGGGCGCCGACGACTACGTCACCAAGCCCTTCGACGGCTCGGTGCTCGTCGCCCGCATCCGCGCGGTCCTGCGCCGCTTCGGCCACGCCGGCGGACCGCAGAACGGCGGCTCCGGCGGCGACGAGGCCGGCTCGGAGGAGCGCGGGGTCCTGGCCTTCGGCGACCTGGAGGTCGACACCGAGGGCATGGAGGTCCGCAAGGCGGGCACCGCGGTGGCACTGACCCCGACCGAGATGCGGCTGCTGCTGGAGTTCTCCTCCGCGCCCGGGACCGTGCTCTCGCGCGACCGGCTGCTGGAGCGGGTCTGGGACTACGACTGGGGCGGCGACACCCGGGTGGTGGACGTCCACGTGCAGCGGCTGCGCACCAAGATCGGTCAGGACCGGATCGAGACGGTCCGGGGCTTCGGCTACAAGTTGAAGGCCTGAGGCCCCGAAGGAAATGAAGCGGTTCACCCTCCGCACCGGCATCCGCTGGAAGATCACCCTCGCCATCACCACCGTGGGCGCGCTCACCGCGCTCGCGCTGAGCCTGGTGGTGCACAGTGCTGCCCGGGTGTCGATGCTGGAGAGCGCCCGCGAGGTACAGCTGGACCGGGTCCAGTTCATCTCCCGCAATGCCGAGGCCGGGCGCAAACCTCCGATGGGGGCCAAGCTCAACGACCCCGACCTGCCCGCCGAGCTGCGCGAGAAGGCGCGCTCGGGGCGGCGCGGCACGTACATCCAGGACAACCCGAAGGGGCTCCCGGAGGTGTGGGCCGCCGTACCGCTCGGCAACGGGCAGGTGCTGTCGCTGCACACGCAGTTCCGGGAGAGCGCCAACATGGTGCGCGACCTGGACCGGGCCCTGGTCGTCGGCTCCCTCGCCGTCGTGATCGGCGGCTCCGCGCTCGGCGTCCTCATCGGCGGGCAGATCTCGCGCCGGCTGCGCAAGGCCGCGGCCGCCGCGCAGCGGGTGGCCCACGGGGATCCCGAGGTACGGGTACGGGATGCGGTCGGCGGCGTCGTACGGGACGAGACCGACGACCTCGCGCGGGCGGTCGACGCCATGGCGGACGCGCTCCAGCAGCGGCTGGAGGCCGAGCGGCGGGTGACCGCGGACATCGCGCACGAGCTGCGGACCCCGGTGACGGGCCTGCTCACGGCGGCGGAACTGCTGCCCGCGGGCCGTCCGACCGAGCTCGTACGGGACCGGGCGCAGGCGATGCGGGTCCTGGTCGAGGACGTGCTGGAAGTGGCCCGGCTGGACAGTGCCTCCGAGCGCGCGGAGCTGCAGGACGTGGCGCTCGGCGAGTTCGTGAGCCGCCGGGTCGCGGCGCTGATGCCGGAGGCGACCGTACGGGTCGTCGCGGACGAGGTCGTCAGCACCGACCCGCGGCGGCTGGAGCGGATCCTGGGCAACCTGCTGGCCAACGCCGCGCGGTACGGGCGCCCTCCGGTGCAGGTGGACATCGAGGGCCGGGTCGTGCGCGTACGGGACCACGGGCCGGGCTTCCCCGAGGCGCTGCTGCGGGAGGGGCCGAGCCGGTTCCGCACCGGGTCGACGGACCGCGCGGGCGTGGGGCACGGGCTGGGGCTGACCATCGCGGAGGGCCAGGCGCGGGTGCTGGGCGCGCGCCTGACGTTCCGTAACGTGGCGGCCCCGGGCGGTTTCGACCGCGAGGGCGTGGCGGCGGGCGCGGTGGCGGTGCTGTGGCTCCCGGAGCACGCGCCGACGGCGACGGGCAGCTTCCCGGTGGTCAAGCCGCAGGAGTAGGCGACCAGGCCGTTCGCAGCCCGGGCCCGATGTCTTAGCATCCGTGCCATGACTGAAGGTACGGATCGCCCCCACAACCCCCAGCCGAACCCCGCGACGGGGCCCGGCGGCTACGGATACCCGCCGGGCCAGATACCCGGGGCCGGCTACGGGTACCCGCAGCCGGGGCAGCCGAACCCGTACTCGGCGCAGCCGCAGCCCGGCGCACCGGGCGCGTTCGGGGAACCGGCCTTCGGCGAGCCGGCCTTCGGCGAGCCGACGACCTTCGGCGGCCCGGCGCGGCACCAGGAGCCGGCCTTCGCCCAGCCCTCGCAGCCGTCGCAGCCCTCGCAGCCGGACTGGCAGGCGATGGCCGACCGCAGCGAGGCGCAGCGCTCGCGCCGCAAGACGCTGTCGATCATCGGCGGGGCCGTCACCGTGGTCCTCCTCGCGGGCGGGGGCTACCTGTTCTTCGCCGGCGGCTCGGACGACAAGCCGAAGGACGACAAGCCCCCGATCGCCGCCTCGGACTCCCCGAGCCCCTCGAAGAGCCCGGAGGACAAGTCCCCGACGGTGGCGGGCGATCCCACCCTGCTGCGCGACCGCGTGCCCGGCGGATCCCCGGTGCAGCTCGCGATGGCCCCGGACGCCTCGCTGTTCAAGATGGGCGAGCGCGACGAGGTCCGCTTCAAGGGCGGCCCGAACTCCTTCGCCCAGGGCTCCGAACAGGCCGTGGACGTCACGAAGAGCTTCAGCGTCACCACCCGCCTCTACACCGTCGTCGAGAACGGCTCCCGCATGGCGATCAGCCAGGGCGACGGGGACTCGTACTCCTTCGAGCTGGGCTTCGAGTCGGTGAACGGCAAGGGTTCCTGGGTGTTCCGGGTCCAGACCGGCGACAAGGGCGCCGACGCCACCGTGCAGCAGGTGGTCGTGGACGCTCCGGGCGCGGTGAACAAGTGGACCCAGCTGACCGCCACGTACGACGCCGACAAGAAGACGATCGCCCTCTACGTCGAGGACAAGCTGGCGGGCGCGGCCCAGATCAGCGGGATCTGGCCGGGCCCCGGTCCGGTGCAGCTGGGCCGGTCGCGCCACCACGGCATCTGGAGCGGCTCGCTCGTCGGATCGCTCGACCGGATCCGGATCTGGAACAAGGTGCTGAGCCCCGAGCAGGTCGCGGTGCTGGACTCCGGCAAGCTCGACTCCCTGGGCATGCCGAGCCACGCCTGGATCATCTGACGCCGAGAGCCCCGGACCCTCGTCGGGTCCGGGGCTCCGGGACGTGCGGGGCGGCGGGTCGGGCGGGGCGGCGGGTCGTGCGGGGCGGCGGGTCGTGCGGGGCGGCGGGTCGGGCTCAGATGGTGACGCCGGCCGCGCGCAGGAAGGCCACCGGGTTCACGGCGGAGCCGTAGTTCGGGGTGGTGCGGATCTCGAAGTGCAGGTGCGGGCCGCTGGAGTTGCCGGTGTTGCCCGACAGGGCGATCTGCTGGCCCTTGGTGACCTTCTGGCCGACCTTGACCTGGATCTTCGAGAGGTGCGCGTACTGCGAGTACGTGTTGTTGGCGTGCTTGATCACGATGGCGTTGCCGTAGGCCGGGCCGTCGCCGCCGCCGTTGGGGCCGGCCTTGACGACCGTGCCCGCCGAGGCGGCGTCGACCGGGGTGCCGGTCGGGACGGCGAAGTCCTGGCCCGAGTGCTTGTTGGACCACATGCTGCCGCCCTTGCCGAAGGTCGCGGACAGCGTGTACTTGTCGACCGGCTTCTCCCAGGCGACGACCGCCGGCTTGGCGGCGACGGCCTCGGCCTGGGCCTTCGCCTGGGCGGCCACCAGCTCGGCGGTACCGGTCAGGGCGGTCTGGGTCGTGTCGGCGAACGCGGCGGTCGTCCCGGCCCCGAGTGCCAGGGCCGCACCGAGGGCGGTGGCGCCGATGGCGATACGAGTACGACGGGTGCTGACGCGCTTCGCGGACATGAAGGAGACCTCCGGGGCCGGGGACAGGGACGGGTCGCGCCCGTTTCGGGCGGCGAGCCCACCCTTGGTAACCCGCGCCCCCCGGCTTCCCCAAACCCCGCTCTTACTACCGGGGCTCGTAGGTGAGCAGTGGGCTGTGCGGCCTGTTGACCGCGTACTTACTGGGCCTGGGGTAGGACAAATCGGACCGTTGGATCTACGAAAGTTCCTAGTAGGTCCGATTTGCCCTGTGCGGCTTGTCACCGGCGCGGGACTCCGCAGCACCCTTCGGGACGAAAGACCTGCAACCTGCACGCCCCCTGGCTACGCTCACGCCTCGTGGACACATCGGTGGCGGCGATCCGGCTGGCCTCGGGGGTCGTGGCCCCCCTCGTCAAGAAGCTCTTCCGGGGCGAGGGCGCGGGAGCCGGCCTCGTCGACCGGCCCGCGCGGATCTCCTCGTACGTCTCCCTGCGCGAGCAGCGCGTCCTGACCGCAGCGGACCTGCGCAAGCTGGCCGACCGCCTCGTGGCGGAGGCGTTACGGGCCCCCGGCGAGCGCCCGCTCCCACCGGGCGACGAGGCGGGCGTGGCCGCCGCCCTCGCCGCCACCCTGCACTGCCTGGGCGACATCACCCTGACCGACCTGGAAGCCGTCCAGCTGGGCCCGCGGGCCTTCGCCCACCTGCTGCGGAGCTCGGCGCCCTACCGGGGCCTGTCGCAGGACGCCGAGCTCTTCTACCGGCGCGTACTGGAACTGGCCTGCATGCACATCCTGCACTTCTTCACCACACGCTCCACCTTCGTGGCCGCCACCCTCGTCGCACAGAGCCGCCGTCAGGGCGACCTGATCGCCAAGATGGACGAACTGCTCACCCGCCTCCCCCGCCGCGACGGCCGGGACACCGCCTTCGAGCGCCGGTACCTCGACTACCTCGCCCGCCGCCACGGCACGCTCACCATCTTCGGCCTGGACCTGTCCCCGGGCTCCTCCCGCTGGCCGCTGGACGCCGCGTACGTGAGCCTGGAGGTCGACCGGGCCGCCCCGGCTCCCGCCTCCGCCCCGGCCCCGGGAGGGGGGCTGCTGCCCGCGGACGCGATCCTCGGCGAATACCGGCGGGTCCTGCTGCGCGGCGAGGCCGGATCCGGCAAGACCACCCTCATCCAGTGGCTGGCCGTCGCCGCCGCCCGCGAGCCGGCCGCCCGGCACCCCACACCACACCTACTGCCGCCCGTGCCGGCCGCCGCGGACCACATCCCGTACGTACTGCCGCTGCGCACCCTCACCCGCAACGGCGAGCGGCTCCCCGCGCCCGCCGAGTTCCTGGCCGGCTCGCCGCTGTCCGGGGAGGCCCCCGACGGCTGGACCGGCCGGGTGCTGCGCGACGGGCGGGCCCTGGTGCTGGTGGACGGCATCGACGAGATACCCGAGGCGGAGCGGCCCCGGGCCCGCGACTGGCTCGCCGACCTCATCACCGCCTACCCCGACAACCGCTGGCTGGTGACCTCCCGCCCCTCGGCGGTACGGCACGACTGGCTCGCCGACGTGGACTTCGCCGAGGTGACCCTGGCCCCGATGACCCCGGCGAACGTACGGGCCTTCATCGAGCGCTGGCACGACGCCGCCGACGACGTGCCCCGCGAGTACCGCGACCAGCTGCTGGACTCCGTGGCGACCAAGCCGGACCTGGCCCGGCTCGCCACCAACCCGCTCCTGTGCGGCCTGATCTGCGCCCTGCACCGGGAACGCCGCGGCTTCCTGCCCTCGGGCCGCAGGGAGCTCTACTCGGCCGCCCTGTCGATGCTGCTGCACCGCCGCGACCGCGAACGGGGCCTGCGGCTGCCGTACATCGCCGAGGAGCCCCAGCTCCAGCTCCTCCAGCGGCTCGCGTTCTGGCTGATCCGCAACGGCCGCACCGAGATGAGCCGGGACCAGGCCGAGAGCCTGATCGGCAAGGGCCTGCCCTCCGTGCCCGCGGCCGCCGTCCTCGGCGAGGCACCGGCCGTGTTCCGGCACTTCCTGGAACGCACCGGGCTGCTGCGCGCCCCGACGGTGGACACCGTCCAGTTCGTCCACCGCACCTTCCAGGACTTCCTGGGGGCCCGCGCGGCCCTGGACGAGGGCAGCCTGAGCGAACTGACCCGGCACGCCGAGGACGACCAGTGGGAGGACGTCATCCGCATGGCGGTGGCCCAGGGCCGCCCCCGGGACCGCTCCGAGATCATGCGGGACCTGCTCGCAGCGCGCTCGACGCGGGCGGTGCTCCTCGCCTTCGCCTGTCTGGAGGACGCGGCCGAGCTGGAGCCGGAACTGCGCGAGGAGATCCGGGCGGCCGCCATCCGGCTCGTCCCGCCGACGGACAGCGAGGTGGCCGGGGCCCTGGCCCGGGTCGGGCCGCTGATCCTGGACGTGCTCCCCGGCCCGGGCGCAGGCATGAGCGACACCGAGGCCACCTACACGGTCCTCGCCGCCGGCTGGACCGGATCCGAGCGGGCGATCCCCTTCCTGGCCCGCTTCGCCGACCACCCCTCGGCCGCGGTGCGTGCCGAACTGGACCGGCTCTGGCAGCGCTTCGACACCAGGCGGTACGCCGAGGAGGTCATCGTCCGCCTGGACCCGCCCCCGAAGTGGCTCTCCATCGTCGGCAACACCCAGCTCTCGGCGCTGCCCGAGTTCGCACGCCCGCCCGGCCTGGTCATCGGCAGGGGCGTGACACGCAGCACGCTGGCCGCCTTCCTGCGCGGCCAACCGGTGCAGAGGCTGTATCTGCACGAGTTCCGCGACAGCGTCGGCGACCTGGAGTTCCTGCGCGGCCATTCCTCGCTGGGGGAACTGGACATCCAGTCCTGGCCCACCCTGAGGGACCTGAGCGGGCTGCACGGGCTGCCCCTGGAGGACGTCACCCTCTACATGGGCAGCGTATTGGACGTGGCGGCCGCCACCGCGAGCTGGCCCCGGCTGCACCGGCTGCGGCTGCGCGGGGTCCGCACCTCGTGGTCCTTCACCGATCTGAACCCGGCCGCCCCTCTGGAAGAGCTCGACCTCCAGCACGTGCCCGCCGATCTGGCGGGGCTGGGACGGCTGCGGAGCCTGAGCGTGCTCCGGCTCGGCCGCGCATGGCGCCCGAGCACGAAGGCGGCCTGGGCCGAGCTCTCCAGGCTGGAGCACCTGGAGCGGCTCGTCCTGTCGGCCGAGACCCTGGGAGGCCTCGTGGAGTGCACCCGCCTTCCCTCCCTGCGGGAGGTGTGGGTCTATCCGTACGACGGCGTCAGCGCCGGGGTCGAGGAACGGGTCCGCCGCCGCTTCCCCCGGGCGAAGCTGATGGAGATCCCCGAGGAAACCCCATGACAAAGGGGCGACCCGGAACCTTTTGGGTTCCGGGCCGCCCCTTTTGACCTCGCTACTGCTTACGCACCCTTGGAGAGGTCCGGGCCGGAGCCCGTGGCCTCGATCGGGGGCAGGTCGGGCAGCGTGGACTTGTCCTCGCCGCGGAAGGTGAACTTGGCGTCGTCGCCCTCACCCTCCTTGCCGACGACCACGATCTGACCGGGACGCAGCTCGCCGAAGAGGATCTTCTCCGAGAGCAGGTCCTCGATCTCGCGCTGGATGGTCCGGCGCAGCGGGCGGGCGCCCATGATCGGGTCGTAGCCGCGCTTGGCGAGCAGGAGCTTCGCGTCACCGCTCAGCTCGATGCCCATGTCGCGGTCCTTCAGGCGCTCGTCGACCTTGGCGATCATGAGGTCGACGATCTGGATGATGTCTTCCTCGGTCAGCTGGTGGAAGACGACCGTGTCGTCGACACGGTTGAGGAACTCGGGCCGGAAGTGCTGCTTCAGCTCTTCGTTGACCTTCGCCTTCATCCGGTCGTATCCGGTCTTGGTGTCTCCCTGGGCCGCGAAGCCGAGGTTGAAGCCCTTCGAGATGTCCCGCGTACCCAGGTTGGTCGTCATGATGATGACCGTGTTCTTGAAGTCCACGACCCGGCCCTGGGAGTCGGTCAGACGACCGTCCTCCAGGATCTGGAGAAGGGAATTGAAGATATCCGGGTGCGCCTTCTCGACCTCGTCGAAGAGGACGACGGAGAACGGCTTCCGGCGGACCTTCTCGGTCAGCTGGCCGCCCTCTTCGTAGCCCACGTAGCCGGGGGGCGAACCGAAGAGACGGGAAACCGTGTGCTTCTCGCTGAACTCCGACATGTCGAGGGAGATCAGCGCGTCCTCGTCGCCGAAGAGGAATTCGGCGAGCGTCTTGGAGAGCTCGGTCTTACCGACGCCGGACGGGCCGGCGAAGATGAACGAGCCACCCGGGCGCTTCGGGTCCTTCAGACCCGCACGGGTACGGCGGATCGCCTGGGAGAGCGCCTTGATGGCGTCCTTCTGGCCGATGACCCGACGGTGGAGCTCGTCCTCCATGCGGAGCAGCCGCGAGGACTCCTCCTCGGTGAGCTTGAAGACCGGAATGCCGGTCGCCGTCGCCAGGACCTCGGCGATCAGCTCCTCGTCCACCTCGGCGACGACGTCCATGTCGCCGGACTTCCATTCCTTCTCGCGCTTGGCCTTCGCCGCCAGCAGCTGCTTCTCCGTGTCACGGAGGGAAGCCGCCTTCTCGAAGTCCTGGGAGTCGATCGCCGACTCCTTGTCGCGGCGCACGTTCGCGATCTTCTCGTCGAACTCGCGCAGGTCCGGCGGCGCGGTCATCCGGCGGATGCGCATCCGGGAGCCGGCCTCGTCGATCAGGTCGATCGCCTTGTCCGGGAGGAAGCGGTCCGAGATGTACCGGTCGGCCAGCGTGGCCGCGGCGACGAGGGCCGAGTCCGTGATGGAGACACGGTGGTGGGCCTCGTAGCGGTCGCGCAGACCCTTGAGGATCTCGATCGTGTGGGGGAGGGAAGGCTCCGCCACCTGGATCGGCTGGAAGCGGCGCTCAAGGGCCGCGTCCTTCTCAAGGTGCTTGCGGTACTCGTCGAGCGTCGTGGCACCGATGGTCTGGAGCTCACCACGGGCCAGCATGGGCTTGAGGATGCTGGCGGCGTCGATCGCGCCCTCGGCGGCACCCGCACCCACGAGGGTGTGGAGCTCGTCGATGAACAGGATGATGTCGCCGCGGGTGCGGATCTCCTTGAGCACCTTCTTCAGGCGCTCTTCGAAGTCACCGCGGTAGCGGGAGCCGGCGACCAGGGCGCCGAGGTCAAGCGTGTAGAGGTGCTTGTCCTTGAGCGTCTCGGGCACCTCGCCCTTGACGATCGCCTGGGCCAGGCCCTCGACGACGGCGGTCTTGCCGACGCCGGGCTCGCCGATGAGGACCGGGTTGTTCTTCGTCCGGCGGGACAGCACCTGCATGACCCGCTCGATCTCCTTCTCGCGCCCGATGACCGGGTCGAGCTTGGATTCGCGGGCAGCCTGGGTGAGGTTGCGGCCGAACTGGTCCAGGACGAGCGAGGTCGAGGGGGTGCCCTCGGCCGGGCCGCCGGCGGTGGCCGACTCCTTGCCGCCTCCGGAGTAGCCGGAGAGCAGCTGGATGACCTGCTGCCTGACTCGGTTGAGATCGGCGCCCAGCTTCACGAGGACCTGGGCGGCGACGCCCTCGCCCTCGCGGATCAGGCCGAGCAGGATGTGCTCGGTGCCGATGTAGTTGTGGCCGAGCTGGAGGGCCTCTCGGAGCGAAAGCTCCAGGACCTTCTTCGCCCGCGGGGTGAAGGGGATGTGGCCGGACGGGGCCTGCTGGCCCTGGCCGATGATCTCCTCAACCTGCTGGCGAACAGCCTCGAGCGAAATCCCGAGGCTCTCCAGGGCCTTAGCGGCGACACCCTCACCCTCGTGGATCAAGCCCAGGAGGATGTGCTCGGTGCCGATGTAGTTGTGGTTGAGCATCCGGGCTTCTTCCTGAGCCAGGACGACAACCCGCCGCGCGCGGTCGGTGAACCTCTCGAACATCGTTTATCGCTCCTCAGAGCGGTCGGGCAGTTCGGGGTCGGTCCCCGCCCTGTCCTTCCGCATGCTAGTCCCGCGGGGCGGGACAGCTCATTCCAACTGCCGACATCCCTCCGCGGCTCACCCCCGCATCGGGGGGAAAACCGGCTTGAAGAGCCGACAACTGCTCCAACCCGATGGTGCGAGACGATGTTCCCGCAGGCCAGGCAGATACCCGTCACACGTGTACGCCGAGCGCGAACGGGAGCCGGTCAAATCAGCGTGTCGCCCCGATCCACAAGGAATGTCTTACCCGTAAGGACTGACACTCCATGCCGGTGGCACCGGTTCCCTCCGCTACGGGCGAACACGAACGCGTCCCGAATGTGGGACGCCACCTCGGCGGATGTTTACGTTCCGCATTGGTGCGGCTGCGGTGTGTCACATCGCGCGTAACCCGGGAGCGTTTCGGGAGTTGCTCCGGTCATGGCCCTCACCGTTCCGCTGCCCCGCTGCCCCGCCGTCACGGAAGCCGTCACGGAAGCGGCGGAGGCGGTGGAAGGCGCGTCCTCGGCAGCCTGGGCGTCCTGGTACGAACGCGTGCTCGGCTGGACCGTCGCGGGCGGGCCGCCCGCACAGCTCGTCACCGGGGTGCGGTTCGACGTGCTGGAGCTGCCGGCCGATGCCGGGACCGCGGTGCTGCGCAGGCGCGTCGCCACCGGTCCGGTGGCGGTCATGGGGCGCAGGATGCGGTTCCTGGTCGCCGCGGGCGGCGCGGAGGAGCTGGAGGGCCTGCTGGACTGGCTGGAGTGGGGCGGGGTCGCCCTGGATCTCGCCGCCCTGGGTGCGGGTGGCCGGATCACCGCTCCGGTGCCCCCGGGACACCCGGACCCGGTGGGAAGTCCCCGGGGGACCGCCGTGTGGCTGCGGCCCCCCGAGCCGGGGTGCGAGGCATCGCTGCCCGCCCTGCCCGGTACGGGGCAGGGCGTCGGGCCCGTCCGCAGGGACGGGGCCGATCTCGTACGCCTCGTCGCCGCGGCGGCGACGGAATGCCACCGCGCCCGCCTGCGGCGGCGTACGCCTCAGCCCTTGGCGTTCTCGTAGGCCTCGCGGATCTCCGCGGGCACACGACCGCGGTCGTTGACGCTCAGCCCCTGGGACTTCGCCCACGCGCGGATCTCGGCGGTGTCCGGGTTGCCGGACACCGCGGCAGCGCGAGTCTTGGCACGCCCGGCCGCGGCACGGCCACCGGTGCGGCGACCGCCCTTGGTGTACGGGTCGAGCAGGCCGCGGAGCTTTTCAGCGTTGGCGGTGGTGAGGTCGATCTCGTAGGTCTTGCCATCCAGAGCGAACGTCACGGTCTCGTCCGCCTCGCCACCGTCGAGGTCGTCGACAAGAAGGACCTGAACCTTCTGTGCCACCGGATTTCCTTTCATCGAAAATGCAGTACGCGGAAAGGAAACCGCTTTTGCCTGGAAAACACAAACCCCCCGGGGAAGGTTCGAGACCGCAACGAGGCGGGAAACGTGCGCGATTCGGACATAGGCCACAGGTGCGCGGACCGCCGGAAAAGCCGCCCTGATCGTTCAGAGGTGCAGAAGCATCCGGCTGTTGCCCAAGGTGTTCGGCTTCACTCGTTCGAGACCGAGGAACTCGGCAACGCCCTCGTCATAGGAACGCAGCAGCTCCATGTAGACATCGGTCTCGACCGGCGTCTCGCCGATCTCGACGAAGCCGTGCTTCGCGAAGAAGTCCACTTCGAAGGTCAGGCAGAAAACCCTGCTCACCCCGAGCCGACGGGCGGTGTGCAACAACTTGTCCAGCACCAGATGCCCGACTCCCACGCCCTTCAACTCGCGGTCGACGGCGAGAGTGCGCACTTCGGCGAGGTCTTCCCACATGACGTGGAGAGCGCCACAGCCCACTACCCGGCCGTCCCCGGCGCGTTCCGCGACCCAGAACTCCTGGATGTCCTCGTAAAGGACGACCGGGGCTTTGTCGAGCAGGATCCTCTGCTGCACGTACTGGTCGAGGAGGCGGCGCAGCGCGGGAACATCACCGGTGCGCGCGCGGCGGATCGTCACGGTTTTTGCATCTGCAGCGGAAGGCTCTCCCATGCCCGGACGCTATCGCCCCGGTTCGGACCGCTGCTCGGCGGCGTCCCCTTCGGGGGCGGCCTCCGGTTCGGGAGCGGCTTCCCCTTCCGGGGCGGCGGCCGGCTCCTCCGCGGGCTGGACGATCCGTACGGCGTCGCGCAGGGCCTCACGCTGTTCGGCGGACATCATGCCGAAGAAGGCCACGAGGGCGGCCGCGGGGTTGTCGCTCGTCGACCACGCCTCGTTCATCAGTGCGGCCGAGTAGGCGGCACGGGTCGAGACCGCCGTATATCGATAGGCGCGGCCTTCCGCTTCCCGGCGGACCCAGCCCTTCTGATGAAGATTGTCCATAACGGTCATGACCGTGGTGTACGCGATGGACCGTTCCTGCTGGAGGTCTTCCAGCACTTCCCGAACGGTGACCGGGCGGTTCCACTGCCACACCCGCGTCATGACTGCGTCTTCGAGTTCTCCCAAGGGGCGAGGCACAACAGCACGATAGTGCGGGATGTCGCGAATTGCCCGACTATTCGGCCGACAACGCGCAACAAAATCGGGGGGCGGACGGCCCGAAAGCCGTACGCCCCTCCTTGCGGTCCGCTACTTCTGCGGCTTCGCCTGCTGGGCGCCCTCGGCGCGGGCGAGCACGGCGTCGACGGCCGCGTCTTCCTTCGCCTTGTTGGAGCCGCCCTGGCTCTTCACGATCGTCACGACGAGGGCGATGAAGAACGCGGCCATCACGAACGGGGGCACGAGCGCGGAAACGTAGTCCATGGGGTCAGGGTAGCCAGTGCCGCGGCGGCACTAGCCGACGGCCCGGCCCGCCGCGGGGGGCGGGGTGGGCTTGCGGCGCGGCGGGAAGACCTCGCCGGGCGTCGGAACGGGCTTTTCCTTCGGCTGCTGGGGCTGCGGCTTCTTGGGGACGGGGCGCGGCTCGTCCTCCTTGCCGCCCGCGAGGGCCAGCAGCCGGGTGCGGGGCGCGGGGGCCGTGGAGAGCCTGCGGCGTACGGAGCGCTCCGCGATCCCCTGGGCCCGTTCCAGGAGCCCGGCCGCCACCGGGTTGGCGCGGAGCGCGCGCAGGGCGGCGAGATCGTCGGGCACGGGCTCGTACCCGGCGGCCAGCGCGTCCTGCAGCAGCTCCAGGAAGCCGGAGAGGCTGCCGGGCAGGGCGGCCCGGTAGCGCGCCAGGTCGGCGAGGAGGAACTCTCTGAGCCGTCCCGCCTCCTGGACCGCGTCGTCCACCGACTGCGCGAGGCGCAGGCAGTCCTGGACCTCCGCGGCCGTCAGTGGGGCCGTGGAGGACTGGAGGGCGTGGGCGAGGAGACGCCTGAGCACGAGCAGCTCAGCTGCGCTGAACGCCATCCCGCCGCGGGATCCGTAGGGCGTGGGCATGGGCCGAAGATACGCGCTAATCGGACAAAATCCCCTGAGGGTGGCCTGGCGCGGCGCGGCGGGTCAGCCGGACTGCTTGACCGCGCGGAGGAAGTCCGTCCAGGCGGCCTGGGTCGTGGCGAGCACGAGGTGCGCGGGGTCGGCGAGGTCGGCGACGCGTACGAGTGCGCCGGGGGCGGCGGCGACGTAGACGCAGGCGTCTCCCTCGCCGCAGAACGAGGACTTCTGCCAGACGGGCTGAGCGGTCATTTCTGTCTCCTCCGACAACGGCGCCGGTAATTCCCGTGGAGGGACGGTAACGCCCTGGTGGCTTCCAGCCACCGTCTTCGCGGGAATTCGGTGCGCCGCACGGCAGCGCGCCCCCTCCCCCACCACGCCCGCGCACGCCTCGCCCCTGCCGGGGGCGGGCCCCGGCCCGCCACGCCCGCTATGCCTCCTGCCAGGCCCGGGCCTTTCCCGCCGCTCCGTCCGCGCCCCGCGCGGGCCCCTGCCGCTGCGCGGGGCCCCTCCCCTCCCCGCCCTTCCACCGTTCCCCCGGCTCCGCCCGGACCCGGCCCGCTCGGCGGGGCCGGATTGCCCGCAGGGCGATTCCAGCCCCGCCGGCGATCGAGGCGCGGGGTCCGGGGCGGAGCCCCCCGGTCGGCCACCCGGCCGGGCCCCGGGGGCGGGCTGCCGCCGGGGGCTAGCTAGCTAGAGGTGGGCGAGGAACGTCCTCGCGGCGTGTCCGACGTCCTCGGGGGTCCAGGTGAGGCCGGGGGCGGTGACCTCGACCTCCGTCATCGAAACCCCCGGCGGGCCGGCGGCGGACCACCGCCGGAAGAGCACCGTCCCCGTCTCCTCCGCGAGGCGGATCCCCGCGTCCGTCAGGCGGTCCGCCCCGTACGGCAGCCACAGCTGGAACTGGTGCGTGTGCGGCACCTCCGGGTTGATCCGGAACCACGGCACCCCGGCCGCCTCGAACGCCTGCCGCAGGGACTCCGCGACGACCCGCGCGCCGGCCACGTACGACGGGAGCCTCGGCAGCTCGGAGTCCAGCCCGGCCAGCGCCGACAGCGCCGCGGGGAACTGCCGGAAGACCTGGCCCCCGTACCGGTGCCGCCAGACCCTCGCCTCCGCGACCAGCGACGCGGACCCGGCGAGCGCGGCCCCGCTCAGCCCGCCGAGGGACTTGTAGAAGGAGACGTAGACCGAGTCGGCCAGCGCCGCGATCTCCGGCAGGGAACGGCCGAAGTGGACCGTCGACTCCCACAGCCGGGCCCCGTCGAAGTGGACGACCGCGTCGCGCTCCCGCGCGGCGGCCACGAGCTCCTCCAGCTCCTCCCACGCGGGCAGCAGGAAACCGGCGTCCCGGAGCGGCAGCTCCAGCATCAGCGTGCCGAAGGGCTCGGGCAGGTCCCGGACCTCCTCCGGCGTCGGCTGGCGCGGCTCCGTCGTCGGATGGACGGTCCGCAGCCCGGAGACGACCGACAGCGCGCCCCCCTCCCACCGCTCCGGATGGCTCATCGGGTGCAGCGCGACCACCGGGCTGCCGGTCCGCCCCGCCCAGCACCGCAGCGCGATCTGCTGGGCCATCGTCCCCGTCGGGAAGAACGCCGCGTCCTGCGTGCCCAGCAGCTCCGCCACCCGCCGCTCCAGGCGGCTGACGATGCCGTCCCCGTACAGGTCGGCCGGCTCGTCCGGATCCGGCGCGCTCAGCCCGGCGAGCAGCTCGCCGACGGTGGCCTCGCGCAGGCTGCGCCCCAGCATCCGCTCGGCCGCCCGCCCCGCCGCCACCAGCCGCTCCGCCCGCTCCGCGTCCTGGTCCGCGCCGTGGTCCGTGCCCTGGTCCGGGCCCTGTTCCGTGTCCTCCGTCATGCCCCCGATCATCTCCGACCGGGTCACACGCCCAGGAGCTAGCATGGCGACGTATCGTCCGGTACCCCCCGCGGACTGGAACGGAAGGCCCACCCCGCGTGAACTCATCACAGCAGCCGCGCCCTGCGCGGCTCACGGTCGGCGTCGTCGGGGCCGGCCGCGTCGGCCCCGCCCTGGCCCGCGCCCTGCAGCAGGCCGGACACCGGCCCGTCGCCGTGTCCGGTGTCTCCGACGCGTCCCGCCGCCGCGCCGCGCGGATGCTGCCGGACGTGCCCGTCGTGACGCCCGCGCAGGTCCTGGAGTACGCCGACCTCGTCCTGCTGACCGTCCCCGACGACGCGCTGCCCTCGCTGGTCGAGGGCCTCGCCGAGACCGGCGCCGTGCGCCCCGGGCAGCTCATGGTCCACACCTCCGGGCGCTACGGCACCGCCGTGCTGGACCCCGCGCGCCGCGCGGGCGCCCTGCCGCTGGCACTGCACCCGGCGATGACCTTCACCGGCACCGAGGTCGACGTGCAGCGCCTGGCGGGCTGCTCCTTCGGCGTGACCGCCCCCGACGAGCTGCGGCTCGCCGCCGAGGCCCTGGTCATCGAGATGGGCGGGGAGCCCGAGTGGATCGCGGAGGCCAACCGTCCGCTCTACCACGCGGCCCTCGCCCTCGGCGCGAACCACCTGGTCACCCTGGTCGCGCAGGCCATGGAGCTGCTGCGCAAGGCGGGCGTCGAGCACCCCGACCGGATGCTCGGCCCGCTCCTCGGCGCGGCCCTCGACAACGCCCTGCGCTCCGGCGACGCCGCCCTGACCGGCCCGGTGGCCCGCGGCGACGCCGGAACGGTCGCCGCGCACGTCTCGGAGCTGCGCAAGCACGCCCCGGGCACGGTCGCCGGATACCTGGCGATGGCCCGCACCACCGCCGACCGGGCCCTGGCGCACGGGCTGCTCAAGCCGGAACTCGCCGAGGACCTGCTGGGCGTACTCGCCGACACGGACCCCGACGGGAGCGAGCTGTGACCGACCTGCTGCTGCACACGGCCGAGGACCTGCACCGGCTCCCGCGCGCCGGCCGCAGGGCCGTGGTCATGACCATGGGCGCCCTGCACGAGGGGCACGCCACCCTGATCCGTACGGCGCGCGCGCAGGCCGGGCCCGAGGGGCAGGTCGTGGTCACCGTCTTCGTCAACCCGCTCCAGTTCGGGGCGGGCGAGGACCTCGACCGCTACCCGCGCACCCTCGACTCCGACCTGCTCATCGCCGAACAGGCGGGTGCCGACGCCGTGTTCGCCCCGGCCGTCGACGAGGTCTACCCCGGCGGCGACCCCCAGGTCCGGATCGGAGCGGGCCCCATGGGCGAGCGCCTCGAAGGCGCCACCCGCCCCGGCCACTTCGACGGCATGCTGACCGTCGTCGCGAAGCTGCTCCACCTCACCCGCCCCGACCTGGCCCTCTTCGGCCAGAAGGACGCGCAGCAACTGGCGCTGATCCGGCGGATGGTGACCGACCTGAACTTCCCCGTCGAGGTGGTCGGCGTACCGACCGTCCGCGAGGAGGACGGGCTCGCGCTGTCCTCGCGCAACCGCTACCTCTCGCCGCTGGAGCGCCGTACGGCCCTGGCCCTGTCACGCGCCCTGTTCGCCGGCCGCGACCGGCTGGCCGCGCAGGCCGCGCTCCGGGCGCGCGCCGAGGCCGCCCCGGCGAGCGACGAGCGGGCCACCGCGCTGGCCCGGCTGGGCGAGATCCGGGCCTCCGCCGACGCGCACGCCGTCTCGGCGGCCGGCGCCGGGCTGCCGGAGGCCGTACGGGCCGCCGCGCGGCACGTCCTGGACGAGGCCGGGCGCTACGACCCGCCGCTCGTGCTGGACTACCTGGCACTGGTGGACCCGCAGGACTTCACCGACGCCGGGCCCGGTTTCACCGGTCAGGCGGTACTGGCCGTCGCCGCGAAGGTGGGCACGACCCGGCTGATCGACAACATCCCATTGGAGTTCGGAGCGCACTCGTGAGCACCCCAGGCAGCGGCCCCGCCACCGGAAGCACCGGCATACGGCTGCACGCCCCCGCCCCCGGCTGGTCCGTCGACGCGGACGTCGTCGTCGTCGGCTCCGGCGTCGCCGGCCTGACCGCGGCCCTGCGCTGCGCCGCCGCGGGACGCCGTACGGTCGTGGTCACCAAGGCCCGCCTCGACGACGGCTCGACCCGCTGGGCCCAGGGCGGCATCGCCGCGGCCCTCGGCGAGGGCGACACCCCCGAACAGCACCTGGACGACACCCTGGTCGCGGGCGCGGGCCTGTGCGACGAGGCGGCCGTGCGGCTCCTGGTCACCGAGGGCCCCGACGCCGTGCGCCGGCTGATGGCGGCCGGCGCGGTCTTCGACACCTCCGCGGAGACCGGCGAGATAGAGCTGACGCGCGAGGGCGGCCACCACCGGCGCCGGATCGCGCACGCGGGCGGCGACGCCACCGGCGCCGAGATCTCCCGGGCACTCGTCGAGGCCGTGCAGGCTGCGGGCATCGAGACCGTCGAGAACGCGCTCGTGCTCGACCTGCTCCAGGACGCGCAGGGCCGGACCGCGGGCGTCACCCTGCACGTCATGGGCGAGGGCCAGCACGACGGCGTCGGCGCCGTCCACGCGCCCGCCGTGATCCTGGCGACCGGCGGCATGGGCCAGGTCTTCTCCGCCACCACCAACCCGTCGGTGTCCACCGGCGACGGCGTGGCGCTCGCGCTGCGCGCCGGGGCCGAGGTCTCCGACCTGGAGTTCGTGCAGTTCCACCCGACGGTGCTCTTCCTGGGCGCCGACGCCGAGGGGCAGCAGCCGCTGGTGTCGGAGGCGGTCCGGGGCGAAGGCGCGTACCTCGTCGACGCGGACGGCGTCCGCTTCATGGTCGGCCAGCACGAGCTCGCCGAGCTGGCCCCGCGCGACATCGTCGCCAAGGGCATCATGCGCCGCATGCAGGAGCAGGGCGCGCAGCACATGTACCTGGACGCCCGGCACTTCGGCGCCGAGATGTGGGAGCAGCGCTTCCCGACCATCCTCGCCGCGTGCCGCTCGCACGGCATCGACCCGGTGACCGAGCCCATTCCGGTCGCACCCGCCGCGCACTACGCGTCCGGCGGCGTACGGACCGACCTGCACGGCCGGACCACCGTCCCCGGCCTGTACGCCTGCGGCGAGGTCGCCTGCACCGGCGTGCACGGGGCGAACCGGCTCGCCTCCAACTCCCTGCTGGAGGGCCTGGTCTTCGCCGAGCGCATCGCCGACGACATCGTCGCGCACGCGCCCGCCGGCACCGGCCCCGGCATCCCGGTCCCGGCGACCGGCCCGCTCCAGCCCGCCGAGGCCCGGTTCGAGGTCCAGCGCATCATGACCGGCGGCGCGGGCGTGCTGCGCTCCGCCGAGTCCCTGCGCACGGCCGCCGAGGCCCTCGAAGCCCTGTACGCCACCGCGCTGAACAACCTCGAAGCGCACGGCAAGACCGCCGAACCCGGGGTGGACACCTGGGAGGCCACGAACCTGCTGTGCGTGGCCCGGGTGCTGGTCGCCGCCGCCCAGCGGCGCGCGGAGACCCGCGGCTGCCACTGGCGCGAGGACCACCCCGACCGGGACGACGCCGCCTGGCGCCGCCACCTCGTCGTGCGGCTGTCCGCCACCGAGAGGCGGGCCCTGGTCGTCACCCCCACCGAGTCCGCGGACTTCCCTTCCGTACTTCACCCCCTCAGCCAGGAGCAGTGACCGTGAGCACCCCCGAACTCCCCCTGATCGACCAGAACGACGGCGGCTGCGGCGACGACTGCGCCTGCGGCGACGGCGAGGAGACCGGGCTCGACCCGGCGCTGGCCCAGCTGCTCGTGGACGCCGGCCTGGACCCCGTCGAGATCGAGGACATCGCCCACATGGCGATCTCCGAGGACCTGGACGGCGGGGTCGACGTGACCACCGTCGCCACCGTCCCCGAGGACGCCGTCGCGACGGCCGACTTCACCGCGCGCGAGGCGGGCACGGTCGCCGGCCTGCGGGTCGCGGAGGCCGTCCTGTCGGTCGTGTGCACCGAGGCCTTCGAGGTCGAGCGCCTCGCCGAGGACGGTGACCGCGTCGAGGCCGGCCAGGTGCTGCTGTCGGTCACGGCCCGTACCCGGGACCTTCTCACCGGCGAGCGCAGCGCGCTGAACCTGCTGTGCCTGATGTCGGGCATCGCGACGGCGACGCGCAAGTGGGCCGACGAGCTGGAGGGCACCAAGGCCAAGGTCCGCGACACCCGCAAGACCACCCCCGGCCTGCGCTGCCTGGAGAAGTACGCGGTGCGCTGCGGCGGCGGCGTCAACCACCGGATGTCGCTGTCGGACGCGGCGCTGGTGAAGGACAACCACGTGATCGCGGCGGGCGGCGTCCGGGAGGCCTTCAAGGCCGTGCGCGAGCAGTTCCCCGACCTGCCCATCGAGGTGGAGGTGGACACCCTCCAGCAGGTGCGCGAGGCCCTGGACGCGGGCGCCGACCTGATCCTGCTCGACAACTTCACGCCGATCGAGACCGAGGAGGCCGTCGCGCTGGTCCACGGGCGCGCGGTCCTGGAGTCCTCGGGCCGCCTCACCATGGCGAACGCCCGCGCGTACGCCGAGACGGGCGTCGACTACCTCGCGGTCGGCGGGCTCACCCACTCCTCCCCGATCCTGGACATCGGCCTCGATCTGCGCGAGGCGGTGTAACCAGTGCTCCTCACCATCGACGTGGGCAACACCCACACGGTCCTGGGCCTGTTCGACGGTGACGAGATCGTCGAGCACTGGCGCATCTCGACCGACCCGCGTCGCACGGCCGACGAGATGGCCGTGCTGATGCAGGGCCTCATGGGCATGCACCCGATGCTCGGCAACGAGCTGGGCGACGGCATCCACGGCATCGCGATCTGCTCGACGGTTCCGTCGGTGCTGCACGAGCTGCGCGAGGTCACCCGCCGGTACTACGGCGACGTGCCGGCGGTGCTGGTGGAGCCGGGCATCAAGACGGGCGTCCCGATCCTGATGGACAACCCGAAGGAGGTCGGCGCGGACCGCATCATCAATGCGGTCGCGGCCGTCGAGCTCTACGGCGGTCCGGCGATCGTGGTCGACTTCGGTACGGCGACCACCTTCGACGCGGTGTCCGCGAAGGGCGAGTACGTGGGCGGGGTGATCTCCCCCGGCATCGAGATCTCCATGGAGGCCCTCGGCGTGCGCGGCGCGCAGCTCCGCAAGATCGAGCTGGCCCGCCCGCGGAACGTGATCGGCAAGTCCACGGTCGAGGCGATGCAGTCGGGCGTGGTCTACGGCTTCGCGGGCCAGGTCGACGGGATCGTCACCCGCATGGCCAAGGAGCTCGCGGGCCCGAACGGCGACCCGGACGACGTCCGCGTCATCGCCACCGGCGGCCTGGCCCCGATCGTCCTCGGCGAAGCCTCGGTGATCGACGACCACGAGCCCTGGCTCACCCTGATAGGGCTGCGCCTGGTCTACGAACGCAACGCGCCCAACTTCGAGTAGCCGGCCGCCCTCCGCGCCGCCCGGGCTCAGCAGGAGCGGTACGGGCGGTGCAGGAGGCGGTGGAGCGCCGCGCGCCAGGGGTGGCGGGCCGGGCGGCCGGACAGGACGGCCCGGAACTGCTCGTACGAGCGGGCCGCGCGCAGGACGGCCACGTCGTCGCGGCCCGGCGGCGGGGGCATCGGGGCGCTGTGCTGGGACGCCCGGTAGGTATCGATGAGGTACTGCTCGATGGCGGTCATGTATCCACCCTGAACCCGTCCGGCGCAGGTCGCGCGACGATTGACGGTCCCCGTCAATCGTCGCGCGTTGGGCCGTCCGGCCGGGTCGGCGCCACCGCCGGTGGCGGGGCGCGACAGAATGGTGCGATGAGCGTCACCATCGACATCGCCGGGCTCCCCGACGAGCGGATCGCCTTCGCGCCCTCCCCGCTCGCCGAGCTCTGCATGGCCCTGCACGCGCTCTCCCAGCCCGCGCACCACCCCGGGCTCTCCTCCTGGACCACCGCGACCGCCGCCGGGCTCGACCCCTGCCTCGCGGACCGGCTGCTGGAGGGCGACTTCATGTGGCGGGGCTCCTTCGCCGACATCTTCATGCCCTTCGCCGGGATCCCCGGCGGCACCGGCCTGCCCGCCCCGACGCTGGCCGAGGAGCTCGACGTACTCGACCGGCTGGACGACGAGCGGTTCGTGATGGCGGCGCTGGAGCACTGCTGGCTCGCGCTGTACAACGAGGGCGGCGGGCCCTCCCCGCTGCGTGACCCGCGCGCCCGCGCCAAGGCGCTGGAGACGGCCGCCGCCCGCGGCCCCCGGCAACTGGAGTTCTCCGCCCGGCTGCTGGACGACACCGCGGCCGTACGGGTGTGGCTGCGGCGGCTCCTGGAGGACTGCGACGAGGCGTTCTTCGCACAGACCTGGAAGCGCATCGAGCCCCGGCAGAGCGCCGACGCCCGCCACAAGACCGAGGTGCTGCGCCGCAAGGGGCTGGCGACCGCGCTCAAGGAGGTCTCGGCCGCGCTGAGCGTCGACGATGCGCACACCACCATCACCGTGGACAAGATGGTCACCGGGAACGCGACCGCCACCGACCCCCGAATAGGCGACGGCCTGGTCTTCGTACCGACCAACTTCGGCTGGCCCCACCTGCTGGTGCTGCACGCACCCGGCTGGCGCCCGGTGGTCCACTACCCGCTCGACTCCCCCGAACTGGCCCCCGCGCCGGGCTCGGTGGAGCTGCTCCAGCGGCGGATGGAGGCCCTGGCCCACCCGATGCGGATGATGCTGTGCCGGAGCCTGGCCCGCGCCCCGTACACGACCAGCGAACTGGCGACCGTGTACGGGATCACCGCGCCGGAGGTCTCCCGCCACCTGGCGGTACTGAAGAAGGCCGGGCTGCTGCACACGCGGCGCCAGGGTCGTTATGCCCAGCACCAGTTGGATCTGTCCGCGGTTGCCCGGATCGGGTCGGATTTCATCGAGGGCATCCTCCGCTAGCGCGCGAAAGCCGGGCAGTGGCCGGTTTTCGACGGCGCAGATGCTCCGATATACGGAATTCGTAAACCGAAATCAGAGAAAACTCTGGCCAGAGTGGCCACTTGGTGTCTAACGTGCGTCCACCACTCCCCCCGCGTATCACGCACCGCTCACGCATGTCCGTGCACTTTCGTGGAAGGACCTTCATGCCCTCTCGTCGTATAGCCGCAGCAACTGCCGCCCTCGCGGCCGCGGCCCTCGTCTCCCCGCTGCTGCTCGCCGGTCCGGCCGGAGCCACGGGCTCCCCGCAGAGCGACGCCGCCAAGGGTGACGCCCTGGCCAAGAAGCTGGTCAAGGAGGCGACCGGCAAGGGCGCCAACAACCACCTGAAGGTCTTCCAGTCGATCGCCGACTACAACAACGGCACCCGCGTGGCCGGCTCCAAGGGCCACCAGCAGTCCGCCCAGTACGTCGAGGCCGTGATGCGCGCGGCCGGCTACAAGGTCACGAAGAACGAGTTCGAGTTCGTCTACGTCGAGACCATCGCCGAGACCCTCAAGGTCAACGGCTCCGCCGGCCGCGACGTCCCGATCAAGCTGATGACGTACACCACGAGCGGTCCGGCGGACGGCGTGACGGCGCAGATCGCCGTCGCCCCCGTCGACGCGGACGGCACCAACGGCTGCGAGCCCGGCGACTTCGCCTCGGGCACCTTCACCGGCAAGATCGCCCTGGTCAAGCGCGGCGGCTGCACCTTCGCCGCGAAGCAGGCCAACGCGGCGGCCGCCGGCGCGGTCGGCGCGGTCATCTACAACAACACCGAGGGCGCCCTCAACGGCACCCTCGGCGACCCGACGGCGGGCAAGGTCCCGACCGGCGGCATCACCCAGCAGGAGGGCGAGAAGCTCGCCGCGGACGCCGCGGCCGGCCCGGTCGAGGTCACCCTCGACATCCGCGAACTGCGCGAGAACCGCAAGACGTACAACGTCGTCGCGGAGACCCGCGGCGGCGACGAGAACAACACCGTCTTCCTCGGCGCGCACCTCGACTCGGTCGCCGAGGGCCCCGGCATCAACGACAACGGCTCCGGCTCGGCCGGCATCCTCCAGGTCGCGCAGCGCCTCGCGAGCAGCCAGACGAAGATCAAGAACAAGGTCAAGTTCGCCTGGTGGTCGGCCGAGGAGTTCGGCCTGCTCGGCTCCGAGGCCTACGTCGCCGGGCTGACGGACGAGCAGAAGAAGCAGATCAAGCTCTACCTGAACTTCGACATGATCGGCTCGCCGAACGCCGCGTACTTCGTGTACGACGGCGACGACTCGGACGCCACGGGCGCGGGCCCCGGCCCGGCGGGCTCCGCGCAGATCGAGCGGGGCATCACCGACTTCCTCGACTCGAAGGGCCTCCCGCACGAGGGCACGGACTTCTCCGGCCGCTCGGACTACGGCCCGTTCATCGAGGTGGGCATCCCCTCCGGCGGCACCTTCACGGGCGCCGAGGGCATCATGACGGAGGCCCAGGCCGCGAAGTTCGGCGGCACGGCGGGCGTCGCCTACGACGTGAACTACCACGGCAAGGGCGACGACATCACCAACATCGACCAGAAGGCGCTCGACATCAACGTCGACGTCATCGCGGACGCGGTCGGCCACTACGCCTACGACCTGGCCCCGCTGTCGAAGCCGGTCGTCCCGCAGCCGACCACCCCGGGCACGGGCAGCGGCGGCGGCCTGCACGAGGGCCACGGCAACGAGGTGTCGAAGTAACCGCCCGAGCCTGAACACGGGCACGAGGCACGAAGCGCAAGGGCGGGGCCGGTTCCTTCGGGAGCCGGCCCCGCCGGCGTTCCCCGCCCGGGTCCCTAGACCCCGCCGCCGCCCGGCCACGGCCCGACGCCCACCGGCTGCACCAGCCAGCCGAAGTCCCCGAGCCCGCCCCGGGCCGTCAGCTCGGCCGCCTCGCCCGCGGCGGCGAGCCCGCGGACGTACGCCGCCGGGTCCGCCGACGCCAGGGCCAGCGGCGGCCGCGCCCCCGAGACGCCGAGCGCGGAGAGCGCCTCGCGCTGCGTGAGCAGGGCCGCGCCCCGGCCCGCGCAGGCGTCCAGCGCCACATGGGCGGTCACGTCGCAGCTGCCGTCCGGCACCGGCGGGACCTCCCGCCCCGCACGAAAGCCCGTCAGGGTGCCGTACGGGGGCCGGGCGCCCCGTACGTGGGCGTAGTCCACCGCCACCGCCAGGCCCCGCTCGACGGTGGCGACGGCCGCCGCCCAGGCCTCGTCGCGCGGCCGGCCGATCTCGGCGCGGCCCGGCCCCGGCCACCACCGCTCCAGCCAGGCCAGGTCGGCGCCGTCCACCGGTCCGCCCGCGCTCTCGGAGCCGTCGGGCGCGACCAGGACGTAGCGCCCGCCCTCGGCGATCTCCAGCGGTACGTTGTCCAGCCACTCGTTGGCGAAGAGGAGCCCCCGCGTCCGTTCGGGCGGTGCGGACACCCAGCGGATCCGCCCGTCCAGCCCCTCGGGCCGCCCCGCGCGCTCCACCCCGTACGGCCGCACCCGCGCGGCCACCTCCGCCGGCAGCGCCGCCAGCACCCCGGCGAGCAGCTCACCGCGCCCGGCCCCGACGTCGACCAGGTCCAGCTCCTCCGGGCGGCCGAGCTCGGCGTCCACCCACAGCAGGAGGCGGGCCACCGCCCCCGCGTAGAGCGGCGAGGCGTGCACGGAGGTCCGGAAGTGCCCGGCCGGCCCCGCCCCGCCAGGGCGGACGTAGAAGCCGCCCGGCCCGTACAGGGCGCTCTCCATCGCCGTCAGCCACCGGACCGGGGGGCCCGGAGGAAGCGGCGGACTTACGCGTTCACCCTGAGTGCTCATCGCTGAAAGGCTAAGCTCACGTCCACCTTGGGGAGTACTCCCCCTCGGCACGGATCGCACCTGTGGTTGACTCCAGCACCTATCTCCGTTCCCTACTCTGGGTTACGTGCAACGCCTCTACGACTTCCTCCGCAGACACCCGACGGGCGTCGACAGCTTCTGGGCTGTCCTCCTGTTCGGGATCTCGATGCTGAACGTCGTGTCGGAGAGCTACGGCGCGCGGCAGAAGCTGGCCGCCGTCCCCGTGGTGATCGCGCTGAGCACGGCCGTGGCCCTGCGCCGCAAGTGGACCGGGCCGATGTTCTGGCTGACCCTCGGAACGGGCGTCTACCAGCTGGCCCTGGGCATCGTCATGGGGTTCTTCGACGTCGCCCTGTTCGTCATCCTCTTCACCGTCGCCGCGAGCGACGTCCCGCGCTGGGTCTCCCGCACCGCCCTGGCCTGGGGGGTGGCAGCCGCCCCGCTGTACTTCCTGCGCTTCGGCGTGGACAAGGGCAGCAGCGACGCCGACAGCATCCTGTTCACCCTCTTCATGATCATCCCCTTCGTCCTCGCCTGGGTGATGGGCGACTCCCTGCGCACCCGCCGGGCCTACTACGCCCAGCTCATCGAGCGGAACCAGCGCCTGGAGAAGGAGCGCGAGGCCCAGTCCAAGGTGGCCGTCGCCGCCGAGCGTGCCCGGATCGCCCGCGAACTGCACGACGTCGTCGCGCACAACGTCTCGGTGATGGTGGTCCAGGCGGACGGTGCCGCGTACGTGATGGACGTCGCCCCGGAACAGGCCAAGGAGGCCCTGCAGACCATCTCCGGCACCGGGCGCCAGGCCCTGGCCGAGATGCGCCGCCTGCTGGGCGTCCTGCGCACCGGCGAGCCGCAGGAGTCCGAGGACTACGTGCCGCAGCCGGACGTCGAGCAGATCGAGGTCCTGGTCGAGCAGGTACGGGCGGCCGGGCTCACCGTGGACTTCGAGGTCGAGGGCGCCCCGCGCAGGCTGCCCAGCGGCGTCGAACTGACGGCGTACCGGATCGTGCAGGAGGCGCTGACCAACACCCGCAAGCACGGCGGCCCCGACGCCAGGGCGAGCGTCCGGCTGGTCTACTTCGACGACGGGCTCGGCCTGCTCGTCGAGGACGACGGCCGCGGCTCCCCGCACGAGATGTACGAGGACGGCGGCGCGGACGGCGCCGGGCACGGGCTGATCGGCATGCGGGAGCGCATCGGTATGGTCGGGGGAACCCTGGACGCGGGCCCGCGCCCGGGCGGCGGCTTCCGGATCAGCGCCCTGCTCCCGCTCAAGAAGACGTAGAAGACGTAGAAGACTTCAGAAGAGGTAATTGATGTCCATCCGAGTCATGCTCGTCGACGATCAGGTCCTGCTGCGCACCGGCTTCCGCATGGTGCTCGCCGCACAGCCGGACATGGACGTCGTCGCCGAGGCCGGGGACGGCCTGGAGGCGCTGGAGGTGCTGCGGGCCACCAAGGTGGACGTGGTGCTGATGGACGTACGCATGCCCAGGCTCGACGGGGTCGAGGCCACGCGCCGGATCTGCGAGCCGGACGAACACCCCAAGGTGATCATCCTGACCACCTTCGACCTCGACGAGTACGCCTTCTCCGGCCTGAAGGCGGGCGCCAGCGGCTTCATGCTCAAGGACGTGCCGCCGGCCGAGCTGCTCGCCGCCATCCGCTCCGTGCACAGCGGCGACGCGGTGGTGGCCCCCTCCACGACCCGGCGCCTGCTGGACCGCTTCGCCCCGATGCTGCCGACCACCACGCAGGAGCCGCAGAACAAGGAGGTCGAGCGGCTGACGGAGCGCGAGCGCGAGGTCATGCTGCTGGTCGCCCAGGGCCTGTCCAACGGCGAGATCGCGGCCCGGCTCGTGCTGTCGGAGGCCACCGTGAAGACCCACGTGGGCCGCATCCTGACCAAGCTCGACCTGCGCGACCGGGTCCAGGTCGTGGTCCTCGCGTACGAGACGGGCCTGGTCCGCGCGGGCGGCAACCCCGGCGCGTAGGCCACAGCACTAGCTAGGTCATCCAGCGGTCCGGGCGGGCCGCCGCCCGGGAGGTGCGGGAGCGGGCCGCCTGGGCGTGCAGGAGCCCGGCGGCTTCGGCCGAGGGGCGCAGCCGGGCCGTGACCGTGGCGTTGGCGCCCGTGTCCACGTGCAGGTCGGCCACGCCCCGGGCGCGCTCCCAGGGGCCCTGCGTCAGGCGCACGCTCTGCACCTTGGCGTGCGGGACGATCTCCGTACGCCGGCACAGGCGCCCGCGGCGGGCCGCGAACACCTCCGGGGACACGGCCAGCCCGTACCCCTTCCACCACACCGGGACCACCCACCGCGACCCCGCCCGCGGCGCCGGGCTGAAGTCCAGCCCGGCGAGGTCCACGCCCGGCAGCACGCGGGCGACCACCGCGTACGCCGCTTCCCGGGCGGCCACCGGGACCAGGACGTCGTTCTTCGAGCCGGCCACCGCCAGCTCCACCCGGACCCACCCGCGCCGCCGCCACAGCAGCGGCTCCACGATCCGTACGGTCTGCACGCGCCCGGGCGGCACCGTCTCGTGGGCCCGGTCCAGCAGTCCGTGGTCCAGCCGGAGCCCGTCCGGGGACTCGGCGACCGTCCAGTCGTACTCCACGAGGAACCGCCCGACGCTGCCCGCCCACAGCGCGCCGAGCATCGGCAGCAGGGTGGCGAAGGCCGCCCACGGGCTGGAGCTGACCCACCACACCAGCGCCGGGGCGGTGAGCCCGCCCAGGACCGCCGCCCAGCAGCCCAGGCTGAGCAGCAGCGACACCGCGAGGTCCCGGGGGGCGACGCGCAGCAGCCCCCGCTCGGGGGCCTCGCCCACCGCGGCCGCCTCGGCCGGGGCGAAACCGGCCGCCCGCGCGAGGAGCTCGGCGCGCAGCGCGACCGCGTCCTTCTCGCTCAGGAAGGCCAGCTCGTCCTTGTCGTCGGTGCCGATCACGTCGAGCCGCAGCTTGGCGACCCCCGCGACCCGGGCCAGCATCGGCCGGGTGACGTCCACCGCCTGGATCCGGTCGAGCCGGATGTGCGCGGTGCGGCGGAAGACCAGGCCGCTGCGGATGCGCAGTTCGGTGTCGGTGACGGCGTAGTGGGTGAACCACCAGCTGAGGAACCCGTACGAGCCGAAGACGAGGACCAGCCCGGCGAGCGCCAGCGCCCGCAGGAAGGCGGAGAGGTCCACCATCCAGTGCGCCACGTTCTCGCCCTGCTGGGCGAGGACTCCGACGGTCGCGGCGATCGGCACCCAGGCGCGGCGCAGCGGTGTGAGGAAGTGCAGCCGCCGCTCCGCCTCGGCGTCCGCGCCCCCGGGCGGCGTCACAGGCCCGCCGACCTTGCCTCGCCGAGCTCGGTCAGCCGGTCGCGCAGCCGCTCCGCCTCGGCGGGCACCAGCCCCGGGATCCGGGCGTCCGAGGCCGCGGCCGCCGTGTGCAGTTGTACGGAGGCCAGCCCGAAGCGCCGCTCCAGCGGGCCCGAGGTCACCTCGACCAACTGCATCCGCCCGTACGGGACCACGGTCTGCTCCCGCCACAGCACGCCCCGGCTGATCAGCAGGTCGTCGGCGCGCTCGGCGTACCTCCAGGACCGCCAGTTCCGGCCGAGCAGCACCCAGCCCCAGGCCAGGACGGCGAGCCAGAACGCCCCCACGGCCGCCCACGCGGGCCCGACGGCCAGGCCCAGCAGGACGGCGGTCACCGCCGCGAGCAGGCACGTCCAGACCACCAGCAGCAGCCGCCGCAGGGTGAGCAGACCGCCGGGCAGCCCCACCCACTCGGGCCCACTCGTCTCACCCGTCGTCCCGGTTTCCATGCGCCCAGAGTAGGGCTGCGACAATGCCCGCATGACGGAGACCACGGTCGGCATCGGCGGCGCGGCGGAGAGCACCGACATGGTGCTCAACATCGGACCGCAGCACCCTTCCACGCACGGCGTCCTGCGCCTGCGCCTCGTCCTGGACGGCGAGCGCATCGTCAGCGCGGAGCCGGTCGTCGGCTATATGCACCGCGGCGCCGAGAAACTCTTCGAGGCCCGCGACTACCGGCAGATCGTGATGCTCGCGAACCGCCACGACTGGCTGTCCGCGTTCTCCAACGAACTCGGCGTGGTCATGGCCGTCGAGCGGATGCTGGGCATGGAGGTGCCCGAGCGGGCCGTGTGGATGCGGACCCTGCTCGCCGAGCTGAACCGGGTGCTGAACCACCTGATGTTCCTCGGGTCGTACCCCCTCGAACTGGGCGGGATCACCCCGATCTTCCACGCGTTCCGCGAGCGCGAGGACCTCCAGGCCGTCATGGAGGAGATCTCCGGCGGCCGCATGCACTACATGTTCAACCGCGTCGGCGGCCTCAAGGAGGACCTCCCGGCGGGCTGGCTCGGCCGGGCCCGCGCCGCCATCGACGCCTGCCGCACCCGCATGGACGTCTACGACAAGCTGGTCCACGGCAACGAGATCTTCCGCGCCCGCACCCGCGGGGTCGGCGTGCTCTCCGCCGAGGCCGTGCACGCGTACGGCGTCTCCGGCCCGATCGCCCGCGCCTCCGGCGTCGACTTCGACCTGCGCCGCGACGAGCCGTACCTCGCGTACGGCGAACTCCAGGACGTCCTCAAGGTGGTCACCCGTAGCGAGGGCGACTGCCTGGCCCGCTTCGAGGTCCTGCTGGACCAGACCCACAACGCCCTCGACCTGGCGGTGGCCTGTCTGGACCGGATGGCCGAGCTGCCGCCGGGGCCGATCAACCAGCGCCTGCCGAAGGTGCTGAAGGCGCCCGAGGGCGAGACGTACGCCTGGACCGAGAACCCCCTCGGGATCAACGGCTACTACCTGGTCTCCAAGGGCGAGAAGACCCCGTACCGGCTCAAGCTCCGCTCGGCCTCCTACAACAACATCCAGGCGCTGGCCGTCCTGCTGCCGGGCCAGCTGGTCGCGGACATGGTGGCGATCCTGGGCTCGCTGTTCTTCGTGGTCGGGGACATCGACAAGTAGTACGTCGGCAAGTAATCCCGGGCAGCGGCCGCACCGGCCTGCCTACCCTGGGCTCCATGATCTCCGCACCCCTCGCCGGCTATCTGCGGCGGCTCGGATTCGCCGGGCCGCCCCGCCCCACCACCGAGGCGCTCTTCGCGCTCCAGCGGGCCCACCTCGAACGCATCCCGTACGAGAACCTCGACATCCAGCTGGGCCGGCCGCCCGGCATCGACCCCGAGCTGTCCGTGCGCCGCATCGCCGCCGGGCGCGGCGGGTACTGCCTGCACCTCAACGGCGCCTTCTCGGTGCTCCTCGGCGCCCTCGGCTACGACGTGACCCGGCACTTCGGCGCCGTGCACCTCGCGGCGGAGCGGGAGCGGCGCGACGCCACGGGCGACCATCTCGCGCTGACCGTACGGGTGGACGGGGCGGAGTACCTCGTCGACACCGGGCTCGGCGACGGGCCGCACGAGCCGCTGCCGCTGCGCGTGGGCAGGTACCGGCGGGGCGGGTTCGCGTACCGGCTGGAGGAGCTGGGCGGTCCGGTGGCCGGCTGGCGGTACGTGGACGAGGCCGAGTCCGGCGCGGTGATGAACTTCCACGCGGGGCCCGCGGTCATGGGCGAGTTCGAGGCCGAGCACCTGCGGATGTCCACCTCCCCCGAATCGGGGTTCGTACGGACCCTCGCGCTGCTGCGGCGCGACGCGAGCGGCATCGACACGCTGCGGGGGCGGGTGCTGAGCCGGATCGACCCGGTGGAGGGCACCACCGAACGGGAGTTGGAGACCCCGGAGGAGTTCTTCCGCGTCATCGAGGGCGTCTTCGAGCGCCGGCTCGACGACCTGACCCCGGCGGACCGGGCGGCGCTGTGGGCCCGGGTGGGGCAGGCGCACGAGACGTGGCTGGCGGGCAAGGCCGCGGGCAGGACTGCCAGTAGGGCGAGCGGTTAGACGAACGGTCAGGGCGGCGGCCGGGGCCCGGCGCCGCCGCCCGCAGTGCAGACTTGGGGCATGTCCCACTCCCCCCGACGGGCCTGCCCCGCATGCGGCCGCGACTGCGCCGTGACCGCCGGCCGGATCGCCCGCCACGACCCCCCGGCCGGACGCGGCCGCGGCGACCTGGTGTCCTGCCCCGGCTCGCGGGCCCGGGTGGTGCTCGGGGCGTCGGCGCCGGTCCTGGACGGGTTCGTGCTGTCCCAACACCCGGGGCAGCTGCCGCTGTTCTGATGCCGTGTTCTGGTCCCACTGTTCACGGCGCGGACTGAGTATCCGTACGGATGCCTCCGGCGGCGGCCCGGGACAGGATGGCCGCATGTCCTGGAACCCACAGCCCCGTTCCGTCGCCGCGCCCCCGTCCGCCGCCGCGGCGCGGGTGCGGATGCACGCGGGCATCGGCGCCGCGCTGTTCCTGCCCGCCCTGTTCCTCGCGAAGGTCCTGGTGCTCACGACGGAGACGGGCTCGCGCTGCCTGGAGAAGGGCGGCTGCACGCCGTTCCCGGCCGCCGCCTTCGGGGTGCTGACCGGTGCGGCCGCGGTGGCGCTCGTGGCGGCGCTGGCCGCGCCGCGCCGGGTACGGGCGGGCGCGCTGGCCGCGCAACTGCTGCTGGAGGCCGTCGCGGTGGGGACCGTACTCGTCTACCCCTGAGCACAGGAAGGGGGCAAGCCGCCGCCGTTCCGCGCACCTTGCGCACAGGCTGTGGAAAACCTGTTCGACGGGAGCCGCCGGGAGGAGGACATCGTGGCCGCGCTCCCCGCGACCGTGGAGGAGCTGCTGACGCCCGAGTGGGTCGAGAAACCTGCGCAACCCGCGCGGCGCCCTGCGCGCGGTGCTCCGCGCCAACGACGGCGCCTGCGACTGGCGGCCCGCCGCCCCCGTACGCCTCTACGCGGGCGCCGCCGACACGGACGTACCGATCGCCAATGCCCGGGCCTGCGCCGCCGACCTGGCCCGCAACGGGGTCCGGGCCCGGGTCGTCGACCCGGGCCCGGATGCGGATCCCGGACCGGGCGGGCTAGGAGATGGCGGTGCGGAGCTGGGCCACGTCGATCGGTTCCGTCTCGTCGTGGGCCGTCAGGTCGATGACCTGCCCCACCGCGCGGTGTTCGGCCGTGGCCGGCTTGAACTCCGGTCCGGTGGCGCCGCGGGCGGCTTCCGCCTTGTGGACCGCGAGGGCCTCGGCGCCGACCACGTCGGCGAGGTCCTCGTTCTGGACGGACTCGATCACAGCCCGGGCCTGCGCCGCGTTCTTGGTGCCGAAGAAGTCGAAGCCGCCCTCGACGCGGGACGCCGAGCGGCGCTGCGGGGAGTACGGGGCCACCGTGGCCGCGAGCCGGCGCGCGGGGACCGCTGCGGCCGGGCCGGCCGGCGCGGGCCGCGCGTGCGCCTCCAGCGCCGGGGGCACCGGAGCCGCCGCCAGGGCCGGGGTCTCGGGGGCCCCGGCGGCCGCTTCGGCCTTGCGGGCCAGCGCCGCCAGGGCGGCGTGGGCGCGGGCGTAGCCGACCGGGGTGGGCGCGCCGGCCGCGGTGCGCTCCTCGGAGACCGGCGGAAGTTCCTTGGGGGCGGCCGCCGCCGGGGCCGCCGCGGCCTCGATGGCCAGCAGCCGGCGCCGTTCCAGGGCGCTCGCGCGCTCGGTCTCGGCGGTCGCGTACCGGCGCAGCAGCGCCGCGTGCTCGCCGCGCAGACCGGCGAGTTCGACGCGCTTGGCCCGCAGTTTGGCGTCGAGCCTGCCGCGCAGGACCCGGGCCTCTTCGAGGTCCGACTCCAGCTCGGCTATGCGCTCTTCGGTCTTCCACTCGTCCTTGACCCGCTCGCGCGCCAGCTCCGCCACCCGGCGGCCGGCCGAACGGTCCCAGGAGCGCATGACGACGGCGCCGGCGACGCCGGCGGCCGCGGTCAGGGCGACGAGCAGGCGCAGCGCCATCGGTTCCGCGAGCAGCCAGGCCGCGCCGGCACTGCCGACGGATATGCCGGCAACGGTCGTCGGCGTGAGCAGCCGGTGCAGGGGTTCGGGATTGCGGTGGCGTCCACGGGGCATGGCCTGAAATTTACAGGGCGTGGACGGGGAGTGGGGTAGCCGCCCGGCAATTCGTTCCCGAGCAGTTACCCCGCAATTCTCCACCAACCCCGCAACTGCTACTTCTTCACGAGGCCCTTGGACTCCAGGAAGGCCTTCGCGACATCCGCGGGCTTCGCGCGCTCCGCGTCCACCTTGCGGTTCAGCTCGACCAGGTCGGCGGTCGTGAGCACCTTGGTGAGCTTGTCGAGCGCGGCCGCGATCTCCGGGGCTCCGGCGTCCTTGGCGTTGACCACGGGCAGGACGTTGTCGGCGTTCTGGAGCTTCTTGTCGTCCTCCAGCAGCACCAGGCCGAAGCTGTCGAGGGTGGCATCCGTGGTCGTGGTCAGCACCAGCTGGTCGGTCCCGTCCTTGACCGCCTGCTTGGCCTGCGGGGTGCCGACGCCCTTCGGGTCAATACCGGAAATGTCGATTCCGTATGCCTTCTTCAACCCCGGGGCGCAGAAGGGGCGGACAGCGCATTCGTCACCCGCGGCGATCTTCACCTTCAGGCCCGACTTACCGAGGTCGGAAAGGGTCTTGAGGTTGTTCTTCTGCGCGAATTCCCTGCTCACCGCGAAGGCGTTCTGGTCGACCGCCTCCCCCGCCGGCAGCACCTTCAGACCCAGCGGACCGGCCAGCTTCTCCAGGGCCGCGACCGTCGCCGCCACGTCGCTCGACGCGACCGGCTTCTCGGAGGGCGCCTTCGAGCCGTTCACCTTGGCGTTGAGGAACTCCGCGAGCGTGGCCGCGTACTCCGGGACCACGTCGATCTCGCCCTTCTCCAGGGACGGCTCGTACAGCTCGCGGTTGGCGACCGTGGTGATCGAGGTGTTGTAACCCGCGCCCTTGAGGATCTGCGCGTACAGCTCGGCGAGCACGTCCGACTCGGTGAAGCCCGCCGCACCGATCACCAGCTTGCCGCCCTTGCCCGCCTCCCCGGACCCCGGGGCGGAGGCGCCGCCGTCCTTGCTCTTCTCCAGGCTGTCGCCGCCGCACGCTGCGAGCGAGACGGTCAGGGCCACCGCGCCCAGGGCCGCGCCGAGGACGCGCGTGGACTTGCTCATGGTGTTGCTCCTTCGGGCTGAGGACAAGAGGACAAGAGGACAAACAGGGAAAGGCTGCCGGACGGTCAGCGGGCCGCCGGGCGCGGGAAGAGCCGGTCCACCGCGATCAGCGCGCCCTCGACCAGCAGGGCCAGCGCCGCCACCAGCAGGGCGCCCGCGACGACCTGCGGGGTGTTGTACGTGTTGAAGCCGGCCGTGATGATCCGGCCGAGGCCGCCCTGCCCGACCATCGCCGCGATCGTCGCGGTGGCGATGACCTGCACGGCTCCCGAGCGCAGACCCGTCATCACCAGACCGCGCGCGAGGGGCAGTTCCACCCGCCGGAACAGCTGGCCGCCCGACATGCCCATGCCCCGGGCGGCCTCCACCACGGAGCGGTCCACCTCGCGCATGCCGACATAGGCGTTGGTCAGCAGCGGCGGTACGGCGAAGAGCACGAGCGCCGCGATGGTCGGCACGTACCCGGCGTTGCGCAGCGGCGAGACCATGAAGAGCGCCAGCACCGCGAAGACGGGGACCGCCCGGCCGATGTTGGAGACGTTGACGGCGAGGGCCCCGCCCCTGCCGAGGTGGCCGAGCCACAGGCCCAGCGGCAGCGCCACCGCGCAGGCGATGGCCAGGGCGACCCCGCTGACGTAGACGTGCTCGCCGAGCCGGTGCCAGACGCCGCTCTCGCCCGACCAGTTGGCACCGTCCGCCAGCCAGTCCCAGGCCCCGCCCAGTACGCCCATCCCTCAGGCCCCCTCGGTGGTCCGGACGGCCCGCGTCCACGGCGTGAGCAGCCGCTGTACGCCGAGCAGCAGCAGGTCCGCCACCAGCGCGAGCAGCACGCACAGCACCGAAGCCGTGAGCACCTGGGCCTTGAAGGAGCTGTTCACGGCCGGGGCGATGAGATTGCCGAGGCCGCCCTTGCCGACGATGGAGCCCACCGTGGTCAGCGCGACCGTGGATACGGTGGCGATGCGCACCCCGGCCAGCAGCGCGGGCAGCGCCAGCGGCAGTTCGACCTGCCACAGCAGCCGCCCGGGCCCGTAACCCATGCCGCGCGCGGCCTCCCGTACGTCCTCGGGGACGGCTTCCAGGCCGGCCAGCGCATTGCGGACCAGGATGGTCAGCGAATAGAGCACCAGGCCGGTCACCACCAGCGCCGCTGAGAGCCCGAACACGGGCAGCAGCAGGGAGAACATGGCGAGCGAGGGGATCGTGTAGAGCAGCGTGGTGACGCCGAGCACGGGGGCCGCCCAGCGGCGGCCGCGGCGGGCCAGCAGCGCGAGAGGCAGGGACACGGCGAGTCCGATCAGCACCGACAGGCCCGTGATCCAGACGTGTTCGAGCGTGGCGTCGGTCAGCTCCTGGGAGCGGGAGGTGACGTACTCCCAGCAGAGCCAGTCGTTCGCCACCAGGCAGTTCTGCCCGGCCATGCCGATCACCCCCTGCCCTCGAACGTACGTCTTCCCGAATGCGCAGCCACGAGTGACCATAACCCCCGCCGCCCACAATGGCCGGAATCGTTCGCGGGCGCGCAACACTCCTCTTACAAACCCTTCGCCAACCCGGGCACACGGGTAGGGAAGGATGGCGATGTGATCCGATTCGAGCAAGTGACCAAGCGCTACCCCGACGGGACGACGGCCGTCGCGGACCTGTCCTTCGAGGTCGCGGAGGGCGAGCTGGTCACGCTGGTGGGCCCCTCCGGCTGCGGCAAGACCACGACGATGAAGATGGTCAACCGGCTGATCGAGCCGACCTCCGGCCGGATCCTGCTGGCCGGCGAGGACATCGCGGCCGCCGATCCGGTCGAACTGCGCCGCCGCATCGGGTACGTCATCCAGCAGGTCGGTCTGTTCCCGCACAAGACGGTGCTGGAGAACACGGCGACCGTGCCGCAGCTGCTCGGCACGCCGAAGGCCAAGGCCCGCGCCCGGGCGGCCGAACTGCTCGAACTGGTGGGGCTGGACCCGGCGGTACACGGCGGCCGCTATCCCGAGCAGCTCTCCGGCGGGCAGCGCCAGCGCGTCGGCGTCGCCCGCGCACTCGCCGCGGATCCGCCGGTGCTGCTGATGGACGAGCCGTTCGGGGCGGTGGACCCGGTGGTGCGCGAACGCCTGCAGAACGAGTTCCTGACGCTCCAGCAGACGGTGCGCAAGACGATCCTGCTGGTCACGCACGACCTGGAGGAGGCGATCCGGCTCGGCGACCGCATCGCGGTCTACGGAGCGGGCACCATCGAGCAGTTCGCGAGCCCGGCCGCGGTGCTCGGCTCGCCGGCCACGGAGTACGTGGCCTCCTTCGTCGGCGCCGACCGGGGGCTCAAGCGGCTCGCGGTCACCCCGGTGGAGGCGGCCGACCTGGCGGCACCCGGGGGCGGCGAGCCCGCCGCGACGGTCGCGCTGGGGGCCTCGCTGCGCGAGGCCCTCGCGGTGCTCCTGCAAGAGGACTCCGGCCGGATCGGGGTCACGGATCCGGAGTCCGGCGCACTGGTCGGCGTACTCACCCCGGAAGGGGTGCACCGGGCGCTGCGCCGGGCCCAGCTGCAGGAGGCTTGAAGCGGGGCGCTGGGGCTGCCGGGCTCAGGCCTGGATGCGCCCGCTCATCCACACCAGCATCGGCGGGATCTCGCGGCGCCACGTGTTGAAGTTGTGGCCACCGCTGTCGAGGATGATCGAGGAGACCCGGTCGGGGCTCTTGACCTTCTTGATGAACTTCTTGGTGTCGGCGAGGTTCGGCTCGCCCTTCTCGCTGCTGGTGACGAGGAAGGACGTACCGGTCGGGGTCTTGTTCTCGATGGTGTAGAGGATGTCCGCCCGCTTCTTCAGCTTGTCGTCGCCGTGGAACAGGTCACCGGTCGTCGGGTCGTCCGGGGCGTCGTAGTACGCGGACAGACCCGCGGCGGCGCCGAAGGTCTGCGGGTAGTGCGCGGCGATCTTCAGAGCGCAGTAGCCGCCCGTGGAGTTGCCGATGAAGCCCATGTTCTGCGGCTTCTTGCCGACCCGGAAGGTATCGGTGATGGCCTGCGGCAGGTCCACGCCGAAGAAGGTCTCGGTCTGGGGGCCATCGGGTATGTCCACGCACTCGGTGTCGCGCGGCGGCGCGATGGTCGGGCGCATCATGACCAGGATCATCGGCTTCATCTTGCCGGCCTTGGACAGGCTGAAGGCCTTCATCGGGTAGTCGAGCCCTTTGATCAGGTTCTCGGCGGTGCCCGGGTAGCCGGTCAGCACGATGGACGCGGGAAAGTTCGCGTCCTTGTGCTGGGGCTGGAAGTACTCCGGCGGCAGCCACACGTAGCCCGGGCTCGTTATCTTCGACTTCTGGCCCGTTATGGCGACCTTCAGGATCTGACCGCCGACCTGGGGCTTGCCGCCGCCGGGCACGTCCAGCTTCTGCTTGTCGACGACCTTGATGTCCTTGCTGCTCATCGAGTGGTCGACGACCTTGCCGATGGACGTCTCCTTGCCCAGCAGGTCGGCCCAGGACCCGTAGAAGAGGAACGACTTGTTCGCCGCGAGCCCCACCGCCGAGAACAGCGCCAGCTGAGTGGCCAGCAGGAGGCCGATCCGGCCGATCAGCGCGCGCCAGGTGCGGCCGGAGAGCCGCGGCCAGAACCAGACCGTGGCTGCGAACAGCAGCACACCGGCGACAATGGCCAGCGCCAGAACCGTATTACTGGTGAGACCCATGAGCAGTCAGTCGACTTTCTATGGCAGGACTAGTTTTTTTCTCGACGGAAGAGTGAACCCGCTCCTCCTCGATGTCGTCCTAGTGGACGCACCACACTCCGGAGGCTGTCGCGGCCTTCGGCCACATGATCTCTCGCGGAGCAACGGGAAGCGATGTCTAGCAGGATAGATGGCGATAAGTCCGGACAGGTTCCGAAGCGGGTCAGCCGAATCCTCCAAGGCCCACGACCGGAGTCCGTCCCGGGCCTGGTAGGTACGGCCGTCATGATCGTCGGCCTGCTGGACATCGCGGCGGGTGTCTTCCCGCGGTTCCGGCACAGCCGGATCCACGCGGTCACCGAGGTGCTGCCCGGCTCCCTGGGGCCGTTCGCCGCAGCCCTCTCCATCAGCGCGGGCGTACTCCTGCTGCTGCTCGCCCACGGGCTCAAGCGCCACAAGCGCCGCGCCTGGCGGGCCGCCGTGGTCCTGCTGCCCGCCGGAGCCGTGGCCCAGTTTACGTACCGTCACTCGATCATCGGTGTAGTCATCGCGGCCGTGCTCCTCACGCTGCTCGTACGCCACCAGAGTGAATTCCGGGCACTGCCCGACCCGCGCAGCCGCTGGAAGGCACTCGCCAACTTCGTACTGATGAGCGCCGGGTCGATCGGCCTCGGCCTGGTCATCGTCAACTCGCACCCCGGCCGCGTCGTCGGCAAGCCGGGTATCTCCGAGCAGATCAGCCACGTCGTCTACGGGCTCTTCGGCTTCGAGGGACCCGTCGACTACGCCGGCCGGGTGTCCTGGACCGTCGGCTACTCCCTCGGCGCCCTCGGCATGCTCACCGCGCTGACCACCATCTACCTGGCCTTCCGCCCCGAACACCCCGCGGCCCGTCTCACCTCCGACGACGAGACCAAGCTGCGCGAGCTCCTGGCCAAGCACGGCGGCCGCGACTCGCTCGGCCACTTCGCGCTCCGCCGCGACAAGGCCGTCGTCTTCTCCCCCAGCGGCAAGGCCGCCGTCACCTACCGCGTCGTCTCCGGCGTGATGCTCGCCTCCGGCGACCCCATCGGCGACGTCGAGGCCTGGCCCGGCGCCATCGAGCGGTTCATGGAAGAGGCCAAGGCCCACTCCTGGACCCCGGCCGTCGTCGGCTGCAGCGAGACCGGCGGCGAGGTCTGGACCCGCGAGACCGGCCTGGACGCCCTGGAGCTCGGCGACGAGGCGATCGTCGACGTCAAAGACTTCTCCCTCGCCGGCCGCCCCATGCGCAACGTCCGCCAGATGGTCAAGCGCATCGAACGCAACGGCTACACCACCAAGGTCCGCCGCGTCAGCGAGCTGACCCCGACCGAGCTGGAGCAGGTCCGCGGCGCCGCCGAGGCCTGGCGCGGCACCGACACCGAGCGCGGCTTCTCGATGGCCCTGGGCCGGGTCGGCGACGACGGCGACGGCGACTGCTTCATCGCCACCGCGCACCGCGTGGAGGAGGGCGACACCTCCCCGTACGGCGACCTCAAGGCCGTCCTGCACTTCGTCCCCTGGGGCAGCGACGGCATGTCGCTGGAGCTGATGCGCCGCGACCGCGCCGCCGACCCCGGCATGAACGAGCTGCTGATCGTGGCCTCCCTCCAGGAAGCCCCGTCCCTGGGCATCGAGAAGGTCTCCCTGAACTTCGCGATGTTCCGCGCCGCCCTCGCCCGCGGGGAGAAGATCGGCGCCGGCCCGGTGCTGCGGATGTGGCGCGGCCTGCTGGTCTTCCTCTCGCGCTGGTTCCAGATCGAGTCGCTGTACAAGTTCAACGAGAAGTTCCGCCCCCGCTGGGAGCCGCGCTTCATGGTCTACCGCCAGACCCGCGACCTGCCCCGCATCGGCTTCGCCGTGATGCAGGCCGAGGGCTTCGTGACCCTGGCCCTGCCCCGGCTCTTCGCCAGCCGGCGCCGCCCCAAGCCGGTCCGCACCTGCGCCCACCACCGCGTGACCGCGGTACCGGTCCAGGCCGAGCGCGAGGTGCGGGCCGCGTAAGCGGTCCCCCGCCCCCCACCGGCCCCCACCACCCCGTGGACGCCACCCAGGGCCCCGGCAGCCGAACGGCTCCGGGGCCCTGCGTTGTCCAGGTCAGCCCTACCCTTGGACCTATGAACACGAAGCGCGGGGCCGCCGACAGGGGCCGGGTCACAGGTCTGCCCGAATGGGACCGCTGCGGGGTCATGGGCGTCGTCAACGTCACCCCGGACTCCTTCTCCGACGGCGGCCGCTGGTTCGACACCACCGCGGCCGTCAAGCGCGGCCTCGACCTCGTCGCACAGGGCGCCGACCTCGTGGACGTCGGCGGCGAGTCCACCCGCCCCGGCGCCTCCCGCGTCGACGAGGAGGAGGAGCTGCGCCGCGTCGTACCCGTGGTGCGCGGCCTCGCCTCCGAGGGCGTCGTCGTCTCCGTGGACACCATGCGCGCCTCCGTCGCCGCCCGGGCCGTCGCCGCCGGCGCGACCCTGGTCAACGACGTCAGCGGCGGCCTCGCCGACCCCGGCATGATCCCGGCCGTCGCCGCCGCCGAGGTGCCGTTCGTGGTGATGCACTGGCGCGGCTTCAGCGACGGCATGAACAGCCTCGCCGTCTACGACGACGTGCTCGCCGAGGTCACCGCCGAGCTGCGCGACCGCATCGACGCCGTGGTCGCCGGCGGGATCGCCCCCGAGCGGCTCCTCGTGGACCCCGGCCTCGGCTTCGCCAAGAACGCCGAGCACGACCTGGCCCTCGTCGCGCACCTGCCCCGGCTGCGCGCGCTCGGCTTCCCGCTGCTCGTCGCCGCCTCGCGGAAGCGTTTCCTCGGCCGGGTCCTGGCCGGCGCCGCCGACGCCTCGCCGCCGCCCGCCCGCGAGCGCGACGCCGCCACCGCCGCGGTGTCCGCCATCGCCGCCCACCAGGGCGCCTGGGCCGTACGGGTCCACGAGGTACGGGCGAGCGCGGACGCGGTTCGGGTGGCCCGCGCCGTGGAAGGGGCACTGTGATCCGCGCTGGGGTCCGCGCTGGGATCCGCACTGTGTCCCGCCGAGCACGGACACGCCGTAGCGACAGGGAAGGGGCACGGTGAGCCGTACCGACATCGAAGCGGTCGAAGAGGTCAACACGGCCTTCTACGAGGCCATGGAGCAGGGGGACTTCGACTCGATGTCGGCGCTCTGGCTCGACGACGAGATCTCCTGCGTGCACCCCGGCTGGCCGGTGCTCTCGGGCCGCGGCGAGGTGCTGCGCTCGTACGCGCTGATCATGTCCCACACCGACTACATCCAGTTCTTCCTCACCGACACCAAGGTCGCCGTCATAGGTGACACCGCCCTGGTGACGTGCACGGAGAACATCCTCAGCGGCGGCCCCTCCGAGGAGGCCGGCGAGCTCGGCCCGCTCGTCGGCCAGCTGGTGGTCGCCACGAATGTGTTCCGACGCACACCGGACGGCTGGCGGCTCTGGTCCCACCACGGTTCTCCCGTCCTCACGGACTCCGACGAGGACGAAGAAGAGCAGCCCTCCTGACCCCTCCGGCGGGGCCCGAGGTATTTCGCAGGTAAATTCGAAGACGGACGACGCCGACCGCACTCGGCGCAGGCCCATGGCCCCGGGGAGCCCCGGGGGCCGGAAGCACCTACGAAAGCAGGAGTGATTCGCGTGGATCGTGTCGCGCTGCGCGGCCTCAAGGCTCGCGGGCACCACGGCGTCTTCCCCCGGGAGCGCGAGGAGGGCCAGACCTTCATCGTCGACCTGGTGCTGCACATCGACACCCGCCCCGCGGCGGAGGACGACGACCTGGCGAAGACCGTGCACTACGGGGTCGTCGCCGAAGAGGTCGTCGACGTGGTCCAGGGAGAGCCCGTCGACCTGATCGAGACCCTCGCCGAGCGGATCGCCCAGCAGTGCCTCAAGCACGAAGCGGTGGCGCAGGTGGAGGTGGTCGTCCACAAGCCGGACGCGCCCATCACCGTCCCCTTCGACGACGTGACCATCACGATCACCCGGAGCCGCGCATGAACAACGGACAGAACGCCCAGAGCGACCCCACCGTCCAGCCGGTACCCGCCTCCGTGGTCGAAGCCGTCGACGCGGCGGACGTCACGCTGTCCAACCCCAAGTGGGCCGTCGTCGCGCTCGGCGCGAACCTCGGCAACCGCCTGGAGACCCTCCAGGGCGCCATCGACGCCCTCGGCGACACCCCCGGCCTGCGGGTCAAGGCCGTCTCCCCCGTCTACGAGACGGAGCCCTGGGGTGTGGCCCCCGGCTCGCAGCCCTCGTACCTGAACGCGGTCGTCGCCATCCGGACCACCCTGCCGCCGTCCTCGCTCCTGGAGCGCGGCCACGCCATCGAAGAGGCCTTCGACCGCGTCCGCGAGGAGCGGTACGGTCCGCGCACGATCGACGTCGACATCGTCTCGTACGCCGAGGTCGTCTCCGACGACCCCGTCCTCACCCTCCCGCACCCGCGGGCCCACCAGCGCGCCTTCGTACTGGCCCCCTGGAACGACATCGACCCCGAGGCCCGGATCCCCGGCCGCGGCCCGGTCGCCGCCCTCCTGGCCGAAATCGGCCTCGCCGGCGTCACGGCGCGCCCCGACCTGGAACTCCGCCTCCCGGAGTAGTCGTTAGCGTCACTGATCAGCTCGCTGTTTCCACCGTGGAGGGGTGGCGTGGGCGTGGAAGTGGAATCCCGCGCCGAGTGCTGTTCCTCGTGGCCGGTGTCGGCTGGTGGGTGTGCTGATCGTTGTCGCGCCCTGGTGCCGGTGGGCTGCGCGGGGCAGCTGGATCCGGTCCGTGTGAGCGTGTCCCTCCGGACGCTTTCCCGCCGGTCCTTGCGGCCGGGTGGGGGAGGGTGTCCGGCGTCGCCTGGGCGTCGGACGTGCTGCTTTACGCCGGGTGGGCCCGGTCTTGGACCGGTCCCGCCGGGTGGGGGTGATGACTGCGGCCGCTTCGAGGGTGTCGACGACCGAGCGGATCGCCATCGCGCCCGTGGCACGGTCGTAGGCCGTCTTGGCCTGGTGGGCGAGGCCGCGTGATGCGATGCGCTGCCAGGCGCCTTGGTCCCGGTCTCCCTGCCAGTGACAGGTAGGGCAGAGGGCCCACTTCCAGCCCGGTGTCGTGGGCCGGTCGGGAGCCTTGCAGTGACGGAGCGGGGTGAGGCAGCGCGGGCAGTGCCGGGAGGTGTTGCGCGCAGGGACGGTGACGACGGCGATGCCCGCTTCGGCGGCCATGTGCCGCATGCGGTCCACGATCTGCCCGCGAACCTGTTGGGAGAGACGGGTATTGAGGGTGCGGCTCATGCCACGGGCTTCCAGCGACCGCAGGTCTTCGACGTAGATGACGCTCGCCCCGGCCGCGACGGCCTGATCCACGGCCCAGCGGCCGGCGGCCCGGGCCAAGGCGTCGTTCAGGTTCGACCGGCGCGCGCAGATTCGGCCGAACGTACGGTCATCCGACCAACGACACCCCACACAGAAAGGTCACCCGGAACCGGTACAGGACCGACATCACCGCCAGAACCCAACGCGATCGCTACGGATGGCCGGGGAACTATGCGAGCCTGTGGACTGCTGACGGAGTGGTGCGGAGAGCGGGGAACGGGCAAGTGAAGCAACTGAGGCCGGCGGTCCTGGCGGGCATCTTCCTGGTCGCCGGGGTCCTGTCCTGGGCGGGTGCCCGGATGTTGAGCACCTACGGCAGCCTGCCGGGGGTCCCGCTGGCCGCGCCGATCGTGCTCGCGGTGATCGCGGTGGTGCTCCTCGCCACCGCCCTGTCGCTGCGCTCCCGCCTGAAGGCCCAGCGCGAGCGGCGGGCGGGCGCCAAGGGCGTGGAGCCGCTGATGGCGGCCCGCGCGGTGGTCTTCGGACAGGCCAGCGCGCTGGTGGCCGCGCTCGTGGCGGGCATGTACGGCGGCGTGGGCGTCTACCTGCTGATCGAATCCCTCGACATCCCCGCCCGCCGGGACCAGACCTGGTACGCCGGGTTCTCCGTCCTGGCGGGCGCGGCCGTCATCGCCGCCGCCCTCTTCCTGGAGCACGTCCTGAAGCTCCCCGAGGACGACGACCAGTCCCCGGAAGCCCCGGCCCGCGCCTAGGCCGGGCGGCCAGAGCTCAGCGGGCCATGATGAGGCTCATGGCCTCGTTGCGGGTCGCGGGGTCGCGGAGCTGGCCGCGGACCGCCGAGGTGATGGTCTTCGCCCCGGGCTTGCGCACACCGCGCATCGTCATGCACATGTGCTCGCACTCGATGACCACGATGACCCCGCGGGGGTCCAGGATCTCCATCAGGGAGTCGGCTATCTGCGTGGTCAGCCGCTCCTGCACCTGCGGGCGGCGGGCGAACACGTCCACCAGGCGGGCCAGCTTCGACAGGCCGGTGATCTTGCCGTCGGTCGACGGAATGTAGCCGACGTGTGCCACACCGTGGAACGGGACCAGGTGGTGCTCACAGTTGCTCATGACCTCGATGTCCTTGACCAGGACCATCTCGTCGTGGCCGAGGTCGAAGGTCGTCGTGAGGACCTCCTCGGGCTTCTGGTACAGGCCGGCGAATATCTCCTTGTACGCCCGCGCGACGCGCGCCGGCGTCTCCAGCAGGCCCTCACGGTCCGGGTCCTCACCGACCGCGATCAGGAGCTCTCGGACGGCCGCCTCGGCGCGCTTCTCGTCGAACTCGCCGATCGTGCCCTCGTCACCGGTCAGGGTCACTGGGTCGGTCATGTCTTCCTCGTTCCTGTGCACACAACGCTCGCGGGCATATAAAAGTGCCGCGCCCCCCAGGCTAGAACCTGGGGGGCGCGGCTTCCATTCCGGGTGGATCAGACCTCGGGGCGGTCCTCCGGAGCGACCTCGATGCCCTTCTCCGTGGAGACCGGCGTGACGGCCGTGCCGGCCGACGTGCCGTTCGCCGAGTTCGTCAGCTGGAGCTCCTTGGGAGAGAGCACCGGCGGGCGGGTCGACGGCGTGCGGTGGGAGGAGCCGGTCCACGCCGGGCGGGCCGGGCGCTTCACGATCGTCGAGAAGATCTCGGCGATCTGCTCCTTGTTCAGCGTTTCCTTCTCCAGCAGCGCGAGGACGAGGTTGTCGAGGACGTCGCGGTTCTCGACCAGGATCTCCCAGGCCTCGTTGTGCGCGGTCTCGATGAGCTTCTTGACCTCTTCGTCGACCAGCGCCGCGACCTCTTCCGAGTAGTCCCGCGGGTGCGACATCTCGCGCCCGAGGAACGGCTCGGTGTTGTCGCCGCCGAACTTGATCGCACCGAGACGCTCGGTCATGCCGTACTGCGTGACCATGGCCCGCGCCGTGGCGGTGGCCTTCTCGATGTCGTTCGCCGCGCCCGTGGTCGGGTCGTGGAAGACCAGCTCCTCGGCCGCGCGTCCGCCCAGCATGTACGCCAGCTGGTCGAGCATCTCGTTGCGCGTGGTCGAGTACTTGTCCTCGTCGGGCAGGACCATGGTGTAACCCAGGGCCCGGCCGCGGGACAGGATCGTGATCTTGTGGACCGGGTCGGAGTTCGGGGAGGCCGCCGCGACCAGGGCGTGTCCGCCCTCGTGGTACGCGGTGATCTTCTTTTCCCGGTCCGACATGATCCGGGTCCGCTTCTGCGGGCCCGCCACGACGCGGTCGATCGCCTCGTCCAGCATGTGGTTGTCGATCAGCTTCTTGTCCGAGCGGGCCGTGAGCAGCGCGGCCTCGTTCAGGACGTTGGAGAGATCGGCACCGGTGAAGCCGGGGGTGCGGCGGGCGACGGCCGAGAGGTCGACGTCCGGTGCGACCGGCTTGCCCTTCTGGTGGACCTTGAGGATCTCCAGACGGCCCTGCATGTCGGGACGGTCGACCGCGATCTGGCGGTCGAAGCGGCCGGGGCGCAGGAGGGCCGGGTCGAGGATGTCGGGGCGGTTCGTGGCGGCGATCAGGATGACGCCGCCCTTCACGTCGAAGCCGTCCATCTCGACCAGCAGCTGGTTGAGGGTCTGCTCGCGCTCGTCGTGACCGCCGCCGAGGCCCGCACCGCGGTGCCGGCCGACGGCGTCGATCTCGTCGACGAAGACGATCGCCGGGGCGTTGGCCTTGGCCTGCTCGAACAGGTCGCGGACACGCGAGGCACCGACACCGACGAACATCTCGACGAAGTCGGAACCGGAGATCGAGTAGAACGGGACACCGGCCTCGCCCGCGACGGCACGCGCGAGCAGGGTCTTACCGGTGCCGGGCGGGCCGTAGAGCAGCACGCCCTTGGGGATCTTGGCGCCGACGGCCTGGAACTTCGCCGGCTCCTGGAGGAACTCCTTGATCTCGTGGAGCTCCTCGACGGCCTCGTCCGAGCCCGCGACATCGGCGAACGTCGTCTTCGGGGTGTCCTTGGTGATGAGCTTGGCCTTGGACTTCCCGAAGTTCATCACTCGGGAGCCGCCGCCCTGCATCTGGTTCATCAGGAACAGGAAGACGACGACGATGAGGACGAAGGGCAGGAGCGAGAGCAGCACGCTCAGGAACGGGCTGGTCTTGTCCGGTGCGACCTTGTAGCCGTCCGGGATCTGACCGGCTTCGTACTTGCTCTGGAGGTTCTGGGCGAGCTGGACGCCCTGGTCCCCGATGTAGTTGGCCTGGAACTTGGTGCCGGAGTTGTCGGCGAGCTTCTGGTCCTTCTTCAGCTCGACCTTGACCATCTGGCTGTCGCCGGTGGTGAGCTCGGCGCTCTGCACCTGGCCACTGTTGATCGCCTTGATGACCTCGCTGGTGTCCACCGTCTTGTAGCCGCCGCCGGAGCCGACGACATTCATCAACACGACCACGGCGAGGACGGCCAGCACGATCCACATGACCGGCCCACGGAAGTATCGCTTCACGTCCATCCATACGGGGCGCCAGGCACCCCGTCCCTCCTGCCCGTAGGTAAATGCTGCTGTGAGTAAAGAGTGTTCTTCGGAATGTACCCCTGAATTGTCACCCGCGGCCTCGTGGGACGGCTGACAGACCCGCCTTCCCCTGCTCCAACGGCGGGAATCGTTCCAGGGTTCCCCTGCGGGGCAGCCCGTGCGGCCGCCCCCGTCGGTTCCTGCCTCAGCCGCCGTAGACGTGCGGGGCGAGCGTGCCGACGAACGGCAGGTTGCGGTACTTCTCCGCGTAGTCGAGGCCGTAGCCCACGACGAACTCGTTCGGGATGTCGAAGCCGACCCACTTCACGTCGATCGCGACCTTCGCGGCGTCGGGCTTGCGCAGCAGCGTGACGACCTCGAGGGAGGCCGGCTCGCGGGAGCCCAGGTTCGACAGCAGCCAGGACAGGGTCAGGCCCGAGTCGATGATGTCCTCGACGATCAGGACGTGCTTGCCCTTGATGTCGGTGTCCAGGTCCTTGAGGATCCGGACGACGCCCGAGGACTGGGTCCCGGCGCCGTAGGAGGACACCGCCATCCAGTCCATGGTGAGCGGGGTGGACAAGGCGCGCGCCAGGTCCGCCATCACCATCACGGCGCCCTTGAGGACACCGACGATGAGCAGGTCCTTGCCCGCGTACTCCGCGTCGATCTTCGCGGCCAGCTCGGCCAGCTTCGCGTCGATCTCTTCCTTGGTGATGAGCACCGACTGGAGGTCGCTGCCCATGTCCTTCTCGTCCACCCGCATCACTTTCGTTGTCGGCCGGGGCTCCGGGGGTGCCCCCGGAGGACTCAGCCGTGTTTCAGCACCAATCAGCCCTGCCGGATGACAAGTCTGCCACCCTGCCGCTGGGCCTCGACCCGGCCGGGCAGGTTGATGGCGCCCTGGCCGCGCCATCCGGTGATGAGCCGGTCGACTTCCTCGATGTGGCGGGCGAAGAGGGAGCCTGCGGGGGAGCCGGCCGCGACCACGGCCCGGCGCAGTACGCGGCGCCGGACGGCCGGGGGCAGGGCGTAGAGCTTGGCGCACTCCAGGCGGCCGTCCTCGTCCCGTACGCCGGTCTCGGCCTCGGCGGCCCAGGAGTCCAGGGCGTCGGCGTCGTCGCGGGAGAGCTGGGCGGTGCGGGCGAGCGCTTCGACGACTCCCTTGCCGAGCGCCTTTTCGAGGGCGGGCAGTCCCTCGTGGCGCAGCCGGGAGCGCGTGTAGGCGGGGTCGATGTTGTGCGGGTCGTCCCAGACGGCCAGGGACTGGACCATGCAGGCCTTGCGGGCGGTCTGGCGGTCCACCTGGAGGAAGGGGCGGCGGTAGCGGTTCGTCCGGCCGGGGCCGCCGGACTTCTCGGCCATGCCGGAGAGGGAGCGGATGCCGGAGCCGCGGGCGAGGCCCAGCAGGACGGTTTCGGCTTGGTCGTCGCGGGTGTGGCCGAGCAGCACGGCGGCGGCGCCCAGCCGGTCGGCGGCCTCGTCCAGCGCGGCGTAGCGGGCGTCGCGGGCGGCGGCCTCGGGTCCGCCGTCGCGGCCGACGCGCACGGCGACGGACTCCACCGGGTCGAGGCGGAGCGCGGTCATGCGGGTGACGACCTCGGCGGCGCGCAGGTCGGAGCCGGCCTGGAGCCCGTGGTCGACGGTGATGCCGCCGGCCCGGATGCCGAGCTTGGGGGCCTCGAAGGCGAGGGCGGAGGCGAGCGCCATGGAGTCGGCGCCGCCGGAGCAGGCGACGAGCACGAGTGGCAGGGTGCCGCCGGCGGTGCGACCGTCGGTGCCACGGCCCGCGGAGCCGCGGCCGGAGACGGCTGCGGAGGCGGACGCGTGAGCGGGAAGGTCGGTGAGGTCGGTCAGTACGTCGTGGAGTACGCGGCGGACCGCCAGGCGTATCGCTGCGACCGCAGGATGGGGACCCATGTCCGGTGCCCTTCGGTGGAGTTCGGATGCCTGGCCTGCCAGGCGGGGAGGCTTTCGGGGAGGGTGGTGCGGGTGGTGCGCTGGGGGTTCTGCCCGGCGTCCCCGCGGGGCGGGGATGTCACTCAGAGTGCGTCGATGGTGACAGAGCCGAGCCGTTCCCCGAGCATCGCACGCCCTTCCACGGCCCACGGTCCCTCGGACGGGTGATGCTGCTTCCCCCAGAGGGACATGTTTACGCCCCTTGTGTCACTCCACTTCACTTCCCTTGGCTCTCTTCGCTCCCTTTGCGGTGCACCCGGGCCACCCAGTCCGCGGGCCGGGCGATCTCGGCCTTGGTGGGCAGCGTGTTCGGGGAGGTCCAGACGCGGTTGAAGCCGTCCATGCCGACCTGGCCGACGACGGCTCGTACGAAGCGCTCGCCGTCGCGGTACTGGCGCAGCTTCGCGTCGAGGCCGAGCAGCTTGCGCAGGGCGGCGTCGAGGCGGCCCGCGCCGCTGGCCCGGCGCTGCTGGAACTTCTCGCGGATCTCGGCGACCGAGGGCACCGCCTCGGGGCCGACGCCGTCCATGACGAAGTCGGCGTGGCCCTCCAGCAGGGACATGACGGCCGTGAGCCGGGCGAGGACCTCGCGCTGCTCGGGGGTCTGCACGAGCTCGACCAGGGAGCGGCCCTCGTCGCCCCGCTCGGCGTCGGGGCGGGCGCCGGCGAAGGACTGGGCGGCCTCGCGCAGCCGCTCCAGCACGGTCATCGGGTCGACCTCGGTGGCGCCGAGGAACGTCTGGATTTCGCCCTCCAGGTGCTCGCGGAGCCACGGGACGGCCGTGAACTGGGTACGGTGCGTCTCCTCGTGCAGGCAGACCCAGAGCCGGAAGTCGTGCGGGTCCACCCCGAGCTCGCGCTCCACGTGCACGATGTTCGGCGCGACCAGCAGCAGTCGGCCGCCGCCCGCCGGGGAGCCGGGCAGGTCGCGGGTGACCGGCGCGAAGGTCTCGTACTGGCCCAGCACGCGGGAGGCCAGGAAGCTGAGCAGCATGCCCAGCTCGACGCCGGTGACCTTGCCGCCGACCGCGCCGAGCACGGCGGCTCCGGGGGTGCCGGCTCGTCGCTCCTGCATCTTGCCGAGCAGCGGCGCAAGGAGCTCCCGGAAGCCGGCCACGTTGGCCTTGACCCAGCCGGCCCGGTCCACGACGAGCACGGGGGTGTCGGGGACGCCGCTGTTCTCGGGCAGCATCCGGGTGAACTCGCGTACGTGCCGTTCCGAGGTCCTGGCGTGCCTGCGCAGCTCCGCGACGACGGCCCGGGCCTCGTCCCGGCTGACCTCCGGGCCGGGGCGCACGAGCCGGGTCGCGGTCGCCACCGCGAGGTTCCAGTCGACCATCTCCGCACCACCGATGCTCGTCATGCGTCAACCGTACGTGGACGAGGCGTCGGGCGGATCCCCCGGCGCAGGTCTAAGGCGTGGTGGCCACGGCGGCGGCCAGCTTGTCGAGGGCCTTCTCCGCCCCCTCGGCGGCCGGGCTGTTCGCCGTCAGGAACGCGAAGGCGAGCAGTCGGCCGGAGGGGTCCACGACGGTTCCGGCGAGGGAGTTGACCCCGGTCAGGGTGCCCGTCTTGGCCCGCAGCACGCCGGCGGCCGGGGAGGTGCCGGAGTTGCGGGTGCGCAGCGTGCCGGTGAAGCCGGCGACGGGCAGCCCGGTGAGTACGGGACGCAGCTCGGGCCGCTTCGGGTCGGCGGCCTTGGCGAGCAGCCCGGTCAGCAGCCCGGTGCTGACCCTGTCGGCGCGGTTGAGGCCGCTGCCGTCGGCGAAGCGGGAGCCGGCGACGTCGACGCCGAGGGAGGCCAGCTTCTCGGTGACGGCCTGCTCGGCGCCCTCGAAGCTGGCGGGCCGGCCTGCGGCGAGGGCGGTCTGGCGGGCCAGGGCCTCTGCGATGTCGTTGTCGCTGTTGGTCAGCATCCGCTCGACGAGCCCGGCCAGGGGGGTCGAGAGGGTGGTGGCGAGCGGGACCGCCCCGGTGGGGGCCTTGGCCCTGGCGGGTTCGCCTGTGACCTTGATGCCGCGTTCCCTGAGCAGGGCGGCGAAGGCGCGGGCGGTGTCCTTGGAGGGGTCGTCGGTGCGCTCGACGGGCCCGGACGCGGAGTCGTCGGGGCGGCCCTCGTCGGCCGTGAGGGCGGTGACGGGGGCGAGGTTGTCGTTGCGGCCGATCGGGTGGCGGGCGGCGCCGGTGTACAGGGAGTCGTCGTAGCCGAGGCCCACGGTGTCGCTGCCGGCGGCCTTGAGGGCCTGCGCGGTGTCGGCGGCCAGCGCGACGAGGCTGCCGCCGGAGCCGGCGGGGGCCTTCTTCTTCGCGGTGAGCGAGGGGTCGCCGCCGCCGACCAGGACGATCTGGCCGGGGCCCGGGCCGGGGGTCACGGTGGTCCTGATCCGGTGCTCGGGCCCGAGGGCGGCGAGCGCGGCCGCGGCGGTGGCGATCTTGATGGTGGAGGCGGGGGTCATCGCGTCCCGCGCCCCGGACTCGTAGAGGACCTGCCCGGTGGCGGTGTCGATCACCGAGGCGGTGCGTACGCTGCCCAGCGCGGGGTCCGCGAGCAGCGGCCGCAGCGCGGCGGCGAGCCCGGACTGCTCGGTGGCACCGGCCTTCGCGGCGCCGCCGGGCCCGATGCCGGGCCCCACGCCGGCCAGCACGCCGGGGGCGCTCGGTGCGGCCTGCGGGAGCCCTCCGGCGCCGTCCGCGGCTCCGCCGCCACCGTGATCTGCGCCACCCGTAGGGCCCCAGGAGGCGGCCCTGTCCCGCTCGGCCTTACGCTGGCCGGAGTCCCAAGGACCGGCGGCGGTCACCGCCGCCGCCGACAGGGCGAGGCCGGCGACGGCCGACCCCGCGATGAGCTGCCACGTCTTGATCAATGGCACCTCGGACCAGCCCCTTTCGCGATCACACATATGCGTGAGGGACACTTAACCACTGCGTCTTGCCGCGAGCATGGCACCCCACCCGGCAGGGCTGGGCCGGACGCGCACGCAGTTCATCACAACGCAGTCTCGAAGCAATCAAGCTGCATGCAGCTGATCATGGAGGAGCAGGACGTGGAGTTCGACGTCACCATCGAGATCCCCAAGGGTTCGCGGAACAAGTACGAGGTGGACCACGAGACCGGCCGGATCCGCCTGGACCGTCGCCTCTTCACCTCGACCAGCTACCCGGCCGACTACGGCTTCGTCGAGAACACCCTCGGCGAGGACGGCGACCCGCTGGACGCGCTGGTCATCCTTGACGAGCCGACCTTCCCGGGCTGCCTGATCAAGTGCCGCGCCATCGGCATGTTCCGCATGACGGACGAGGCCGGCGGCGACGACAAGCTGCTGTGCGTCCCGGCCTCCGACCCGCGTGTCGAGCACCTGCGCGACATCCACCACGTGTCGGAGTTCGACCGCCTGGAGATCCAGCACTTCTTCGAGGTCTACAAGGACCTGGAGCCCGGCAAGTCCGTCGAGGGCGCGAACTGGGTCGGCCGCACCGAGGCCGAGGCCGAGATCGAGGCCTCGTACAAGCGCCTCGAGGCCCAGGGCGGCCACCACTAGGCTCCGCCGGTGAAGCGCGGTCGGGGGGTGTCCCCCGGCCCTCTTCCGGCACGACAGCGGGCGGTACCCATAGGGGTGCCGCCCGCTGTCGCGTTCCCGGGGGTGGGGAGTGGCGCCCGGCGGGGCCCCGGGCTCTGCCCGGACCCGGTCCTCGAACGCCGGACGGGCCGAATTGCCCGGTGTAGCCCCCGGGGCCCGGGGAGCCCAGGAGGAAACGGTTCCGCATACTGATACCGCCGGTGATCGCAGAGTGGAGGACGCGTGGCGGAGGCCGACGGGGCAGAGGACAAGAAGCCCACGTCCGACGAGGCGCGCAGCGCCTTCACCCCTCCGCCGGGCATGGAGCCGGAGGCGGCCGAGGAGGACCAGCCGACCTCGGAGTTCGCCGTCCCCGACGGCCTGGCGGCGCTGCCCCCGGAGCCGGAGGAGGGTTCCGCCTTCGCAACCCCGGCGACCTACAGCGCCGCGCACTCCCCGCCCGCCTACACCCCCGCCCCGGGCTTCCCCGTCGCCTCCCCGTGGCAGGACCGCATGCGCACCATGCTGCGCATGCCGGTCGACGTACGGCCGGTCCCCGAGGCCGTGCAGAAGCAGACCGAGGCCGGGCCCGCGGTGGGCCGCGTACTCGACCTCACCCTGCGCATCGGCGAGCTGCTGCTCGCGGGCGGGGAGGGCGCCGAGGACGTGGAGGCCGCGATGTTCGCGGTGGCCCGCAGCTACGGGCTCGACCGCTGCGAGCCCACGGTCACCTTCACGATGCTGTCCATCACGCACCAGCCCTCGCTGGTGGACGACCCCGTCTCGGCGAACCGGACCGTGCGCCGCCGCGGTACCGACTACAACCGGCTCGCGGCCGTGTTCCGGCTGGTGGACGACATCAGCGCCCCCGAGATCGAGATCTCGCTGGAGGAGGCCTACCGGCGCCTCGCCGAGATCCGCCGCAACCGGCACCCGTACCCCGGCTGGGTGCTCACGCTGGCCGCAGGGGTGCTCGCCGGCGCGGCCTCCACCCTCGTCGGCGGTGGCGTGATCGTGTTCTTCGCGGCCGCGATCGGGGCGATCCTCGGCGACCGGCTGGCCTGGCTGTTCGCCGGGCGCGGACTGCCGGAGTTCTACCAGTTCGTCGTGGCCGCGATGCCGCCCGCCGCCTTCGGGGTCGCGCTCAAGCTCCTGGAGATCGAGGACATCAAGGCCTCCGCGGTGATCACCGGCGGACTGTTCGCGCTGCTGCCGGGGCGGGCCCTCGTCGCGGCCGTGCAGGACGGTCTGACCGGCTACTACATCACCGCGTCCGCCCGGCTGCTGGAGGTCATGTACCTCTTCATCGGCATCATCATGGGCGTCCTGGTCGTGCTCTACATCGGGCTCCAGTTCGGCGCCGCCCCCAAGCCGGAGGAGGTCCTCCAGATCACCCAGCGGCCGCTGATCCAGATCGCGGCCTCGATGGTGCTGGTGTTCACCTTCGCGATCCTGCTGCAACAGGAGCGCTCCACCGTGTGGATCGTGACCCTGAACGGCGGGGTCGCCTGGGTGACCTTCGGGGCCCTGCACTACGCCGGAGGCATCCCGCCGGTGCCGTCCACCGCCATCGCGGCCGGGCTGGTGGGCCTCTTCGGCCAGCTCTTCTCGCGCTACCGCTTCGCCTCGGCCCTGCCGTACGTGACCGCGGCCATCGGCCCGCTGCTGCCGGGCTCGGCGACGTACTACGGGCTGCTGCTGATCGCCGAGGACCGGCTCAACGAGGGCCTCGGCTCCCTGACGAACGCGGCCGCCATCGCGCTGGCCATCGCGATCGGGGTCAACCTCGGGTCGGAGACCTCCCGGCTGTTCATGCGGATCCCCGGGGCGGCGAGCGCCGCCAAGCGCCGGGCCGCGAAGCGCACCCGCGGGTTCTAGCAGCGCCCTGGCGGGCGCGCGCGGACACGCGTACGCCCCGCAGACTCTCGCGGGTCTGCGGGGCGTGGGAGGCCTTGCGGGGCTCCGTACAGGTCAGCGCTTGGCGTGGCGGCCGCCGCGCGGGCCCGGGGTCTGCGGGTCGTCCTCGCCGCCCTCGGCCGACGCCGGCACGGGCTCCGCCGCGGGCTTGTTCTTGCGCTCCTTGCGGGCCTTCAGCACCTCGAAGACCACCGGGATGACGGAGACCAGGACGATGCCGATGAAGATCGGCTCGATGTTGTTCTTGATGACGTCGAACTGGCCGAGCTTGTAGCCGAGGCAGGTGACACCCGCACCCCACGCGATGCCGCCGATGATGTTGTACGTCAGGAAGGTGCGGTACTTCATCGCGCCGGCGCCCGCGACCATCGGCGCGAAGGTGCGGATGATCGGCACGAAGCGGGCGAGCACGATGGCCTTGGGGCCGTGCTTCTCCATGAAGTCGTGCGCGGCGTCGAGGTTCTCCCGCTTGAAGAGCTTCGAGTTCGGCTTGTTGAAGAGCTTCGGGCCGAAGTACTTGCCGATCAGGTAGCCGACCTGGTCACCGATGATCGCCGCGGCCACGATCAGCGTGCAGACGAGCCACAGCGGCTGCTTGATGTACTCGCCGTTCGCGACCAGCAGGCCGGCCGTGAACAGCAGGGAGTCACCGGGCAGGAAGGCGAAGAGGCCCGATTCCGCGAAGACGATGACCAGGATGCCGATCAGGCCGAAATGCGAGATCAGGTAGTCCGGGGACAGCCACTCAGGGCCGAGCGCAAGCGTGTACACGAGTTCCGGGCTCTCCTGGATCGGGGGGTGTCGGCGGTGTGCGGGAACGCGACAGGTGGTTCCAATTATGAACGCACACGGCCCCCGCCTGGTTCCAGTCACCGGAGGGGGCCGTGCGGGAAACTCGCCGCCTAGACGCCGCGCACCGCGTTCGCCATGATCGCGTCACGCAGGAAAACCGCCAGACCAGGGCGGATGCCGTCGTAGAACGCCGTGAAGCGCTCGTCTGCGACATACATCTCACCCAGGCAGGTGTGCATCTCGTACGAGCAGTCGTAGTGGTTCGTGCCGATCCAGCCGCGGTGTTCCTCGGCCAGGTCCATGGCCTGCTCACCGTCGGCCGCCGCGCCGGAGTCCATGAGCGCGACGAGCCGCCGGTTGAGGTCGTCCGCCTCGTCCTGGATCCGCTGCCAGTCCTCCTTCGTGTAAGAGGCCGCGCGGCGGGCGGACTCCTTGTAGGCGTCGGTGCCGCCCCAGCGCTGCTCGGCCTCCGCCGCGTACTGGTCGGGGTCGAAGTCCCCGAAGACCTCGAACTTCTCCTCGGGCGTGAGGTTGATGCCCATCTTCTTCGCCTCCATGGCGTGCTCAACGGCCCTGGCCATCTGCTGGAGCCGGGCGATCCGGTCGGACAGGAGGGCGTGCTGCCGGCGCAGGTGCTCCCTCGGGTCCGAGTCCGGGTCGTCCAGCAGGACCGAGACCTCTTCGAGCGGGAAGCCGAGCTCCCGGTAGAACAGGATCCGCTGCAGCCGGTCGAGGTCGGCGTCGTCGTACCGCCGGTGTCCCGCGTGGCTGCGGCCGCTCGGGGAGAGCAGCCCGATCTCGTCGTAGTGGTGCAGGGTGCGCACCGTGACTCCGGCGAATCCGGCGACCTGGCCCACTGAGTAGCCCATTTCCGTCCGCTCCTCTGGTTGGGTACGCCCTTGACTGTGCTCCCTCACGCGGCGTGAGGTGCAAGCCCGCTTGCGCGGCCTACCGGCTCAGGCCGCGGAAGCGCCCCACCGCCAGCGGGAAGAAGACCGCCAGCAGCACCACCGGCCAGACCACGGCCAGCAGCGCCGCGTGGTCCGAGGCCCACGACGGGGGCGCCGCCGCCGGGTTGCCGAACAGGTCGCGCACCGCCGTGGCCGTCGCCGACATCGGGTTCCATTCGACCACCGCGCCCAGCCAGCCCGGCATCGACTCCGGCGTGGCGAACGCGTTGGACAGGAAACCCACCGGCCAGACCAGAATCTGCACCGCCTGCACCAGCTCGGGCCGCCCCGCGACCATGCCGAGGTAGATGCCGATCCACAGCATCGCGAGCCGGAACAGGAGCAGCAGGGCGCAGCCGAGCAGGGCGGCCGCCGCCGATCCGTGCCAGCGCCAGCCCAGCAGCAGGCCGACCCCGCCGAGGACCAGCAGGCCCACCGCCGACTGGAGCATGTCCGCCGCGCTGCGGCCCACCAGCACCGCCGAGGAGGACATCGGCATCGCGCGGAAGCGGTCGATCACCCCGCGCTCCAGGTCGCGGGTGACCGCCGTCATGGTCGACTCCAGGCCGAAGGCCATGGTCAGCGCGAACATCCCCGGCACCAGGAATTCGACGTACTCGCCGTCGATCCCGCGGCCGCCGCCGATCAGGAAGCCGAACATCAGCAGCAGCATCACCGGGAAGACCAGGCCGACGACCACCTGTACGGGCTGCCGCGCCCAGTGCGCGAGCTCGCGCCGGGTCATCGTCCAGGAGTCCGAGACCACCCAGGCCGCGCTCATGCCGCCACCTCCGTTCCGGTGCGTCCGATGCCGTCGGTCAGGTGCAGGAAGGCCTCGTCCAGCGTGGGCCGCCGCACCGAGAGGTCCGCCGCCTCGATGCCCGCCTCCTCCAGGACGCGCAGCGTCCGGGTCAGGCCCGCCATCCGGTCCCGCACCGGCAGGCTCAGCGTCAGGGTGTCCGGGTCGGCGGACGGGTTCCCGTACAGGTCCCCGTCCAGGTTCCCGTACGGGTCCCCGGTCGCGTCCGCCAGCAGGGCCGCCGCCCGCGCCAGTTGGGCCGCGTCCCGCAGGACGAGCACGATCCGGTCCGCCCCGACGCTCGCCTTCAGCTCGTCCGCCGTGCCCTCGGCCGCCACCCGTCCGCCGTCGATCAGCGTGATGCGGTCCGCCAGCTGGTCGGCCTCCTCCAGGTACTGCGTGGTCAGCAGTACGGTCGTGCCCCCGCCCACCATCGAGCGGACCGCGCTCCACACCTCCGCACGGCCGCGCGGGTCGAGGCCGGTGGTCGGCTCGTCCAGGAACAGCACCTCCGGGTCGCCGCCGTCCCCGTTGCCGATGAACGACGCCGCCAGGTCGAGCCGGCGCCGCATGCCGCCGCTGTAGCGGCCCACGGGCCGCCGGCCGGTGTCCGCGAGGCCGAAGCGCTCCAGCAGCGCGTCCGCCCGCAGTCCGGCCCGCCGCGCGCCCAGGTGGTGGAGTCGGCCGAACATCTCCAGGTTCTGCCGCCCGTCCAGCTGCTCGTCGAGCGCCGCGTGCTGGCCGAGCAGCCCGATCCGGGCGCGGACGGCCGCCGCGTCCGTCCGTACGTCGTGGCCCGCCACCCGGACCACACCCTCGTCGTGCCGCAGCAGGGTGCTCATGATGCGTACGGCCGTGGTCTTGCCCGCACCGTTGGGGCCGAGGACCGCGTGGACGGTCCCCGTGCGCACTTCCAGGTCGAGCCCGGCCAGGGCCTGCTTCCCGCCGTACCGCTTGTGGACTCCCTCGACTTCGACGGAGATCGCCAAGATCACTCCTCAGTAATCAAACTTGAGTAGTTGGATGGGTGAAGATACGCCGGGAAACCCGGCTAGTCAAACTTGATTACACGTAGGGGGTCTCCTGGCTCTCCGCCAGGACCCCCTCGAACGGATCGCCGCCCTCACCCGCGAAGGAGTACGCCCCGCCTTCGATCCGCTCGATCAGCCCCCGGGTCCACTGCGCCTCGGCGTCCGCCGAGTGGACCCACATGTGCATGATCTCCCCGATGTGGCCCAGCTGCTCCGGGCCGCCCTCGGGGGTGTAGTGCTCGGTCACCGACGACCGCCAGCCGGCCAGCTTCGCCAGCCGCTCGCGCAGCAGCTCCAGCACCTCACCGCGCGGCAGGTCGACCATGAAGCCGATCGCCGCCGAGAGCACGTCCGTCTTCTGGCCGTACGTGCACAGGGCCTCGCGGAGCAGCTTGAAGTACTCCGCGCGGCCCGCGTCCGTCAGCTCGTACTCCGTCCGCGGCGGACCCCCCGCCGCGGACGGTGCGACCTCGTGGGCCAGCAGCACGCCCTGCTTCGCCATCTGCTTGAGCGCGTGGTAGATCGACCCCGGCTTGGTGTTCGACCACTCGTGGGCGCCCCAGTACTCCAGGTCGGCCCGCACCTGGTACCCGTGGGCCCGCCCGTGCTGGCGGACCGCGCCGAGGACAAGAAGCCGAATCGCTGACATGCGGCCAGGCTAGCCAACACAGCCCCGGCCCCTGCCCTCGCCCCGGCCCGGCCCGGCCCGGCCCTAGCCCATGGCCTTCGTTCCGTCGATGGATTCGCGGACGATGTCCGCGTGGCCCGCGTGCCGGGCGAACTCCTCCACGAGGTGCAGGAGCATCCAGCGCATCGAGACCTTGCCGTTCTCGGGGAACCAGGGCGCCGGCGGGAGCGGGAAGGTGTCGTCCAGGCTCGGGAGGGCGGCGACGAAGGCCTCCGTCTCCTCCCTGACCCCGTCCCAGAAGGCCAGGACCGCCGGGATGCTCTCCTCCTCGGTCAGCCGGAAGCCCTCGCCCCACTGCTCCATGGGACGCTGCCGCTCGTTCGGCTGCTGCTGCGCCATCCGCAGCCAGCCCAGCTCCACCTCGGCCACGTGCTTGAGCAGCCCGGACAGCGAGAGCTCGCTGGCGCTGGGGCGGCTCGCCGCCTGCTCCTCGCTCAGCCCCTCCACCGCTTCGCGGATCGCGGTGCGCTGGGCCTCGACGAAGGACAGGAGCGTGCCGCGCTCGTCGCCGAGGATCTCCGTGGAAATCTGAGCCATGACGTGACCACCTTCTGTGTTGGGGTGTCTCTCCCGCTGACAGGAACCACGTTACGAAGCCTTGCGGTCAGCTTCTGTCCTCAACGCGGGGTGTTTTCTCCGTCCGGGCGAACGGCGGGCAGCTCGGTGGCCGGCTTCGGGAGCAGGGCCTTGGAGAGGTCCTGCTTGCCCGTCGGGTCCAGCCCGTACATCGCCTCGTAGATCTTGCGGACCGCCGGGCCCGAGGCCCCGGAGCCGGTGCCGCCCTGCGAGATCGTCATCACGATCGAGTAGTCCTCGGTGTACGAGGCGAACCACGAGGTCGTCTGCTTGCCCTGGACCTCTGCGGTGCCGGTCTTGGCGTGCATGGGGATCTGCTTCTGCGGCCAGCCGCCGAAGCGCCAGGCGGCGCTGCCGGTGGTGGCCACGTCGGCCAGCGCGCCGTCGATGTCGTCGCGGAGCTTCGCGTCCATCGGCAGCCTGCCCTGCTCCTTCGGCGCGATCTCCTTCACCGAGGTGCCGTCGGCGCTGACCACGGCCTTGCCGATGCTGGGCTGGTGCAGGGTGCCGCCGTTGGCGATGGCCGCGTAGACCGACGCCATCTGGATCGGCGTGACGAGGGTGTCGCCCTGGCCGATCGAGTAGTTGATCGCGTCGCCCTCGCGCAGCTGGTTGCCCTGGCGGCAGTTCTCGTAGGCGATCTTCTCGGCGAAGGAGCCGTCCTTCTTGCCGTCCCGGCACCACGCGGCCTTGTTCGCCTCGAAGAAGTCCTTCTTCCACTGCCGGTCGGGGACCCGGCCGGGCACCTCGTTCGGCAGGTCGATGCCCGTGGGCCTGCCCAGGCCGAACTCGTGGGCCGTCTTGAAGAACCAGTCGCTCGGGTTCTTCTTCGGGTTGATCCCGCCGTCCTTCTTCCACTCCTTGTCCGCGATGCCGTAGTAGACGGTGTCGCAGGAGACCTCCAGCGCCCGGCCGATCGTGATGTCGCCGTAGCCCTGGGACTCGAAGTTCGTGAAGGTCTGGTTCCCCACCGAGTACGAGCTCGGGCAGCCGTAGCGGGCGTTGAAGGGGTACCCGGCATTGACCGCCGCGGTCGACGAGACCACCTTGAAGACCGAGCCGGGGGCCGCCTGGCCCTGGATCGCCCGGTTCAGCAGCGGGTAGTTGGACTCCTTGTCGGTGAGCCCCGCGTAGTCCTTGGCCGAGATGCCGCCGACCCACGCGTTCGGGTCGTACGTCGGGTTCGACGCCATCGCCACGACCCGGCCGGTCTTCGCCTCCATCACCACGACCGCGCCCGAGTCCGCCTCGTAGTTGCGCCGGGTGTTCTTGTCGTACCCCTTCCGGGCTTCGAGCATCGCGTTGTACAGCTCGCGCTCGGCGACCGCCTGCACGCGCGAGTCGATCGAGGTCACGATGTTCGCCCCGGGCAGCGCCTTGTCGCTCGCGCCCTCGCCGATGACGCGCCCGAGGTTGTCCACCTCGTAGCGCGTGATGCCCGCCTTGCCGCGCAGCTCCTTGTCGTACGTACGCTCCAGGCCCGAGCGGCCCACCTGGTCGGAGCGCAGGTACGGGGAGTCGGAGTGCTTCGCCTTGGCGATCTCCTCGTCGGTCACCGGCGAGAGGTAGCCGAGCACCTGGGAGGTGTTCGCACCGTCGGGGCCGGCGTAGCGGCGCAGGGCCGTGGGCTCGGCGGTGATGCCGGGGAACTGCTCGGCGTGCTCCCGTATCTCCAGGACCTGCTCGGTCGTCGCCTCGTCGGTGACGGGGATCGGCTGGTACGGGGAGCCGTTCCAGCAGGGCTTGGGGGTTTTGGCGTCGCACAGCCGGACGCCGTTGACCACGTCCTCGGGATCGAGGCCCAACACCTCGGCGAGGTGGGTCAGAACGCCCTTGCCGCGGTCCTTCATCTTCGACAGCTCGGTGCGGCTCGCGGAGACCACCATGCGGGTCTCGTTGTCCGCGAGCGGTACCCCGCGGGAGTCGAGGATGGCGCCGCGCACGGCGGGCTGGACGACCTGCTGGGTGTGGTTGTTCTTCGCCTCGTCCGTGTACTCCTGGCCATTGCGTATCTGCAGGTACCAGAGCCGTCCGCCGAGGGTCAGCAGCAGCGAGAACACCACGATCTGGATCATGACGAGCCGGTTCTGGACCCGGGGCGTCCGACCGGTCTCCGGTATGTTGCTCAACTCGGCTCCCCCGGGACGCGTCCTGCCTGACCCGCCCGAGTCTAGGGGTGTCTAGAAGGGGAAACGGGTCCTACCGTGCTGAACGGAGATCCATTTCTGCGTGGTGAAGGCCTCCACCGTGGCCTCGCCGTTGAGCCGGCCCAGGCCGGAGGCCTTCTCCCCGCCGAAGGCGGCCAGCGGCTCGTCCCCGATCGTGGAGTCGTTGACGTGGATCATCCCCGTCTCGATCCGCTGCGCGAAGCGCACCCCGCGCTCCACGTCCCGCGTGTGCACGGCTCCGCTGAGGCCGTACGGGGTCGCGTTGGTCAGCCGTACGGCCTCGTCCTCGCCGTCGAAGACCACCAGCAGCGCCACCGGGCCGAAGATCTCCTGGCCCAGCAGCGGGGAGTCCTCGGGGAGCCCGGCCAGCACCGTCGGCTCGACCAGGTTGCCGCGCGTAGATCCCCGTACGAGCGCCTGCGCCCCGGATTCGACGGCGCGGTCGACCAGGGCGGTCAGGGCGTCGGCCTGGAAGGAGTTGATCAGGGGGCCGATGTGGGTGTCGGCCTCGTGCGGGTCACCGGTTCTCAGGCCGCGCACGCGGGCGGTGAACTTCTCGGTGAACTCCTCGGCCACGGCCGCGTCGACCAGGATGCGGTTGGCCGCCATGCAGACCTGGCCCTGGTAGACGAAGCGGCTGAAGACCGCCGCCTCCACCGCGTAGTCGAGGTCGGCGTCGTCGAGGACGACCAGCGCGCTGTTGCCGCTGAGCTCCAGCACGGTCCGCTTGAAGTGGCGGGCGGCGACCGCTCCGACGTGCCGGCCGACCCGGTCGGAGCCGGCGAAGGAGATGACCCTGGGCACGGGGTGGGTCAGGAGCGCGTCGCCTATCTCGGCGATGTCGGTGACCAGGACGTTGAGCAGTCCGGCCGGGAGCCCGGCGTCCTCGAAGATCTTGGCGATGAGCCCGCCGCCGACGACGGGGGCGTTCTGGTTGGGCTTGATGACGACCGCGTTGCCCAGGGCGAGGGCCGGGGCGACCGACTTCAGGGTGACCAGGAACGGGAAGTTGAAGGGGCTGATCACGGCGATGACGCCGACCGGGAGGCGCTGGACCCGGTTCTCCTTGCCCGCCACGAGCGAGGGCAGGATGCGGCCCTCGGGGCGGACGGCGAGCTGCATGGCCTCGCGGAGGAACTCCATGGCGAGGTGGACCTCGTACTCGGCCTTGGGACGGGTCCCGCCGAGCTCGTCGATCATCGCCTCGACGATCTCCTTCTCGCGCTCCTCGGTGATCCGCAGGGCGCGCTCCAGGACCGCGCGTCTGGTGTAGGGGCTGGTGGCCGCCCATTCCTTCTGGGCGCGCTCGGCACCGCGGTAGGCCTGGTCCACCTGCTCGACGGTGGCCACGGTGATGGCCGCGAGCTTCTCCCCGTTGTACGGGTTGACGTCGATGATGTCCCACGAACCGGTGCCGGCCAGCCATTCGCCGTCGATGTACTGGTGAGCCAGGTCCTCGAATATGGACATGCCATCCCTTACTGCGAGCGCGCACCCTTGCGCTGCACCGGAGACCGATCGGTCATCATGCACTGATCAGACGTCATACTACGTGCGTATCAAGACAGTTGAAGCAGGCCACGGAGGAGATCCCGGGTTTGGTCGGGGTCGGGGCAGTCGGCCTGCAACCGCTCCATCGCCCTTCCGTACTGCCCCACTTCCTCGTCTTTGTCGAGGTAGAGGGCACTGGTGAGCTGTTCCAGATAGACGATGTCCTGCAGATCGGACTCGGGGAAGCGCAGCAGGGTGAAGGCCCCGCTCTCCCCGGCGTGGCCGCCGAAGGAGAACGGCATCACCTGAAGCTGCACGTTCGGCCGCTGGGAGACCTCGATGAGGTGCTCCAACTGGCCGCGCATCACGTCGCGGTCGCCGTACGGGCGGCGCAGCGCGGCTTCGTCGAGCACGGCGTGGAAGACGGGGGCGTTCTCGGAGACCAGTACCTTCTGGCGCTCCAGGCGCAGGGCCACGCGCCGGTCGATCTCGGCGCGGGTGGCACCCGGCATGCCGCGACTGACGACGGCCTGGGCGTAGGCCTCCGTCTGCAACAGGCCGTGCACGAACTGCACTTCGTAGATGCGGATGAGCGAGGCCGCACCCTCCAGGCCGATGTACGTCTGGAACCACCCGGGCAGCACGTCGCCGTAACTGTGCCACCAGCCGGTCGCGTTGGCCTCGCGGACCAGTCCCAGGAGGGACTCCCGCTCGGCGCTGTCCGTGACTCCGTAGAGCGTGAGGAGGTCCTCGACGTCTCTGGCCTTGAAGCTCACCCTTCCCAACTCCAAGCGGCTGATCTTCGATTCGGATGCGCGGATCGAGTAGCCGGCCGCCTCACGGGTGATGCCGCGGGATTCTCGGAGTCGCCTGAGCTGTGAGCCCAGGAGGATGCGGCGCACCACAGAACCGCTGGCTTCTGCGGTCACTAGTCCTGCCCTCCCCATCGCAATGGTGTGCGCGTGGTGTGCGCGTGTGCGTCGCGGGGCCCCCGTACCCCAGGGGCCGCAGTCTGCCACCAAAACGCATCGGTCCGTACTCGTTCTGTAACGGAATCCGGCGTCCCGGAAAAGAAGTCCGTAAGTATGCGTAGGAAGAAATGAGCAAGAACCGTCACGGGAGTGGACAGGTCCGGCGCGTGCACGTGCATCTGCCCTTGCATCCGGCTTCCGCATTCGGAACCATGGTGCCGCGCACCTGCGTGCTCTTCGCGCCGGCGCGGGACCCACCCCGCAGTTCTTTCTGGGCAGAGTTGCCGCTCTGCCCGCGAATCCCGGGAGTGCCTCGCATGGGGACGAATGGATCGACCATGCTCGAGCCGTTACGGCAGGGGCTGCCCCCGGTCGACCCCACGGCTGTCTCCGGGTCCGCCTCCTGCGCTCTGCCCGCCCGGTACGAGGCGGTGCGGGGCGCCCGTTCGTTCACCAGGTCGACGCTCACCCAGTGGGGTCTCGACGACCGCTTCGACGACGTGGCCCTCGTGGTCTCCGAACTCGTCACCAACGCGCTGCGCCATGCCCTGCCGGACGATGCGCGCGGCTGCGGCGCCGAGTCGGATCCGCCCGTACGGCTGCACCTGATGCGGTGGAGCACCCGTCTGGTGTGCGCGGTGCGGGATCCCAGCGAGGACCGGCCGGGCGGGGCGTTCGCCCCGGAGCGGACCGAGGAGAACTTCGACCTGGAGTCGGGGCGCGGGCTGTTCCTCGTGGACTCCTACAGCGACAGCTGGGGCTGGCACCCGCTCGCGGGGCGCCTGACCGGCAAGGTGGTCTGGGCCCTGTTCATGCTCCAGGACTAGGACTGCGCGCCGGGTCTGCGCAAATACCACTCAATACGACAACTGGCCGGGGTTGATCATTTCGATCAGTCCCGGCCAGTGCACGTGCAAGGCTTGATCTTTGCGCCTTTCCGGTCAGCCGATCAGGTGGTCGAACTCGCCGTCTTTGACGCCCAGCAGCAGAGCCTCTATCTCGGCCGGCGTGTACACGAGCGCCGGACCGTCCGGAAAGCGTGAGTTGCGCATGGCGACATCACCGCCGGGCAGCTTCGCGAACTCGACGCAGGAACCCTGCGAGTTGCTGTGTCTGCTCTTCTGCCAGGTCACGCCGTCGAGTTCTGCAGCTGCCATCCCGTTGTACGCGTGGTCCACAGGAAGCCCCCGATAGTGCAGATGTCAACTGCACCGGATCATAGCTGTGTTCATAGGCTCCTGCATGGGCAGATGCACGTGCACGCGCTGTGCCCCCTTGATCACAGCTCCTCGCACTGCTATTGGCGGGCCGCCGGACGCAGTGCCTCCGAGACCTCGTCCAGCGACTCCAGGACCTGCCGCGCGGCCCCGCGCAGGACCCCGGCCCCGGCCGTGGCCCGGGCGCCGTCGCCGTCCTCGCCGCCCCCGTCATCCCCGTCGTCCCCGGCGAGCAGCTCCCGGACGCCGTCCCACTGCGGGACCCGGCGCTCGCGCACCGCCCTGGCGCCCTCCCGCGTAGCCGTACGCAGGGCCAGCGCGAGTTCCGCCGCGCCCGGCACCGGAGCCTGGGCCCGGTCCGGGAGGTGCGCCTCCAGCAGCATCACGCCCTGGCCCAGCGCCGCCAGGGCGTGCCCCGCCTCGTCGGCGGCCGCGCGGGAGATGCCGCGGTGGCGCACCGGCTCCCCCGCGGCGCGGTCGACCGCCTCCTGCCAGGCGATCCGGGCGTCCCGGGCCGCGAGCAGCGCCGCGCGCACCTCGCCGGGCCGGGCCCCGGCCGGGTCGGCGTACTGCCCGAGCACGGCGGCCCCGTACCCGCCGAGCGCCTCGACCCAGTCGGCCAGCCGGGTGCGCAGCCGCGGGGTCTCCCAGGCCGGGTAGAGGGCGTACGCGAGCATCGCCAGCAGGCCGCCGAGCAGGGTCAGGCTCACCCGGTCGGGCACGGTCTGGTCCCAGCGGACCCCGCCCATGCCGAGCAGGAAGACGACGTACGCGGAGACGAAGACCTGCGAGACGGCGTACCCGGTGCGCATCAGCACGTACATCAGCCCCGCGCTCAGCACCGCGAGGAAGCCGGACAGGTACATCCCCGGATGCACGAGCTGCACGACGGCGGTGGCCACGGCCACCCCGACCAGGGTGCCGCCGAAGCGGGCGACGGCCCGCGAGTAGGTCTGGGTGAAGTCGGGCCGCATCACCATGACAGATGCCATCGGGGCCCAGTAGGCGTGCCCGAACGGCAGCGCGTGGCCGATGACGTAGCCCGCGCAGGCCACGGCGGTGACGCGCAGGGCGTGCCGCAGGATGGGCGAGCCGGGACGCAGTTCGGCCCGTACGGCCTTCAGAACCATCGGCACCAGCGCAGGCAGGGTGGGCCGCAGCATCGACTCCCCGGGGTCGGCCGTCCGCCCGGAACCGGGCTCGGCCGTCTCCAGTACGTCGTCCAGCAGCGCGGCGAGCCTGCGCGCGGCCCGCAGCGGCGCACCCTCCAGCAGGTCCGGCGTGTCGGGGGACTTGAGCACCGCGAGGGCCGGGGCGGGCAGGCGTACGGGCTCCCCGTGCCGGATCGCCCGCGCGGCGGCGTCCAGCACCGACGCGGCCGCCGCGAGCAGTTCCCGTACCCGGTCGCGCGCCGGCCCCTCGGCGGGGGCGCCGACCGCCGGGTCGGCGAGCGAGGCCAGCACCGGCCGGATCCGCTCGGCGAGCCCGCGCGCCCCGTGCAGTTCGGCGGGGCGCCGCCTCGCCTGGCGGCGGGTGACGGTCGCGGCGGCGCGCGCCCGCATCAGGGGCTCCGGGTCGAAGTGCGCGACGGGGTCGTCGCGCAGCCGCCGGGCGTAGTCGGCCTCGTCGTCGAGGGCGTCGGCCAGGGCGTCGCGCTGGGCGCCCCAGCGGCGCACGGGGAACAGGATGATCATCAGCGCCTGGACCACCCCGCCGGCGGCGATCATCGCGGCGTGCCCGGCGGCCTGCGGCACGGAGGTCGGCAGGGTGACGGTGACGAGCATGATCGCGACGTTGCCGGAGGCGATCATCCCGGCGGTGGGGCCGGCCGCCCACATCAGGCTCGCCGCGAAGGACCAGACGGCGAGCAGGACGAGGAACAGCGAGGTGTCGGAGGACCCGACGAGGTAGCCGATGAAGGTGGAGACGGCCAGCGTCAGCCCGGCGGCCAGGGCCAGGACGGGACGCGGCCGCCAGCTCTTCTGGAAGGTGGCGATGGCGGCCATGAAGGCCCCGAAGGCGGAACTGGCGGCCGATCCGGGCCCCAGGAACGCCAGTCCGGCGCCGATCACGATGGCGAGCCCGGCGGCGGCCCGCAGCGCGGTGAGGGGCTCCAGGCGGGTCCGCTCGACCGTCATGCCCGTACGAGCGGTGTCCTTCAGGGCACGCAGCCAGCTCATGGCGCCGAGAATATCCGCTTTCAGGACTTCTTCAGATTTGTACAGGTCTGGTGACAAGCGGTTCGATAAGGACGATCATCGGACGGTGATCACCCCTGTCACCCCGAGAAGGCGAGTACGCACGTGATCCGCAACGCGCTTGAGCCCTGGCACCTGGTCGTCCTCCTCGTCGTCTGCCTCGTCGTCTTCGGCTCGAAGAAGCTGCCGGACATGGCCCGCTCCCTCGGCAAGTCGGCGCGCATCCTGAAGGCCGAGTCCCGCGCCATGCGCGGTGAGGACGACCGCGGTTCGAGGTAGACCGCCTAGCGCCCGGGCAGCGGGCGCCGGTTCCCGCCGACGTGCGCGCGGTCGGCGGCCGCCGTGCCGTCCTCCCAGCCCGCGAGGTCGGTCGCGCCGCGCAGCCGGGTCGTGGTGGTCCGCGGGAACATCTCCTCCGCCCGCGAGGTGACGGCCACGTCCCGGGCCACCAGCGCAGGCAGGTTGTCCGGGGTCTCGGCCGCCGTGTGCTCGGCGGTCTCGGCGAGCCGCTGGCCCAGCCGGCTCGCGTAGGCCAGCAGGAACGACTGCCGGAACGTCTTCGTGCGCTTGCGCCCGCCCGCCCGCTGCCCGGCCTCGGCCCGCGTCATCGCGGCCGTCCCCTGCACGAGCAGCGAGGTGTACAGCAGCTCCACCGCCTCCAGGTCGCTCTCGAAGCCGACCACCGTGGAGAACTCGAAGCCGCTGTTCCACACCGCCCGGCAGCGGTTCGCGCCGGCCACCGCGTCGAGCAGCACCGCCTTGGCCTCCTCGTACGGCGGCTCGACCCCGATCCGGCACGCGGCGGGGACCTGGGCCGGCCCCTTGCCGCTCGCTGCCAGCAGCGCCTCGTCGACGGTGTGCCGGGCCATCAGCTCCTGCGCCTTGGCGCTGAGCGCCTCCGCCTCCTCCGGGAACGTCGTCGCCTCGGCCTTGGCCAGCAGCGCCCGGATCCGCCCGAGCATGCGGGGCTCGATGTGCGCGTGCTGCTCCAGGGCGTCGGCCGGGCCCCCCGGGACCGGGCCGACGGGTTCGATGGAGGGCAGCCGGATCAGCAGCCGGAACACCTCCAGCACGGCGCTCGCCAGGGTGAACCGGTCGACGCGCCGGCGGGCGGCGAGCTGCTCCCCGTACCGCGCGTCGTCCTCCCACCACACCTCGGCGTCGGTCCACCGCTCGGGCAGCCGCGCGTACGCCCGCGCCTCGCCGGCGATCAGGTCGCCCGCGATGTCCAGGTGGATCTGCCCGAGGTCCCGCCGTACGAGCCGCAGCACGTCGGCCGGCCGCCACCCCCGCTCCCAGGCCTGCCGTACGTAACCCTGCCCGCGGCCGAGGAGCGCCGCGCCCACGCCCGCCCACCGGCCGGTGTCGGCGGCGAGCAGCGAGGCCCCGGCATCGAGCGCGGAGTCGTCCTGGCTGTAGAGGGCTGCTTCGCACGCGCGGTCGACGATTTCGGCAAGGTCTGTCACGCCCCTCAGCTTGCCTCGCCGTGCGGCGCCCGCGAAATTCCCCGGCCCCGCGGCGGCCGCCGGGTCCCTGGTGCCGCGTCGGGCAACGTTTCCCGCGACGGGCGAACGTTGCCCGACGCGGCACTAGCGGCCGTTGTCGTACCCCGGTGGGACACTCGCAACCATGAGCGACCGCACCCCCCGGTGGGCCCTTGCCGAGGACGGCGACGGGCGGTGGCACGCCGCGCCCCTGGACCCGGCCGCCGGGGGCGAGCGGGGCAGCGGGCGGGTCGACGGGCGGGGCAGCGCGCCCGGCAGCGAGCCGGTCAGCGGGCGGGTCAGCGTGCGCGACCCCGCCGAAGCCGTCCGGGCCGCCCCCGCCGGGACGCGCTGGGTCTGGCGGTCCACCGCCGCCGTGTACCCCCGCCTGCTCGCCGCCGGCGTCCGCGTCGAGCGGTGCTACGACGTGGAGGACGCCGAGCTGCTGCTCCTCGGCCACGAGGGCCGCTCCGGCGAACCCCGCTCGGCCGCGGCCGCCTGGGCGCGGCTCACCGGGGCGCCCGTACCCCCCGATCCGCCGCAGCGCGCGGCCGTGCCCGGGACCCAGGACTCGCTGTTCGACCCGCAGCCCGCCCCCGTACCGCTCGAAGCGCTGCTCGCCGTCCACGCCGACCAGGCGAAGCGGCACGCCGCCACCGCGCACCCCGACCGGATGCGGCTGCTCACCGCCGCCGAGTCCGCCGCGTTCCTCGTCGCGGCCGAGATGAACCGTGCCGGCCTGCCCTGGCGTGCCGACGTGCACCGCGCCCTGCTCACCGACCTCCTCGGGGAGCGGTATGCGGGCGGCGGGCAGCCGCGCCGGCTCGCGGAGCTGGCCGACCGGATCTCCGGGGCCTTCGGCCGGCGCGTGCGCCCCGAACTCCCCGCCGACGTCGTCAAGGCCTTCGCCGAGGCCGGGATGAAGCTGAAGTCCACCCGCCGCTGGGAGATCCAGGACCTCGACCACCCGGCCGTCGAGCCCCTCCTGGAGTTCAAGAAGCTCTACCGGATCTACACCGCCCACGGCTGGGCCTGGCTCGCCGACTGGGTCCACGACGGCCGGTTCCGCCCCGAGTTCATCCCCGGCGGCACCCTCACCGGCCGCTGGGTCACCAACGGCGGCGGGGCCCTGCAGATCCCCAAGGTGATCCGCCGGGCCGTGGTCGCCGACCCCGGCTGGCGGCTCGTCGTCGCGGACGCCGACCAGATGGAGCCCCGGGTCCTCGCCGCGATCTCCCGCGACCCCGCCTTCATGGAGGTGGCCGGGCGCCCGGAGGACCTCTACACCGCCATCTCCCGCCAGGGCTTCTCCGGCGACCGGGAGATGGCGAAGCTCGCCGTGCTCGGCGCCGTGTACGGACAGACCTCCGGCGACGGCCTGAAGAACCTGGCCGCGCTGCGCCGCCGCTTCCCGCTCGCCGTCGCGTACGTGGACGACGCGGCCCGGGCCGGCGAGGAGGGCCGCCTCGTACGCACCTGGCTGGGCCGGACCTGCCCGCCGCCCGCCGAAGCCCCCGAGGAGGGCGAGGCGGGGATCCCCCAGGAACGGGACGAGGGCTACACCCCGAGCTACGCCTCGACCAACACCCGGGCCCGCGGCCGGTTCACCCGTAACTTCGTGGTCCAGGGCAGCGCGGCCGACTGGGCCCTGCTGCTCCTCGCGGCCCTGCGCCGGGCCACCGCCGGGATGCGGGCCGAGCTGGTGTTCTTCCAGCACGACGAGGTGATCGTGCACTGCCCGCAGGAGGAGGCCGAGGCCGTCGCCGAGGCCATCCGCGCCGCCGGCGACCTCGCCGGCCGGATCACCTTCGGCGACACCCCGGTCCGCTTCCCGTTCACGACGGCGATCGTGGAGTGCTACGCCGACGCGAAGTGACCCCGTCCGCTCAGCCGAACCACTTCGGGTCGAGCGCGATCTCCTTGAGCTGCTGCATGGTCAGGGCGGGCTTCTCGCGGGTCGCCGGCTTGTTCTGCTTGTTGGTGTTGAAGCCGGAGACCACCACCCGCCTGCCGTCCGGCCGCAGCGTGTCCACGCTCCACCAGACCACGTTCTTGCCGCCCTTCTCGCCGGGCTTGTCCTCCTCCTTCACGAGGGTGCCGTCGGGAAGGGTGCTGCTGCCCGGGCCGGTGAACATCGCCCGGAACACCTCGTCGCCCATGTTCGCCTGCACGTTGACCTGTACGAGCGACTTGCCCTTGCCGTCGTCGAGCACGATGTACCCGTACTCGCCCTCGCCGCCCCTTTCGACGACCGTCATGCCGTACTTCCCCGACAGCTCGACCAGCATGTCCGGCGCCGACACCTTCGTGGCCGCGGGCGGCCGGGCCGCCTCCGTCCGGGCGGCCGGCAGGTCGTTGAGCGCCAGGTGCCACAGCGGCGAGACGGTGAGCGCCTTGAGCTGCGCCATGGTCAGCGGCGGCGTGGGCCGGCTGATCGGCTTGCCCTTCTGGGCCGCCGAGTTGTACTCCTGCACGTCGACGAGGAACCCCTGCGGGGTCGTCAGCGTGGCCCGCCAGTTCTTGGTGTCCACCCGGCGGTCGGGGTACTCGTAGCCCTGGAACAGCAGGAGCCTGGAGCCGTCCGGGAGCGTGTCGGAGGTGCAGCTGTCGTACTCCAGCTGGCCCCTGTCGGGGCACTTCACCATCTCGGCGGCCATCGCGCCCTTGGGGTCCACCCGGGAGAGGGAGACGCCGATGCTCCCCTTGCCCTTCCCGTCGTCGAAGACTCCGGAGACCATCGGGCCCCGCTCGTCGCCGGTGCCCCGCGCGTCGGTCTCGGTCAACTGCCCGGGCGGCAGGAGCTGCTTGAGTACGTTGACCAGCTGCTCGGCGGAGACGGCGCCCGTGCCGACGCGCTCCTTCAGCGCCCGTTCGCGGGCCTCCCACGGCGACTCCCCCGGCAGGGTCGGCGGCGCCGCGACGTTCACCGGGCCGCCACCGCCGCCCGAGCCGGATCCGGAGCCGCCGAACAGGCCGCCCGTGTAGGCGCCGGTGGTTCCGATCACCGCGAGGGCGACGACCGATCCGCCGATCACGGCGGCCCGGCGGCGGGCCACGAGGCGCCGCCCGCGGCGCTCACCGGCGTCCACGAGGGCCGTCCGGTCGGCCGTGAACCCTTCCCCGGTGCGTCGGAGGGCTTCGCCGAGCTCATCTTCAAAGGGCATGCGGAATCAGACCTTCCATCCAGGGGTGTCGTGAAGGGGCAACGGAGCAGGGACAGGGGCCAAAGCGGCGGCCGCGGCCTCAGAGACGGGCGAACTCGGCCAACGAGCCGCCCAGTTGGTCCCGCAGCCGGGCCAGGGCGCGCGAGGTCCTGGTGCGCACCGCCGCCGAGCTGACGTTCATCGCGTCGGCGGTCTCCTCGACGCTGCGGTCCTCCCAGTACCGCAGCACCAGCACCGCCCGGTCCTTCGGCGCCAGCCTGCCCAGCGCCTCCAGCAGCGTCAGCCGCAGCACCGGGTCGGCGCCGCCCGCGGCCGGGACCCCCGACTCGGGAAACTCCCCGACCGGGCGCTCCCCCGTCGAACGGCGCCGCTGGTGCGACAGGAAGACCCGTACCAGGACCGTCTGCGCGTAGGCGGCCGGGTTGTCGATGCGGGAGATCCGCCCCCACAACAGGTACATCCGGCCCAGGGTCTCCTGGACCAGATCCTCCGCGAGGTGGGTGTCCCCGCTCGCCAGCAGGCACGCCGACCGGTACAGGTGACCCGATCTGCCCGCGGCGAACTCACGGAACCCATCTCTGCGACCCTGCCGCATTTACTCCCCCTCGCGTCCGTCTCACTCCAATGACGCCGCGGCGGCACCGGAATGTTTCACGCTTCCCGCGACCGTTTCAGCTTCAGCTTCGGCCGAGGTCGTGGAAGTAGAGGTGGAACTCCTCGCGGACGAAGCCCTCCGCCTCGTACAGCCCCTGCGCCACATGGTTGTCGTACGCCGTCTCCAACTGCACACCGGCCGCCCCGGCCTCCGCCGCCAGGCGCAGCACCTCGCGCAGCAGCGCCCGGGCCGCGCCGCTGCGGCGGCCGGACGGAGCGACGTAGAGATCGTTCAGGACCCACCCGGTCCGCATGGAGAGCGAGGAGAAGGTCCGGTAGACCTGCGCGAAACCGACCGTGCCGGCGCCGCCCGGCACCTCCGCGAGCAGGACCAGCGACCCACCGTCCCTGACCCGCTCCGCGAGGAAGGCGCGCGGACGCTCCGGGTCCGCCGCGATGTCGACGCCGTAGAAGTCCAGGTACCCGCGGAACAGCTCGGCCGCGACGTCGAGATCGGCCTCCCCCGCGACGCGCAGGGCGACCCCCGAGCCTTCCTTCACCTCGTACTGCGTTGTCCCTTGACCCATGCCGTTCTCCCTCGTCCACCCCGCGCGCCGCCACCATTGTGCGCGGGAGGTCAAGGGAGGTCAGTGCTGCCCGGTCACCGGCGCGGCGGGCAGTTCGAAGAGGTGCCGCGGGGTGACCGTCTCGGTGATGGCCCTGCCGAACAGCGAGCTGGGCTCCGATCCCCGGTACGAGATGTCCGTGTTCAGCAGCACCACCATCGTGGCCCGGGCCTGCGGCAGGTACACGGTCAGCGACTGGTACCCGGGCAGCGAGCCGTTGTGCCCGATCCAGCCCTCGACGTTGAAGATGCCCAGGCCGTAGCCGGTGTCGGGCAGGTCGCCCGCCGGGCTGACCTTCAGCCGCTGCGCCTGGGTGGCGGGCGTGAGCAGCCTGCCGGTCGCCAGCACCTCGGCCCACTTCCGCATGTCACCCAGGTCGGAGATCATCGCGCCGGCGGCCCAGCCGTACGAGGGGTTCCAGTCGGCCGCGTCCTCCGTCTTCCCGGAGGCCGTCTGCTGCGTGTAGCCCTGGGCGTGCGGGGACGGGAACTCCGCGCCGGTGGGGAACAGCGTGTGCCGCAGGCCGGCCGGCTCCACGACGTTGTCGTTGACGTATTCGGCGAGCTTGCGGCCGCTCACCTTCTCCACCACGAGCCCGAGCAGGATCAGGTTGGTGTTGCAGTACTCGAACTTCGCGCCGGGCTCGAACTGCACCGGGTGCCGGAAGGCGTACGCGAGCAGTTCCTCCGGTGTGAACTGCCGCCGGGGATCGGCCGTCAGGGCCTTGAAGAACCCCTCGTCGCCCGAGTAGTTGAACAGCCCGCTGCGCATCCCCGCCAGCTCGCGCAGGGTGATCCGGTCGCCGCCCGGGACGCCGTCGACGTACTTGCCTATCGGGTCGTCCAGCCCGACCTCGCCCTTGTCCACCAGCTCCAGCAGGGCCGTCACCGTGAAGGTCTTGGTCTCGCTGCCGATGCGCATGTTCAGGTCGGTGGCCATGGGCCTGCCGGTCGCCTTGTCCGCCACGCCGAAGGCCCGTACGTACTCGCCCTTGCCCGGGGCCGACAGGGACACCAGGACGCCGGGCACCTGGGCCTCGGCCATCACCTTCCGGACGGCCTCGTCGAGCTGCCGGGCCACGGCGGGGGTGAGCTGCGGGAACTCGTCCGCGGAGGGGGAGGGGGAGGGGGCTGTGGCGGTGGTCATCGCCGACGGCGGCGCCGACCCGTCCCACGCGTACCCCGCGCCGATGCCCAGGGGGACCACCACGAGCCCGATGGCCGCGGCCCCCACTGCCCTGCCGCGCAACCTTCCAGTCACCCGTCCAACCTAACGCCGGGTCCCGGGGCGGGCGAGCGGAGGAAGCAGGGTCCCCGGGCTGAACAGGCCCGCCGGGTCCAGGGCGTCCTTGATCGAGCGCATGGCGGCGATGTCGACGGCGGAGCGGGTGAGGTGGAGGTGGCGGGCCTTGGCCCGGCCGACCCCGTGCTCGGCGCTGATGCTGCCGCCCACGGCCGCGACCCGGGCGAGCACAGCCCCGGTGACCGCCTCCTCGTCGGCGGGCGCCACCTCCAGCAGGTTCACGTGGAGGTTCCCCTCGGCCAGGTGCCCGAAGAGGTACGGACGGGCCCGGCCCGCCAGCAGCCCGGGCAACTCGGCGACGAAGCCGGGCAGTTCGGCGAGCGGAACGGTCACGTCGAGCTTCAGCGGGATCCCGGCGGCGTTGACCGCCTCGGTGTGCCGCTCCCGGTAGGCGGCCAGGCGGCGGCCGTCGGAGGCATCCACCCCGACGGCCACGTCCCGTACGGCGGCCCCCGCCAGAACCTCCGCGAGCTCCTCGGCCGGGTCCCGGCGGCCCGCGCACTCCACCAGGAGGTAGACCGGATGGGCCTCGCGGAAGGGCGCGGGGAGCCCGCTCTTCTCCATCACGAGGGCCAGGCCGTCCTCCGTGAAGAACTCGGCCAGCTCCAGCGACTCCAGCAGGCGCAGCTCCGCCAGGACCGCGAGGGCCGCTTCGAGCGAGTCCAGCGCCAGCAGCGCCGTGGTCCGCCGGGGCAGCCGCGGGACCAGGCACAACCGGGCCCGGGTGAGCACGGCCAGGGTGCCCTCGCTGCCGACCAGCAGGCCGGTCAGGTCGTACCCGGTGTTGTCCTTGGGCAGCCCCGCCAGCCGGTCCAGTACTCCCCCGTCGGCCATGACGGCCTCCACGCCGGCCACGTTGGCACGGGTGGTGCCGTACTTCACGACCCGCTCGCCGCCCGCGTTGGTCGCGATCATGCCGCCCAGGGTGGCCGAGTCCCGGGAGGCCAGATCGACCCCGAACTCCCACCCGTACGGCCTGACATGGCGTTGCAGCTCGGCCAGCGCCACCCCCGCGCCGACCGTCACCCGCCGCGCTCCCGCGTCGACCGGGCCGATGCCGCCCAGCCGGCGCACCGACAGCACGACCTCCGTACCGCCGGGGCCGGGGACGGAACCGCCGACCAGCCCGGTATTGCCGCCCTGCGGAACGACCGCCACCCCGGCCTCGCCGCAGAGCCGCACCACGGCCGCGACCTGGGCCGTGTCGCCGGGCCGGACCACCAGCCGGGCGCGGCCCGCGTAACGGCCGGTGAAGTCGGTCTCGTACGAGGCACACAGCGCGCGATCGGTCAGCACGTGCGCACCCCCCACCACGGCCGCGAGGCGCCGAACAAGTCGATCGGAATCCATGCTGGCGCATCCTACGAGCCCCCGGCATCCGGGCGGGGCGGCGATTACGGGTGGTCAGCCTGCCAATCCGCTGATCACTCTTCGCGGTGGACTGCCCACCGGGGACGGCACCCGGCACCCGGCACCGACGACAGGAGTTCCGATCTGCAGACACACTCCGCCAGAAGGGGACACCGATGGGCAAGCGCTCCACAGCACACATCATCGCCGCTCTCGCCGCGACGGCTGCGCTGGCCGTCTTACCCCCGGCCGAGGCGCACGCCGGCGCCATCGGCTCGACGCCCGTGGCCACCTTCGACTACCAAGTCGGAGGCATCACGATGAAGGTCCCTACGGGCTGCATGCTCACCCACATCATCCGCGGCGACGGCAAGAACATCACCTACCAGAACGCCGGCGTGGACTGCGGCTTCGTCGGAGCCCTGAACGCCGGTTTCTGCAACTGGCGCATCGACTTCACCTACGCGGACACCGACAACAAGATCTACCGCACCTCACGCGGCAAGACCCACACCGAGTGCAAGATCAACCCGATGCGGGACAACGCACCTCAGAAACTCCCCCGCTACGGAAAAGCCTGCGCGTACATCAACGTCAACGGCGTTCGCCGGGCCGGCCAGTGCCACCACATCACGAAGTGAGCCGCACATGACCAACCAGCCCACCCCCAAGGAACCCGCGTGGGAAGCCAAGCGCCGTCGCGCCGGCATCACCGCCTTTCTCACCGGCGCCGCCGCCTCCTTCGCCTTCTTCGCCTTCTTCCCCGGCCTCCCCCACGTGATCGACTGGGGCGCGATCCTCGTCTCGCTCGCAGTCGGGGGGCTGGTCCGCTGGGCATGGCTGGCCCGCATCACGAAGAAGCACGCCGATCTGGGCTGAAGCCCGACCGGGTACGCGCTACTCAGGCCGTAGCGGGCCGCCCGGTCAGCCCCCGCGCACCCGCCCGGCCTCGCTCGCCCCGCCACCACGGCACCACGCCACCAGAACGAATCTTGTTGCGGTTATTGCGAATGCTGCAGATAATGCGGTTAAGGGTTGCCTCATCGCGACTCAGACGCCACACGAAGGGACGGTCACACAATGAGCACGTCGACCGCTCGGCCCACGCCTCCGTCCGGGGCGAATGCCGACTTTGCGGCCCGGGCCCTGATGCCTGTGAAGAGGTCCCTCGCGCGCTCCCCTCGCGCCGAACGGATCCGCTTCCGGATCGAGGACGCAAATGCCGATCTTGAGCTGCCCCGAGAGGCCGTGGAACTGCTGGCGACGGTACTGAGCCACATGGCCGCAGGCCGCGCCGTCTCCATCGTCCCCGAACACGCCGAGCTGACCACACAACAAGCCGCTGACATGCTGAACGTGTCCCGGCCGTTCCTGATCGGACTGCTGGACGCCGGCGAAATCGACTACCGGAAGGTCGGCACCCACCGCCGGATCAAGGCGCAGTCCCTGCTTGAGTACCAACGCCAGGACGACCAGAAACGACGGGCGGCAGCAGACGAACTAACGGCCCTGAACCAGGAGATGGGGCTGATCTGACCCCGTGGCGTTCATCGTCGTCTACGACGCCTGCATCCTGTACCCGAGCACGCTGCGCGATCTTCTGATCCGCATAGCCCAAGCCGGGCTCGTGCAGGCCAAATGGACCGAACGGATCCTCGATGAGGTCTTCACGAATCTTCAGGCCAACAGGCCAGACCTCGAGCCTGCGAGGTTGACCCGTACACGCGAGTTGATGATGCGCGCTGTTCGGGACTGCCTCGTCAAGGACTACGAGCCCTTGGAGTCGGCGCTGGACCTGCCGGACGCCGACGACCGTCACGTGCTCGCTGCCGCCGTCAAGTCCCGGGCTCAACTCATCGTCACCAACAACCTCAAGGACTTCCCCGACGAGACGCTGAGTACATGGAACGTCGAAGCCGTCTCCGCGGATGACTTCGTCTTGGCCCAGATCGACCTCGATCGCCAGAGGGTCTTTGCCGCCGTCCAACAGATCGCAGACTCATGGCGAAATCCGCCCGGGGTCGCGGGCGATGTACTTGATCGCCTGGAGCGAGACGGTCTCCTGGAGTCGGCCGCCGCCCTTCGCGCTGGCCGGTAGCTCGGGCCCAGTTCCCCCGATCTGGCGCTCACGCATGCTCACGCACGGGGTTCCAGGCTCCGGTCGCCACATGCCCGCGGGTGTAGCGGAAAGGCAAAAAGCCCAGGTCACAAGTTATGTGACCTGGGCTTTCTCTGAGCCGCCTTCGGGATTCGAACCCGAGACCTACGCATTACGAGGCCCCACAAAATCATCCCGGTTGGTGCCGGGCCGTGCCACAGGACCCAGTTTCCCCAGGTCAGAGCCCTGCGACCCTCAACCCACCTGCCACCCAATCCACCCCGTCCGCTCACGCAGCGCTCACGCAAGCCAGTCCGCCCGGGGCAGCCGCCCGCCAGGTACACCATCAGCTCAGCCGTAGGGTCGAATCTGGTGGAGGTCGACCTCCACCGAGAAGGGGGCGGAGCCGCCTGGCAGGCTTCCCCTCGCCACCCCGTCGCTTCCGACGATACGCCTGGCAGGGGCCGAACCTGGCATGAGGACGACTATCCACTTCCCGCAAGAAGCGACCGCGCGGCACTTCGGCACGAACGCCGCCACCTCCATTCACGACGAGACCTGCGACCAAAACGATATCTACTACAGCAAACAAATGGTATCGTTTCATTGGCGAGAGCATCTGCGAAGGGATCATCGACATGGCCAGAACTGTCATCGACCTCGACGAAGACATGGTCACCGAGGCCATGCGCATCTTCGGCACCAAAACGAAGGCCAAAGCCGTCCGCCTCGCCATGGAAGACGCCGTCAAGAGGCACCTGCGGCAGGAGTTCTTCGACGCCATGGACGCCGGCGAACTCGACTTCAGCGAGATCGTCGAGAACACCGGCCCCCGCAACGCCGACGGATCCCTCAAGCGCGACGGCGGCCGGGCCGCCTGATGCAGGACCGCTACCTGATCGACAAGTCCGCCCTCGCCCGCTGGACGAAACCCGGCGTCAGAGAGGTACTCAAGCCCCTCCACGAGCGCTACCTCCTCGCCGTCTGCCAACCCACCGAGTACGAGATGATCCACTCAGCCCGGGACAGCGCGGAGGCGACACGCATCAGCACCTGGCTCCACGCCTTCGACTACCTGCACGGCGACGACGACACCTTCACTCGCGCACTGGAGATCCAGCGCCATGCCCTCAACGCAGGCTTCCACCGCGCCCTGTCGCTCCCCGACCTTCTCATCGCCGCCACAGCGGAACTGAACCGGCGAACGGTCCTCCACTACGACGGAGACTTCGACATGATCGCCTCCCTCACCGGCCAGCCCACCGAATGGGTCGTCCCGCCCGGCAGCGCCGACCGATGAGAATACCGACCCTCCCCGACCCCGATGAGTCGTCTGGTGTCCCTCATCGAGTGGTCGCCGGGGGGTGTGGTAGCCGGCCTGCGCCAGCGCGCTCGTCGCCCTGTAGAGCCTGGCTCCGCGCGGATCCCCGCAGGTCCTGGGCGGGGCCGACGGGGAGCGCCGCCTCGAACTGAACCTCGCCGTCTTCCTCGTTCCGACCGCAAACACCCCTCGGCCCGCTCTTCCTGCTCCGGACAGCCACGGAGCCTCGTCGCCGGCATGCCGTTCCGTAGCGCGACGAGGCCGCCGCCCGGGAATCCGCAGTCATCCGTTCCGCGGCCGCATCAGCCATGCCAGGTCCGCCGCGGCCTGGCGACGGACCGTCCGCTCACGGGTGAACAGTTCCTCGGTCTTCGTCAGCACCAGCGTGTACGGGCGTCCCTGCCGCCTGGTCTGGTGAAGCACCGGCAGCTCGGCCGAGTCGATCCTGGAGTGCACATGCCGCCGTCCCTCCTTCGCCAGCGGCCATTCCAGGACCCGCCGCGACCGGGAGCCGAGGAACGCACCGAGGGCACCGCACAGCTCGCAGCCGCACCCGGTCCAGACCACGGACCAGTCGTCAGCGGCGCGCGGCGCCCGCTCGCACACCACGCGGAGCCGGTCCGCGCAGTCCTGCCCGATCGCGTCGAGCCCCGCTGCGCCCCACTCGGCTTCCGGCAACGCCTCCGCGGCGCTGCGCAGCATCGGCATCAGGCACTCGAGCGCCGTGTCCCTGTACTCGCGCAGCGCTGCCGCGATCCCGTCCCGCTGCTCTGCGTCGGCCGCCACCAGGATGCGTAGCAGCGGCAGGGCCAGCTGCCGCAGTTGCGCACGGCGGATGTCGGCCGGCCCGGTCGTGGTCCACAGCCGCAGGTCTCGGTCCACCGCGGCCCAGACCCCGGCGGCCAGCAGCCGCGCCGCCACCGGCGCGCGACGGGCACGCAGCGCCGCACACAGCTCCGGCAACCGCTCCGTCCACTGGTACTGCTGCGAGTCGAGGCGGTGGGCCGACGTGAACCAGACCTCGACGACCCGGCACGTCCACGCGGTTCCGTACCGCTCGGCTGCCGCGGCCAGTGCGCCGGCGTGCTCCGGGCCGAGCGCGCTTGCTTGGAACGGCTCCAGCAGCATCGCCGCGGTCTCGGCCGCCTCCAGGCCGACAGCCACCTGCAGCGCGCAGTCCAACAGCTCGCGTTGCGGGCGGGTGTGCTTCCAGAACGGGGCGAGGGACAGGGCCCGGTCACGCGCCCGGTCCAGGTCACCCCGCGCGATGCCGACGCGCAGTTCCTCCAGGGCCCACTCCGATCCGGCCTCGCCGCGTGCCGCGAAGGCCCGCTCACGCGGCCACATGACGACCGCGGCCCGCCGGTACCACCGGTCCAGCGTGTTGCCGTAGTTGCCCATGTAGCCCTCGTACTGGGAGTCGTAGGGCGTCAGGTCCGCGCTCGCGGTACTCGCGCACACCTCGTAGTCGTCAACCCGCAAGGAGATCTGCTCGCCGCCGGTACCGTCCGGACCGGTCCACCAGCCCAGGGTGATCTCGTCGTCGACGAGCTCCTGGAGAACGTAGTCCCCGTCCGCGCCCGCGTCGCCGCCCTCGTCCTCGTCGTCCTCGTCGTACCCGTAGTCGTCCCAGGGATCGTCCCCTTCGGGATAGGCGTCCCAGGTCTCCTTCACCTCGGCCAGGGCGAGCACCGACTCGCACCCGGCCTGCTCGGCGGCGGCACGCAGCAGCGCGGCACGCCCCGCGTCGGCCCCCTTGAGCCGCTCCCAGCCCAGACCCCGCTGGGTGTACTCGTGATCGAGCAGGTACACGAGCCGGTTCGGCGGATCCGACTCGTGACTGCCGTAGCGCGGCGTGACGGGCGACCCGAAGTGCCGCTCCAGACTGTGTGCAAGCTCCGCCAGCGGTCCGGATACCTCTGTCGAAGTCCCCGGCACGGCCATCAGGTTGAAGGTGAGCGTCACGCGGTACCCGGTTCGCACCGGCGTGACCTGGTGCCGGCAGTCGGCGTAGAAGGCGACAGGGTCAGATCCGTCTTCGAGCCACGGTAGGCACACTCCTGCCCAGCGTGCTCGACGACCAGCTCTCCCCCCGTGTGCGCCGAAGGCAGGGACAGCACCAGCGTGCCCACCATGGCGTCATCCTTCTCCGAATCCTGGTGCGGAAGGAAGAACTGTCCCTTCCCGTACACCAGCATCGCGTGCGGTTCGGCCCTTAGCCGGGTCGCCGACGGGAGCCCGAGAGCGTCTCGGAAGTGCTCCAGCGCGCCGCTCAGCAGCGACGGCCAAGCAGGACCGGCAAGACTGATCTGATCCGGGCCGATCTGCCAGGTGTCCCGCACGCTGGTGTCGCTCAGCGTCTCCTCGCCCTTTCCGAACAGAGCCGGCCGTGCCACCGAGATCAGCCGATTCACTTGGGTCGCCCGCAGCGGAAGGCGCACCGGCCCGACCCCGGCCACCTCAAGGCCCAGGCCGACCGCAGGCGCTTCCAGCCGGGCGCTGAAGGTCCCTCCCGTCTCCACCCCGCCGAGCAGCGCAGCCAGCCGTTCCCTCGGTGTCACCACCACGCCCCTGCCCTCCGCCCCCTACGGACCTGCCGTCCTCGGCCCGAATTCTACGAACCCGACGGCGCCGCCGGACCACGACTGTGCACGGACTCACCCGAACGTCGCGTACCACCGCCGAACCCCTTCGAGTCGCGGCGCCTGGCGGTAGCATGCACGGCCGTGAGCGAGTACCAGTACTACGAGTTCCAAGCCATCGACCGACCGTTGACCAAGGACGAGCTCGCGCAGGTCCGGGCCCTGTCGAGCCGGGCCCGGATCAGCGCGACGCACTTCGTCAACGAGTACCACTACGGCAACTTCCGCGGCGATGAGCGAAAACTGGTGGAGCAGTTGTACGACGCCCACTTGTACTTCGCCAACTGGGGTTCGCGGCGCCTGATGCTGCGCCTGCCCACCACACTGCTGCCCGCCCGCAGCGCCGAACCGTACTGCGCGGAAGAAGCCTTGACCTGCTGGACCAGGAAAGGGCAGCTGCTACTCGACTTCTCCTACTCGGCCGAGGACGGCGGCGAGTGGGACTTCGAGACCTCGTACACCCTCGCCTCCTTCACCACCCTGCGCACCGAACTCGCCGCAGGCGACCTGCGCCCTCTCTATCTGGCCTGGCTCTCTGCGCTCACCCGATGGGAGCTGGAGGAGGACGTCGACGAGGACGAGTACACCTCCGACATCGAGCCGCCCGTACCCGCTGGCCTTGCCCAACTCACTGGTTCACAGCAGGCCTTGGCGGACTTCCTGCACATCAATCCGCACCTGCTCACCGCGGCTGCCCGCGCCAGCCGCGCCGCCCCTTCCCAGGCAGTCGACAAGGACGCACTCGCCGCCTGGATCCGCGCCCTGCCCGGGCACGAGAAGGACACCCTGCTGCTGGACGCCGCCCTGGGCAGCGCCCCACAGCCGGGCCCCGCGCTGCTGGCCCGCCACCGCGCCGCGTCCCACGGCACAGCCGAACCCTCCACCGCCACCCGGCGCCGCTCAGCCGCGGAGCTCCTCGACGCCGCCCACGAGGTGCGCAACGAGCGCACCCAGCAGCAGGAACAGGCCCGCACCCAGGCCCGCCGGGCCCAACAGCGGGCCCGGGAGAGCCACCTGGACCACCTGGCCGAGAACGCCGAGCGATCCTGGCAGGACATCGCCATCCTGATCGGGCAGAAGCAGCCAGGCCCCTACAACGCCGCCGTCACCCTCCTGAAAGATCTCCGCGAGGTCCACGACCGGACCAGCACCCCCGAGGAGTTCGCGCGGCGCCTGCACGACCTGCGCGAGCAGCACCGCGGCAAGCCCTCGCTGATGCGGCGCCTCACCGACGCCGGGCTGACAGCCCGCTGAGCCGCGCTCAGATGTGGCCGCTTGGGCCCTCGGCCAGAAGGCGGAGGGCGGCGAGGGCGGCCGAGCGGCCTGTGGCGGAAAGGGAGATCGGAGCGTCGATGGACCGTTCCGGATCGAGGTAACCGAGCTCGCGGCCGGTGTGCCAGAACCTCCACAGCAGCCGCTCGGTTTCCTTCCCCTCCATCGCGGTGCCGTCGCCATGGGTGAAACCGGCAGCGAGCACCGGATGTACAACATCGCGCAGGTCCTCGCGGAGCCGGGGCTCCGCCCACAACGCACACAGGGCGGACTCGACCACCTGCCGCTCAGCTGCCGTGGTGCCGAGCCAGGCCAGCGCTGCCGTGTGCTCAGAAGCCGTATCTCAACCGAACATGATCGTTGAGTTCTCCCTGGTCAGGCATGGTTTCGCTCGGGGGAGGAAGTGATCCCGCGTCTTGTTTCCGCCTGATCGTCGAGGGGTGCGCGATGACGTCGATGCTGGGGTTGCTGGAAGCGCGGGAGGCTTGTGCTCGTGAGCGGGTGGAGGTGCTGCGCGAGGAGGCGGCGCGTGCGACGGCGGCGCTGGAGGCCGGCGAGGTCGAGCTGGACCGCCGGGTGATCGCTCGCGAGGAGCTCGTCGAGGCACTGGCCGCGTCCGCCGCCGAGAGCACGGCCGTGACGCAAACCGAGGGCGGGCAGGAGACGGCGCCCGCCGTGCTGCCCGGGTCGGTGTCCGCGCCGGTTCCGGGTGTGATCGTGCCGCACTGGCGGGAGGAACTGCCGGTGTCGGTGCTCTCGCTCGATAATCAGCGGATCGTCAACGTGCTGCAGGACCGGCCGGGTGGCGAGGCGATGCGGGCCAAGGACATCGCAGCGGCCCTTGGCCTGGACACGTCGGTGCCGGCAAAGGTCGAAGGAGTGCGTTCGAAGGCGAAACGCCTGGGCGAGCGCGGGTGGTTGCTCCAGGAGCCCTCGGGGATGTTCAGTGCCGGGCGGCGGCTCGTGGCCGCGCCAGCCGCCGGCTCATCCGCGTGATCATCGACCAGCGGATCATTGCCTCGCTGGTGGCCGTCAGGGTCTCGTAGTCCCTGGCCAGACGCCTGGAATGCATCAGCCAGCTCAGCGTCCTCTCCACCACCCAACGCCTCGGCAACACCACGAACCCCGCCGTGTCGTCGGTGCGTTTCACGATCTCGAAGGTGAGCGCGAGCCTGTCACGGCACCGTTCGATCAGGCCGCCGGTGTAGCCGCCGTCGGCCCAGACCACGGTGATCTCCCGGTGCAGCATCCGCAGCCGGGCCAGCAACCCGGTGGCCGCCTCGCGGTCCCCTACGTTCGCAGCGGTCACCGCGACGACCAGGAGCAAACCGAGACAGTCCGTGATCACGTGGCGCTTGCGCCCGTTGATGGCCTTACCGCCGTCGTAACCGCGTGAGGCGGCCGGCACCGTCGCGGCGCCCTTCACCGACTGCGCGTCGATGATCCCCGCGCTCGGCTCCGCCTCCCGGCCCTCCCGGGTCCGCACCTGCCCGCGCAGCCGGTCGTGGAACTCCGTAACCAGCTCCTCCCGGCGCCAGCGGCGGAAGAAGGCGTAGACCCGGGCCCAGTGCGGAAAGTCCATCGGCATCGCCCGCCATGAGATACCACCCGCCACCAGGTATCGGATCGCGTCCAACATCTGACGGTGGCAGTAGCTCTCCGGGCGTCCGCCCTTCTTCTCCAGCCAGGCCGGAGTGGGCAGCAGCGGCCGCACCGCCGCCCATTCCGCGTCCGACATGTCCGACGGGTAGCGCGGCACCCGATCTGGCTGGTCGGCCGCGTTGCCGTACACGTGCGCGAGACAATCGCACGACATAGCGGCTGAGTTGAAGTCGACAGGCGTGACCGCGTACACATAGGACAACGGGGTCTCCTTGGGCCGCTCGGTGAGGTTCGCACCTCCGAGCTACCAAGGGGCCCCGCCTTCATGCGCCGGCCAACCGAAGATCACCCGCCCGGAAAACGCGTTCGACCCACACGTTCCATGATCGGTTGAGATACGGCTTCTCAAGTCCGGTGAAAACCTGTGGGGCATCGCTGATGAGCACGGCGACCCTGAGGACTGGCCGAAGATCTTCGAGGCCAACCGGGGCAAGCCGCTGCCCGGCGGCGGGACGTTCGACAACCCGGACCTGATCGTCCCCGGGCAGAAACTCACCCTCCCCACGGCAACCGCCCCGGCCCCCGCTCCCGACAGCCAGCCCGCCCCGGATACCAAGACGCCCCCGAAGCCGGAGACGGCGAAGGACACCCCCACGCCGGCGGCATCCCGCACCCGCCCCACCCTGTGAACTCCGCTGGCAGCGCGATGCCCCCTGGTCCGGGGCGCTGCCAACGGCCAGCGCCCCGGACCAGGTCACCGTCCGGCTGCGCTCGTCCTACGATGGGCTGGTGACCGAGACGCTGCCCTCCTTCGGCTTGGAGCTGTTCGACGTTGATCGGATCCGCCTGAAAGAGGTATCGGAGCCGCCGCTGTCAGCGTCGGCGCAAGCTGCCAGAGACCGCGTGTGGGACCTGGCCGTCGAGGCCAACCCAGACCTCTTCGACGGACCGGTGGTGGCCTGTGCGGAGCTGAAACAGGCTGCCCCGAGCGTCCTGTGTCTGTCCTGGGCGGCGGTGACGTACCGCCACTACGCCCTTCGCCGGGTACCCGGCGCTACAGCACTGCCGTCGCTTTTCGTGAACGTCGTCCAGCCGGTCGAGGACGGTCGTGTGCTGGTGGCCAGGATGTCGACTTCGACGGCCGCGCCCGGTCGCTGGCAGCTTCCGGGCGGTTCCGTAGAGCCGCCTGGGGCCGACGAAGTGCTGGACGAGCCGGCTTTGGTTGGCCAGGCCGGGCGTGAGCTGATCGAGGAAGTGGGCATCGACGTACCCGCCGAGGCGCTCAGGCTGTGGGTTGTTACCCGTGGGGAAAACGGCAGCGTCGGCCTGACCTACCTGGCACCGCCGCTGCCCGAAGCCGTGGTTCGCGAGGCCTTCGACGAGGCCGTGGCCGCCGAGCGGGCCCGCGGGCATGAGCCCGAGCTCGATGCCATCACGCTGGTGCGCTCCCCGGAGGACCTGATCGCTCTGGCCGGGCCACGGGCGGACTACCTCGCCCCGATCGTCCGGCGATACGCCGCCAGCTTCTGATCCTGTGGGAGGGGTTCAGGCGCCCGCGAGGAATTCACGGCCGCGCTCGTCGAGGTCGGCCACGCAGCGCAGGCCCCGGGCGCGGAAGCGGGCCAGGTCGCCGCGCATCCGCGAGACTGCTTTGCGGGTCCGTACGGAGCGGACGCCGCCCATGTGGTCGATGGCCCGGTGCCAGGTGGCGCACGCCTGCTCGATACTGCCGCGCTTGAGGTGCATCTCGGCGCCCGCGACCAGGTCCAGGGCGACGATCCGCGCGTAGGTGGAGGACGGGCGGGCCGTGGCGGCCAGCCCGTACTGCTCGGCGGCGGCGCGGTGGTCGCCGATGGTCTCGTGGACCTTGGCGGTGCGGGAGTACACGGACGCGGCCGGCGGCCCCCAGGCCAGCGCCCAGAACGGCACCTCGTCCCCGGTTGCGCCGGTCAGCAGGGTGCGGGCGTGTTCGGCGGCGGCCAGGGCGGCGCGGTGTTTGCCGCTCTTGGCGAGGGTGTGGGCGTGGACGACGCGGAAGAGGGCTTCGGTCTGGGCGTCGACGTGGCCCTTGGCCCGGTTCAGGCCGGTCTCGGCCAGCCCCAGGCAGTGCTCGGGGCGGTGGAGTTTGAGGCCCTGCATGGCCATGGTGCGCATCACGAACCCGTCGTGCCCGCGAAGGCCCGATTCGGTGGCCAGGGCGTAGGACTGGAGGTAGTAGCGCTGGGCGAGTCCTTGCTGGCCAGCGTCGTAGGACTTCCAGCCGAGCAGGTGCACGCCGCGGCTGGCGGCGGAGAGCATGTGCTGGCGGACCTCGTCGGTGCGGAACCGGGCCCGGCACAGCGGGGCGACGTCGTCGCGGAGGTAGGTGACGAGGGCGCTGCGGCCGTGCTGTCCGCCGTGGCGTTCGTCCATTTCGGAGAACGCGTTGATCATGTCGCGAACGGCGGCGACTTCGGCCATGCCGACGGTGTGGCCGGTGCGGGCGGCGGCGGTGCGGGCGGCGATGTCCTGGACGTGGGCCAGAGGCAGGGCGGCGGCTGCCACGGAGTAGGCGGAGGCCGTCAGGAAGCGGCGGCGGTCCAACTCGTACCTCCACATGGGCAGCAGGGCGTCCAGCGGGTCGATTCCGAGGGACAGTCCGATGGTGTCACTTTCGGCCTCGGCTGTGGAGGGCAGTCCGAGGTCGGCGGGGGTCAGCAGGCGCCCCAGGCGCCGAGAGAGGGCCACCGCGAGGAAGCGGGGGGTGTCCCCGCGGGGTGCGGAGCCGCCGATCCAGTGCTCGATGTTCGACTTGTTCGTGCGTAAGCGTGCGCCGCACTCGGCCGCGACGGCGCAAACGGCCTTGGCCAGCGCCTCGTAGGTGAGGCCGGATTCCGCGATGAGGGCTCTGAGCTGGTCGTTCGGCGTGCGCATGGTCATGGCACCTGCCTGGGATATACGCGATATACCGCTTGGCCTGCCCGTCACCGTACCGCTGCGCGGCGCCCGGCGGTTGACTCTTCATCAGGCCCGAGCCCGGCGGCCGGCGTCCCGTATAGACGCCGCCCCGGATCTGCTCCCGTGCCCACGTCTGCGAGCCCTACGGATGCCCCATGCCCTGGGAGGGATCTTCATGGATGAGTCTGATGAACGCTGGGTCACCGCCGCTGCGGCGGCGCTGCTGGCTGCGGAGGACGAGAACGTGCCGGTCGAGCCGCTGACCCGGAGCCGTCCCGGCCTGCCGCTGGAGACCGCCTACCGCATCCAGGCGGCCACCGTGGCCCAGCACGTGGCGGCCGGCGCCCGGGTCGTCGGGTACAAAGCCGGCGCCACCTCCAAGGCCATCCAGGAACAGGCGGGCGTCGACGAGCCGGACTCCGGTGTCCTCCTGGACGACATGGTGCTGACCACCGGCAGCACCGTGCACCGCTCCGTGCTGATGCAGCCGCGGGTGGAGGCCGAACTGGCCTTCCGGCTCGGCAGCGACCTGCACGGGCCTGACGTCGCCCTGGAAGAAGCGCGGGCAGCGGTGAAGGAGGTGTTCCTCGCCCTGGAGGTGATCGACACCCGGTTCACCGACTGGCAGATCACCATCGCGGACAGCATCGCCGACAACGCCTCCTGCGGGCGGGTGGTCACCGGCCCCATGGTGCCCCTGGACGAGGACCTGGACCTGGCGGCCGAGCCGCTCGTCGTCAGCGTCAACGGCACCGCCGTCGCCACGGGTGAGGGACGGGCGGTCCTGGGCGACCCGCTGCTCGTCCTGGTCTGGCTCGCCGAACGGCTGCACCGCTTCGGCGAAGGTCTGCGGGCCGGTCAGCTAGTCCTGGCCGGCGCCGTGCACGCGAGCCTCCCGCTGGAGGCAGGAAGCACGGTCCGCGCCCAGTCGCCGCACCTGCCACCGGTCGAGCTGCGCGTCCGGTAACGAGTCCGGCACCGCTTCTCTGCATATCCACCCTTCTCCCCTGAACGAAGGAGCGGCCGATGGCTGCTGAAGAACGAAGGCGCGTCGCCGTACTCGGCGCGGGTCTGATCGGCGTCGACCTCGCAGGCAAGATCGCCCGGTCGTCGAAGCTGGAGCTGGCCCTGGTCGCAGGGCGCAACCGGGACAGTCTGGGCCTGCGCCGGGCGGCACAGATGGGCCATCCCACGGCCGCGGGCGGTGTCCGCGACGTGGTGGAGGCGGGAGCGTTCGACGTCGTCTTCGACGCCACCAACGCCGACAGCCACCCCGAGCACTGGGCGGCGCTGCGGCCGACCGGCACCACCTTGATCGACCTGACCCCCACGAGTCTGGGCACGGTCACCGTGCCGGGGATCACGGAATACCGCTCGGCGGCTCACCGGCACCTCAACCTCGTCAGCTGCGGCGGCCAAGCCTCCATCCCGATCCTCCACGCCATTGCCCAGCGCTGCGCCCCGGCCTACATCGAGGTGGTCTCCACGGGGGCGAGCGCGAGCGCCGGTCCGGCCACCCGACTCAACCTCGACCAGTACATCGCCACCACCTCGGCCGCGATCCGGGCCTTCACCAGCACCCGGGAGGCGAAGGTGATGGTGAACATCAGCCCCGCCCGGCCCGCCCCGCCGTTCCGGGTGGTCATGACCGTCCTCGCCGACAACTTCCGCCCGGCGCCGGTGCGTACGAGCATCGGGGCCGCCGCCGACGCGGTCCGTGTGTACGTGCCCGGATTCAGGGTGACCTCCCTCGCGGTGGACCCCGGCCGGATCCAGGTCGTGGTGGAAGTGACCCCTTCCGGCCGCCACCTGCCCCGGCACGGCGGAAGCGTCGACATCATCAACGCCGCTGCCGTGTTGCTCGCCGAGCAGTCCGCCGTCTCCTCCCGATGAAGGGATCCATGCTTGTGAGCAGCACGCCGAACGATCCCCGTCCCCCCGTTGTGATCCACGACCCGACGCTGCGCGACGGGCACCACGCGGTCGGCCACCAGCTCGACGCCGACCAGCTCCGCGCCTACGCCACCGCCGCGAACGCGGCCCGGGTGCCGGTCGTGGAAGTCGGCCACGGCAACGGCCTGGGCGCCTCCAGCCTCCAGATCGGCCGCGCCCTCCTCGACGACGCCACGATGCTCGCCACCGTCCGCGAAGCCCTCACCTCCTCGAAGATGGGCGTCTTCATGGCCCCCGGCTGGGGCACCTCCGACGACCTGACGGCCGCCGTCCACCTCGGCGCCGACGTCGTACGCATCGCCGCGCACTGCACCGAGGCCGACGTCACCGAACGCCACCTCGGAACCGCCCGCGCCATCGGCGCCGAAGCCCAAGGCGTCCTGCTCATGAGCCACATGGCCAGCCCCGAGCGCCTCGCCGAGCAGTGCGCCCTCATGGTGAAGTACGGCGCGCAGGCCGTCGGCATCATGGACTCCGCCGGCCACTACCTGCCCGGCGACGTCGCCGCGCGGATCCACACCATCGCCGCAGCCGTGGACGTCCCGGTCATCTTCCACGGCCACAACAACCTGGGCCTGGCCGTGGCGAACTCGCTGGCCGCCGTCGACGCGGGGGCGTCCGTCATCGACGCGACCGCCCGCGGGTTCGGTGCCGGAGCGGGCAACACCCAGCTCGAAGCCCTCGTGGCCGTCCTCGACCGGCGCGGCATCGACACCGGGATCGGCCTGCGCGAGATCCTGTCCGCCGCCGACGTCGCCGCCGACCACCTGATGAAGGCCCCGCCGTCCATCGACTCCATCGCGGTGGCCGGCGGGCTGGCCGGAGTGTTCTCCGGGTTCAAGCGCCCCGTCCTGGAAGCCGCCCGCACCGAAGGCGTCGACGCCATCGACCTGTTCCTCGCCCTCGGCGAGCGGCAGATCGTCGCAGGGCAGGAAGACCTGATCGGCGACGTCGCCCGGCAGATCAAGGCGGGCACACGATGACCCGGGCCGCCGTTGTGGCCGCCGTCGGCTCCGCGCTCCCTCCGTCCATCGTCTCCAACGAGGACCTGACCGCGCGCCTTGACACCACCGACGAGTGGATCCGCTCGCGGACCGGCATCACCCGCAGGCACGTCGCCGGAGCGGAGCAGTCCACCGCCGACCTCGCCGTGCGGGCCGCCACCCAAGCCCTGACCAGCAACGAACCGGACCACGTGGACGCCCTGGTCCTCGCCACGACCACGCCGAACCGCTGCTGCCCGGCCACCGCGCCCACCGTCGCCACCCGCCTCGGACTCACCGGCATCCCCGCCTTCGACCTCGCCGCCGGCTGCACCGGCTTCCTCTACGCGATGGCCACCGGCGCCGGACTCATCGCCGCCGACACCGCGCGCACGGTCCTCGTCATCGGGGCGGACCGCCTGGCCAGCCTCCCCCACCCCGACGACCGCACCACCGTCCCCCTGTTCGGCGACGGCGCCGGCGCCCTGCTGCTGCGCCGCGGCACCGCAGACGAACCGGGGGCGCTCGGCTCGGTCGTGCTGGGCAGCGACGGCACCGGCGCGGACCTGATCCGCGCCGACCACCCCGGCGCCCTCCACATGGACGGAGCCGACGTCTTCCGCCACGCCGTCGACCGCATGACCACCGCCTCCCGGCAGGCCGCCACCGCCGCCGGATGGGACCTCGGCGACGTCGACCGGTTGGTCCCGCACCAGGCCAACCACCGCATCACCTCCTTCGTCGCCCGCCAGCTCGGCGTCCCCGCGGACCGCCGGCTCGGCAACGTGGCCGAGGTCGGCAACACCGGGGCCGCCTCCATCCCCCTGCTGCTGGACCGGGCCTCGTCCGACGGGTACCTGAAGCCCGGACACCGCACCCTGCTCACCGCGTTCGGCGCCGGACTGACCTGGGGCGCCCTCACCCTCACCTGGCCCGACCTCTCCCGCACCCGCCGCCTGGAAGGAGCCCCGGCATGACCGGTGACCTCGCCCGCATCCTGACCGACGACCTGGGTCTGCCCGCTGACGGGCTGGCCGACGACGCCAGCCTCGACCACGCCGGCTTCGACTCCCTCGCCGTCGTCGAGCTCTCCGTCCTCCTCACCGACCGATACGGCATCGACGTCACCGACAGCGACATCAAGACCGCCGCCACCCTCGGCCAGCTCGACCTCCTCATCACCACCAAGCGCACCGGAAGGTAGACCACCCCATGACTCACACCAGCCGCCGGCCCGGACGGGCCTGGATCATCACCCCCGGCCTGCGCACCGACCGCTTCGAGGCCGCCCGCGCCTCGGGCGCCTCGGTCGCCGTCGTCGACATCGAGGACTCCGTCGCCCTCCCCGACAAGGCGACCGCCCGCACCGCCTCTGAAGCCTTCTTCGCCCTCCCTGAACCGCCGTGCACGCTCGGGATCCGCATGAACAGCCTCACCACCCTCGACGGCATCAAGGACCTCGTCGCCCTCGCCGCCTACGCCTCCCGTCCCGATCTGATCGTGGTCCCCAAGGTGGAATCCGCCCGCGATGTCGAACTCGTGGCCGCCGCCCTGGACGCCGACGGCTACACCCCCGACATCTGGGCCCTGATCGAAACCCCTCGTGCCCTGAACGCGCTCCCCGAGATCACGCACGCACCCCGCCTCGGCGGCGTCATCTTCGGCTCCGCCGACTACGCCGCCTCCGTCCGCTGCGGCCTGGACTGGGACGCCCTGCGCTACGCCCGCTCGGCCCTCATCAACGCCGCCACCGCCGCGAACATCCCCGCCATCGACGCCCCGACCTGGGAAATCGACGACCCCGACGCCCTGCGCCGCGACGCCGAACGCGCCAAGGAACTGGGCTTCTACGGCAAGGGCTGCGTCCACCCCCGCCACGTGAAGGTGATCGACGACGTCTTCACCCCCACCGCCCAGGAGATCGCCGAGGCCCGCGCCATCGTCGCGGCCGCCGACGCCAGCGGCGGCTCGGTCACCACCGTCGACGGCCACATGCGCGGCACCCCCTTCTTCAACGCAGCCCGCGCGTTGGTCGCCGAAGCGGACCGGGCATCATGAGCACCGTTCTGCCCCACGGATACCGCGCCATCGCCGAAGAGCGGATCCGGGAGAGCGTCGGCCTCTCCTACGACGAGCTCGCCCCCGGCCTGGTCATCGAGCACCGGCCCGGTCGGACCGTCACCGAACTCGACAGCCTCCTCGGCGCCGCCCTGAGCGGCAACGTCGCCCCCATCCACACCGACGCCCACTACAGCAGCCAGACCCGGTGGGGCCGGATCCTGGTCTGCTCCGGCGTCACCCTCAATCTCGTCGCCGGGATGACCGTCCGCAGCATCAGCGGCCTGACCACCGCCAACCTCGCCGTCGACCGCGTCCGCTTCACCGCCCCCGTCCACATCGGCGACACCCTCTACGCCGAAACCAGGATCCTCACCCGCCGCGCCTCGGAAAGCAGCCCCGGCACCGGGGTCATCACCTGCCACACCACCGCGCGCAACCAGACGGACACCAACGTCATGGCCTTCAGCCGGACCTTCCTGGTCCCCCTGGATGCCGACACCGTCCGCGACGCCACCAACTATTAGAAGGGCGGGCCCGTGAACCATCCGCTGACCTTCACCGCGGCCGACGGCGGCCTGTGGGAGCAGTACGACCAGCTCGCCGCCCGTGCCTACGGACACCCGATCTCCGACGTCACCCACCTGCGCGAGCACGCCGACCTCCAGGTCGCCCTCCGCGGCGGCCGCGTCGTGGCCGGCGGCCTCGGCCTCCTCGTCGACCAGTTCTTCGGCGGCGCCCCCGTACCCAGCGCCTGCCTCGGCGACGGCTGCGTGGCCCCCGAAGAACGCGGCGAGCACCTGGCCGCCGACATGGCCACCGAGCGCCTGCGGCCCCTCATCGACCGCGGGGCGGTGATCTCCACCATCGTCACCTCCTCCACCGGCTACGCCCGGCGCCTCGGCTGGGAAGCCCCGGTCGACGTCTTCGCCTGGGCCGTGGCCACCGACGACCTCAAGAAGTCCTTCACCGGCGAGGACTTCGAAGTCGAACACGGACTCAGCGACGAAGCGGCCACCCTCCAGCACCAGCTCGCCCGACAGTGGAACGGACCTGTTCACCGCTCCGCATGGTGGACCCGGTGGAAGCAGGAAAAGAGCAACCTGACCACGTACCGCTTCGCCCGCCCCGGCCTCCCCACCGCCGGCCTGCTCACCCTGACGACCAAACGGCACGAGCGCCACGGCATGAGCTTGGTCGTCCACGACTTCTGGGCCGCCAGTCAGCCCACCGCCTCCGCGATGCTCGCCTTCCTCGGCCGACACAACACCCGCGCCCGTACTATCACCTTCCGCCGCGGCGCCCTCCCGCCCTACCCCGCCCTGCTCCACAACCTCCGCCACCACCGCACCACCGCAGAGTCCTGGCACCCCTGGATGATCCGCATCCTCAACGCACCCGAAGCCATCCGGCTGCGCGGCTGGCCCGCCGACCTCACCACCACGATCCACGTCGAGATCGAGAACCCGACCTGCGACGGCTGGGACCGATGGCTGCTCCACGTCAAGAACGGGTGCGCGGAACTCACCCCCACGTCCAGCGCGGGAAAGGTCAATCTGACCCAGCGGCAGCTCGCGGTCTGGTACGCCGGTGGCTACCGAACTGCCACCAGTGCCCGAATGGCCGGAGTTCAAGCTGCGTCTGAACATGAACTCGCGAGCCTGATCCGGAGCACGACGGATCACGAGCCGTGGCTTCCGGACCACTTCTAGGGCCCGGTCCAGCCAACCGCGCTGGACGGCGTACGGGACAGGGGGCCTGCAGGCGGTGTCTAACCGCCGGACAGCCCCATGGGGACCCTCGGCGCCGTCGCCGTCCCGGCGTGGATCTCCAAAGACCGTCCTATTCCCGGCATACCGCCCACCGTCGGGTGCCAGCATGTCCACGTGGCCGCCACCCTCGCCGACGCGGCCGCCCTCATCCGCACCCTCAACACCCCCGAAGGGACCACGTCATGAGCCTGTTCACCGGGACCTTCAGCTACTACCGCCAGTACCGCCCCGGCATCCCCGACGACCTCGCGAACCGCCTCGCCGCCTACGCCCCCGACCGCCGGCCGCGGCGCCTGCTGGACGTGGGCACCGGCACCGGCCTGGTCGCCGAAGCCCTCATGCCGGTGCTGTCACGTTGTCGGTGGGGTGATCGTCTGAGGGCGTGAGGAAGCCGTTGGCGGCTGGTTGCTCAGGCTTCGGAGGGCACGCCGGCGGCGCCGGTGATCTGGTCCCAGATCGTGAAGCGGACCCTCATTTCGAA
>NZ_JBFBBA010000031.1:0-111248 GCF_040682455.1 Streptomyces sp. NPDC051183
GGTGCACCCGAGGGGCCCGCAGCTCCTAATCAGCGGTCGAGTCGTCGTGAGACACCGGGTGGCCAGGTGAGCTGAACCATCAGGGGCAACCGGCTGAAAGCCATACCCGGTGTCTCTGGATCTCTGGACCTTACGACGGCCCGTTCAACCCATGCCAACAACGTAGGACCGGCTGAGCGGCGCTGGAGTCGTGCGTAACTCGTGACCGGGATCAGTCCGAACCGCACTTCCGCCAAGGAAGATCACGCACAATACATCCGTGTTCGGTGAGTACTCGGTCAACAACAATCAGCCAGACCCCGCGGGCGGCGCCCCTGAGCCAGACTCTGGCGCCGTGCCAGGAAACCTGCCGCCGGAATCGGCGAGCTTCGTCGGCCGGGAGCAAGAACTCGGCGTCCTCACGGGCTTATTGCGCGACCACAGGCTCATCACCCTCACCGGCGTCGGCGGTGTCGGCAAGTCACGGCTCGCCCTGCGCGCCGTCGCCGGCTCCCGGCGGGGACACCAGGACGGCGCCTGGTGGGTGGAGCTCTCGCCGCTGCGCGACCCCGAGTTGCTCACCGCCACCGTCGCGCACACCCTGGGCCTGGCCGACCACTCCGCGCGCGCCCTCGACGAGGAACTGTGCGCGTGGATGGCCGACAAGGAGCTGCTCCTCGTCCTGGACACCTGCGAACACCTGGTCTCCGCATGCCGGCACCTCGTGGGTGAACTCCTCCAGTCCGCACCCGGGTTGACGGTACTGGTGACCTCGCGCGAGCCACTGGGCTGCCCAGGCGAAGTGGTCGTCGAGGTCCGTCCACTGCCCTGCGAGGGACCCGACAGCGACGCCCTCGCGCTCTTCCGGGCCCGCGCCCTCGCCGCGACCCCGCAGTCCGCGGCCGCCTTCGACAACCCCGAACGGGCCGCCGTCGCCTCCGAGGTGTGCCGCCGTCTGGACGGCATCCCGCTCGCGCTGGAGCTGGCTGGGGCCCGGATGCGGCTGTGGAGCCTGGAGCAGATGGCGCAGCGGATCGGGGCGCGCTTCGACATGCTGGCCGACACCCGGGCGGTACTGCCGCCCCGGCACCAGACGATGCGCACCGCGATCGGCTGGAGCCACGAGCTGTGCGAGCCTGTCGAACGGCTGCTGTGGGCCCGGCTCTCGGTGTTCACCGGGGACTTCGACGTCGCCGCCGCGCGGGCGGTGTGCTCGGGCGGCCCGCTGCCCGCGTCCCGCGTGGAGCGGGTGCTCACCGGGCTGGTGGCCAAGTCGGTGGTCCTGCGCACCGAGGAGCGCGGCGCCGGGGCCCGCTACCGGCTGCTGGACACGATCCGCGAGTACGGCCACGACTGGCTGGTGGAGCTCGGCGAGGTACGGACCGTCGCCGACCGGCACGCCCACTGGTACGCGGCGCTCTCCCAGGCCGCCGACCGGGGCTGGCTGGGGCCGGGCCAGGTGGACTGGTACCGCAGGATGACCGCCGAACACGCGCAGCTGCGCACCGCCCTGGAGCACCTGCTGCGCTCGGACCCCGCGGCGGCCCTGGAGACCGCCGGGGCCCTGTGGTTCTTCTGGTTCTCGTGCGGGCACGTGCACGAGGGCCGCGCCTTCCTGGAACGGGCCCTGCGGGCGGCCCCGCGCTCGGGGGCTGCGTACACCGGCGCGCTCTGGGCCCTCGGGCTCACGGCGCTGCTCCAGGGCGACCTGGACGCGGCGCGGGAGCTCGGCGAGGAGTGCCGGCGCGAGGCGGCCCGGCTGGCCGACCCCGAGCCGGAACTGCGCGCCGCCTACCTGCACGCGGTGGCCGTGATGATGCCCGGGGACGCCTCCCTGGCCCTCGAACTGGCCGGGCCCCGCGCACGCGCCGACCACGGCGGCCGGCCCAACGGCGCGGGCTGGCTCCTGTGCCGGCTGGCCACGGCGTACGCGCTGTGCGACCTCGGCCGCTTCGAGGAGGCCGCCGAGGAGGCCCGCGGCCTGCGGGAGGCCTGTACGGAACTCGGCGAGCGCTGGCTGCGGGCGTACGCGGACTACGTCCTGGCCGTCTCCGCGCTGGGCCTCGGCCACCACGGGGAGGCGGCCCGGCACGTACGGGCCATGCTGTCGGGCAAGCGGCTGCTGGGCGACCGCTTCGGCATCGCGCTCGGCCTGGACCTGCTGGCGGCGGCGGTGGCGGCGCTGGGCGACGGCGAGCTGGCGGCGCGCCTGCTGGGCACGGGACACGCCTGGTGGCGCACGGTGGGCCGGCCGCAGATGGGCTCTCCGTCGCTGACGGCCCTGCGGGACCAGGGCGAGCGCCAGGCCCGGGCGGCGATCGGCGACGAGGCCTACGAGGCCGCGTTCCGGGGCGGCGCGGCGGCGTCCACCGGCTGAGCACCAACCGGTGGACGACCTACGGGTACGTACTGGACTGCTCGTGGGCTCCCGTCAGTACGGGAGGGGTCTTCCCGACGGTGTGCGCAGGTCCAGGTCTCGGGGTGCGGGCTTGGGGACGGGCTTGCGGATCAGCTGCTGGCGCATGCTGCCTCCTCGCTCAGACCAGGGCCGGGCGGCGGGGTTCCACCGTGCGGCCGTCGGGGAGCAGTTCACCGGTGTCGTCGAAGACCACGGCGCCGTTGCACAGCAGGCTCCAGCCCTGTTCGGGGTGGAAGGCGACGGTGCGGGCGGCGTCGTGATCGGCGCTTTCGGCGCTAGGGCAGGGGGGCTGGTGGGAGCACATGGCGCACCTCCTCGCAGAGTGGGGCGGGAGGGCCGGTGGTCACCCGGTCGAATCCGCGATCCACGGTGGCGGTGAGTATTGCTGATCGCCACCCCTGGACGGAACCCATATTCGCGGTCCAGTTCAGGGTGTGTATGCCCGATTACCATGCGCTCATGCCCGCTATCCGGATCGTTCACCGAACGCCCCTCTCCCCGTCGCGGGCATGGCACCGGCTGACGGCCTGGGAACGCCACGGGGCGCAGGTACCGCTGACCCGGACGATCATCGAAACGGCAGGGCCCACGCGCGTCGGAACGCGCTTCACGGCGCGGACGGGCGTGGGCAGCATCACGTTCGACGACCCGATGGAAGTGGCCGTCTGGCAGCCCCCGGAGGGGGCCTCACCAGGGCTGGTGCGTCTGGTCAAACAAGGCCGCGCGGTGACCGGCTGGGCGGAGATCGAGGTACGCCCCGGGCCGGCCGGGGGCAGCGAGGTCCACTGGCGCGAGGAGATCCGTCTACGGGGCCTGCCCCGCGCCCTGGACCCCGTGGTCGCGGCGGTGGGGAGGCGGCTGTTCGGCCGGGCGGTCGACCGCCTGCTGAGCGGGGCCTGAGCCCGACCCGACCGGGGCCCGGCCCGGTCCCGAGGAGGGCCGGGGCCGGGCGGGCCTCGCGGCTAGCGGATCGGCATCTCCGAGATCGTGCGGGCGATCACCAGGCGCTGGATCTCGCTCGTCCCCTCGAAGATCGTGTAGATCGCGCTGTCGCGGTGCATGCGCTCCACCGGGTACTCGCGGGTGAAGCCGTTGCCACCGAGGATCTGGACCGCCTGGGCGGTCACCTTCTTGGCCACCTCGCTCGCGAAGAGCTTCGACATCGAGCCCTCCGCCGAGGTGAAGGGCCGGCCGGCCACTGCCATCCAGGAGGCCCGCCAGACCAGCAGCCGGGCCGCGTCGATCGAGGTGCGCATGTCGGCGAGCTGGAAGGCGACGCCCTGGTTGTCGATGATCGGGCGGCCGAACTGGGTGCGGGTCTTGGCGTAGTCGAGGGCGACCTCGTAGGCGGCGCGGGCGGTGCCGACGGCCATGGCGCCGACCGCCGGGCGGGAGGCCTCGAAGGTGGCCATGGCGGCGTTCTTGACGCGCTCTCCGCCGCCGCTGCGCGCCCGCTCGTGGGCCCTGGCGAGGCGCTCGTCCAGCTTCTCCTTGCCGCCGAGCAGGCAGGACCCGGGCACCCGTACGTCCTCCAGCACCACCTCGGCGGTGTGCGAGGCGCGGATGCCGTGCTTCTTGAACTTCTGCCCCTGGGAGAGGCCCGGGGTGTTCGGCGGCACGATGAAGGAGGCGTGGCCCTTGGTGCCGAGCTCCGGGTCGACGACGGCGACGACGATGTGGACGTTGGCGATGCCGCCGTTCGTCGCCCAGGTCTTGGTGCCGTTGAGCACCCACTCGTCCTTGGCCTGGTCGTAGACGGCGCGGGTGCGCATCGAGCCGACGTCGGAGCCGGCGTCGGGCTCGGAGGAGCAGAAGGCGGCGACCTTCACGTCGTCGGGGGTCCCGTACATCTGCGGGATCCAGGTGCCGATCTGCTCCTCGGTGCCGTTGGCGACGACCCCGATGGCGGCCAGGCCGGTGCCGACGATGGACAGGGCGATGCCCGCGTCGCCCCAGAAGAGCTCCTCCATCGCCATCGGGATCCCGAGGCCGGTGGGGTCGAAGAACTGCTGGGCGTAGAAGTCGAGCGAGTAGATGCCGACCTTCGCGGCCTCCTGGATGACGGGCCACGGAGTCTCTTCGCGCTCGTCCCATTCCGCAGCGGCGGGCCGGATGACATCGGCGGCGAAGCCGTGGATCCAGTCCCGTACCTGCTTCTGGTCGTCGTTGAGCTCCATGGTGAACTCCGCCATGTCCCCTCCAGGTGTCTCTTGCTTGTCTCACGAGCGGTTACTAGCGGTAACCCGAGCGATCGGCACAGTCTGTTACCGGCGAGTAGGCACTGTCAAGCGCGGCCGGGAGCAGGCGGCGGGCGGCCGCCGATTCGATCTCGAGGGTGTGCGGGGTGTTACGTTGCGTGGGCGTCACGCACATCGCAAGGGCGGGGAGAGAAACACGTCATGGAGACCACTCAGCAGGCCGGCGAGCCAGGAGCGGCGGAGCGCCGGCGGCGGGAGCTGCTCGAAGCGGCCGACCGGGTCGTCCTCAGGGACGGCCCCAAGGCGTCCATGAACGCCATCGCGGCGGAGGCCGGCATCACGAAGCCGATCCTCTACCGGCACTTCGGCGACAAGGCGGGCCTCTACCAGGCGCTCGCCGTCCGGCACACGGACGCGCTGCTCGACTCCCTGCGCGCCGCCCTCGACGCGCCGGCCGAGCGGCGCCGCCGGGTCGAGGCCACCCTCGACACGTACCTGGTCGCCATCGAGGCCCGCCCGCAGGTCTACCGCTTCCTCATGCACCCGGCCGAGGACTCGCACACCGCGGAGCGCGGCTTCGACGTCGGCCTGCATTCGGCCCCGTTGCTGCGCCGGCTCGGCGAGGAACTGGCCAAGGTGATCGGCGAGCGCGTGGACCTCGGCCCGGGCGGCGAGCGGCTCGCCCGCATCTGGGGCCACGGCATCGTCGGCATGATGCACGCGGCCGGCGACTGGTGGCTCGGCGAGCGCCCGTGCGAGCGGGCGGAGCTCGTCACCGGCCTGACCGACCTCCTCTGGGGCCGCCTGGGCACCGCCGGCAACCGCGCGGACGGCCCGGGCTTCTAGCCCACCCGGGCCCGGGCCGGCCGGGCAGACCCACCCCGGCCCGGCCCCGCCGGGCGAATCCAGCGCGGCCTCGCCGGGACGCACTCCGGCCCCGCCGGGACGGACTCCGGCCCCGCCGGGGCGAATCCTGCCCCGCCGGGCAAATCCAGCCCCGCCGGCGTTTGAGGCGCGGGTCCGGGCGGAGCCCGGTGCCCGGCGGAGCCGGGTTCCCCCGACCTAGCCGCGCAGCGAACCGGCGTTCCAGGGAGCCTTGCGGATCTCGCGGCGCAGCCTGCGGGCCCGGAAGCCCGTGACCCGGTCCGCGTAGACCGTGCCGTCGAGGTGGTCGCACTCGTGCTGGAGGCACCGGGCGAAGAACCCGGTGCCGGAGATCCGCACGGGGGCGCCGTCCGAGGTGACCCCCTCCACCACCGCGTGGTCGAAGCGGACCGTGCCCGCCTCCAGCCCCGGCAGGGACAGGCAGCCCTCGGGCCCTCGGAACTCGTCCCCGTCGGCCGCCACCAGGCGCGGGTTGACCACGTGCCCGACGTGGCGGACGTCCTCGTCGTCGGGGCAGTCGTAGACGAACACCCGCTGCCCGACGCCGATCTGGTTCGCGGCGAGGCCGACGCCCTCGGCGGCGTACATCGTGGCGAACATGTCCTCGATGAGCCGGTCCAGGGCGGGGCCGAACTCGGTGACCTCCGCGCAGGCCGAGTGGAGCACCGGGTCACCGAGCAGGCTCATGGTGCGGACGATGCCGGTGGTACCGGGGATGGGGCGCTGTCGCATGGCCGTAAGGGTACGACGGGCGACTATATGAGGAGATCTTCGGCGGCTCGGGGGCGCCGCGGTCAGGGCCCGGGCCGGTACTGGATAGGCTGGGGGCGACCGACGCAAGGAGGACAAGGGACGATGGCAGGCAACACAGAGCCGCTTTCGCCGCGGGCCAAGCTGGCCGTGACGGCGGGCAAGGCCGCGGCGGCGGTGTCGCGGGCCGCGGGACGCGGAAGCGGATCGGTGATCGGCGGCAAGGTCGCACTCAAACTCGACCCCGATCTTCTCGGCGCGCTGGCGCAGCATCTCGACGTCGTCCTCGTCTCGGCGACGAACGGCAAGACCACGACGACCCGGCTGATCGCGGAGGCCCTGCGGGCCAGCGGTCCCGTCGTCTCCAACGCCCTCGGCGCGAACATGCCGGCCGGCATCACCTCCGCCCTCGCGGGCGGCTCCGACGCCAAGTACGGCGTCATCGAGGTGGACGAGAAGTACCTGGCCGGAGTGGCCCGGGACGTCACCCCCAAGGTGATCGCCCTGCTGAACCTCTCCCGCGACCAGCTGGACCGCGCCGCCGAGACCCGCATGCTCGCGGAGAAGTGGCGCGAGGGCCTCTCGGGCTCCAAAGCGGTCATCGTCGCGAACTGCGACGACCCGCTGATCGTGTGGTCCGCCTCGTCCTCGCAGAACGTGGTGTGGGTCGCGGCCGGCCAGGAGTGGAAGGACGACGCCTGGTCGTGCCCCTCCTGCGGTGGCGTCATGCAGCGCCCGGGCGACGACTGGTTCTGCGGCGAGTGCGGCTTCCGCCGCCCCGTCCCGAGCTGGGTGCTCTCGGGCGACCACGTGCTCGACCCGCACGGCAGTGCCTGGCCGATCCACCTCCAGCTGCCCGGCCGCGCCAACAAGGCGAACGCCGCCACCTCGGCCGCCGTGGCCGCGGTCTTCGGCGTCCCGCCGCAGGTCGCGCTGGAGCGCATGTACCAGGTGCAGGCCGTCGCCGGCCGCTACGACGTGGTCGGCTTCCAGGGCCGTGAGCTGCGGCTGCTGCTCGCGAAGAACCCGGCGGGCTGGCTCGAAACGTTTTCGCTGATCGACCCGCCGCCGACCCCGGTGATCCTCTCGGTGAACGCGCGCGGCGCCGACGGCACCGACACCTCCTGGCTGTGGGACGTGGACTACACGCGCCTCGCGGGCCACCCGATCTTCGTCATCGGCGACCGCAAGCTGGACCTCGCGGTCCGCCTGGAGGTCGCGGGCCTGGACTTCCGGGTGTGCGAGACCCTCGACGAGGCCGTGCAGCTGGCGCCGCCCGGACAGATCGAGCTGATCGCCAACTACACCGCCTTCCAGGACGTGCGCCGCCGCGTCGGCAACTAGCGCCCCTTCAGAACCGCAGAGGACACGAGCATGAGCGACAACAGCCTGCGTCTGGTGTGGGTCTACCCCGACCTGCTGAGCACGTACGGAGACCAGGGCAACGCCCTCGTCGTGGAACGCCGGGCGCGCCGGCGCGGCCTGGACGTGGAGCGCGCGGACGTGCGCAGCGACCAGCCGATCCCGACCTCGGGCGACATCTACCTGATCGGCGGCGGCGAGGACCGGCCGCAGCGCCTGGCCGCGGAGCGGCTGCTGCGCGACGGCGGTCTGGAGCGGGCCGTCTCGAACGGGGCGATCGTCTTCTCCGTCTGCGCCGGCTACCAGATCCTCGGCCGGGAGTTCGTCAACGACATGGGCGAGCGCCAGGAAGGCCTCGGCCTGCTGGACGTGGTGACCGTGCGCGGTGAGGGCGAGCGGTGCGTCGGCGACGTCCTCGCCGACATCGACCCCCAGCTCGGCCTGCCGCAGCTGACGGGCTTCGAGAACCACCAGGGCGTCACGCACCTCGGCCCGACGGCGAAGCCGTTCGCCCGGACCCGCCTGGGCCGCGGCAACGGCACGGGCGACGGCACCGAAGGCGCGTACAACGACACGGTGTTCGGCACCTACATGCACGGCCCCGTGATGGCCCGCAACCCGCAGATCGCGGACCTGCTGCTCAAGCTGGCCCTCGACGTGAACGCGCTTCCGCCCATCGACGACCGCTGGTACGAGGCGCTGCGCGCCGAGCGCATCGCGGCGGCCACGCAGCCCGCGTAACCCGCAGGCCGCACCCCGTACGGCCCGGATTCCCCTCGGGGGGCCGGGCCGACGTGCGTTCGCACAGATGATCTGACCAGCATGTGGAGGATGGTTCAGTCCACCGCCGGTCCACTTGTAGGGTGCAGGGTAGTTCCAACCGGACGACGTGGTCCGGTCGTCGGCCCACGTTGCAAAGGTCATTCCTGCCATGCGCATTGGTGTGCTCACTTCCGGAGGCGACTGCCCCGGCCTCAACGCCGTCATACGCTCCGTCGTGCACCGCGCCGTCGTCGACCACGGGGACGAGGTCATCGGCTTCGTCGACGGCTGGCGCGGCCTGCTGGAGTGCGACTACCGCAAGCTCGACCTGGACGCCGTGAGCGGCATCCTGGCCCGCGGCGGCACGATCCTGGGATCCTCCCGGGTCCAGCCCGCGCACCTGCGCGACGGGGTGGAGCGGGCCCGCGGCCACGTCGCCGACCTCGGCCTGGACGCCATCATCCCGATCGGCGGCGAGGGCACCCTGAAGGCCGCCCACCTGCTCTCGCAGGCCGGTCTGCCCATCGTCGGCGTCCCCAAGACCATCGACAACGACATCGCCTCGACCGACGTCACCTTCGGCTTCGACACCGCCGTCGGCGTGGCCACCGAGGCCCTGGACCGGCTGAAGACCACCGCCGAGTCCCACCAGCGCGTGATGGTCGTCGAGGTCATGGGCCGCCACACCGGCTGGATCGCGCTGCACTCGGGCATGGCCGCCGGCGCGCACGCGATCGTCGTCCCGGAGCGCCCCTTCGACATCGAGGAGCTGACGGCGATCGTCGGCGAGCGCTTCTCGGCGGGCAAGCGGTTCGCGATCGTCGTCGTCGCGGAGGGCGCCAAGCCCGCCGAGGGCTCGATGGAGTTGGAGCAGGGCGGCACCGACATGTACGGCCACGAGCGGTTCGCCGGCATCGGCAACCGGCTCGCCGTCGAGCTGGAGCACCGGCTCGGCAAGGAGGCCCGGCCGGTGATCCTGGGCCACGTCCAGCGCGGCGGCACGCCCACCGCGTACGACCGGGTCCTCGCCACGCGCTTCGGCTGGCACGCGGTGGAGGCCGCCCACCGCGGCGAGTTCGGGATGCTGACCGCGCTGCGCGGCACCGACATCGTGATGGTGCCGCTCGCCGAGGCGACCGCGACCCTCAAGACGGTGCCGGCCGAGCGGTACTCCGAGGCGCAGAACGTCCTGTGACATAGCGGCCGCGTGATATTTCCCCCCTTCTGACACCGCCCCCGGACGAATCGCCGTCCGGGGGCGGCATTACTGTGGTGGGGCACCACAGGTCAAGGGAGTGGAAGAGATGAGTTACCTCGCGCACGCGGGCATGGACATGGACATGGACCTGCCGCCTTTCACGCTCGGGCGCGGGCTGGAGTTCTCCTTCGACGCCTTCTTCCTGATCGGCTCCCTGGTGGGCCTCGGCCTGTACGCATGGGGCGTGGTGCGGCTGCGCCGGCGCGGGGACTCCTGGGCGCCGGGCCGGACCGTCGCCTTCACGGCCGGTGTGCTGAGCGTGGCCCTGGTGATGTGCACCAAGCTGAACGACTACGGCATGGTCATGTTCAGCGTGCACATGGTCCAGCACATGGTCATCAGCATGCTCTCCCCGATCCTGCTGCTGCTCGGCGCGCCCGTGACGCTGGCGCTGCGCGCGATCCCGCCCGCCGCGAGGGGGGTCAAGGGGCCGCGCGAGCTGCTGCTGATGCTGCTGCACAGCCGCTACATGAAGGTGATCACCCACCCGGTGTTCACCATCCCGCTGTTCATCGCGAGCCTCTACGGCCTGTACTTCACGCCGATCTTCGACTTCCTGATGGAGTCCAAGACCGGGCACATCGCGATGATGGTCCACTTCCTCGCCGTCGGCCTGGTCTTCTTCTGGCCGATCATGGGCGTCGACCCGGGCCCGCACCGCCCCGGCTACGTGATGCGGATGCTGGAGCTGTTCGCGGGGATGCCCTTCCACGCCTTCTTCGGCATCGCGCTGATGATGGCGAGCGAGCCGATGGTCAAGACGTACGCGACTCCCCCGGCCTCCCTCGGCATCGATCCGCTGCTCGACCAGCAGTGGGGCGGCGGCATCGCCTGGGCCTTCAGCGAGGTCCCCTCGGTGCTGGTGCTGATCGCGCTGGTCTACCAGTGGTACCACTCGGAACAGCGGGCGGCGAAGCGCTCCGACCGGGCCGCGGACCGCGACGGTGACCAGGAGCTGGAGGCGTACAACGCCTATCTCGCCACACTCCAAGCGCGTGGCCAGTAGCGCGGGACCGCCTCCGCGCGCCACCATGGGGCATGACCGGATCCGTTAAGGCGATGGCCGTGATGACCTTCGCCGCCCTGGTGGCCGTCGCCGGCTACTCCGTGGCCCTCGGCAGCAACGGCTGGCTGTGGTTCGGCTGGGTGGTGCTGGGGCTGCTGACCGCGGGGATGGCCGCCTCGCGCAGCAGCTGAGCCCGGACGCCACCGCCCCCTGCTTCCCCCGCCTGACCGTCCGTAAGATGTCGGTGACGGTGACAACGGGGACATCGACAGGAGCGGCCTGGTGTTCTACCACTTGCTCAAGCACGTGTTGCTCGGTCCGCTGCTGCGGCTGCTGTTCCGACCCCGGATCGAGGGCCTGGAACACATCCCGCCGGAGGGGGCCGCGATCGTCGCGGGCAATCACCTGTCGTTCTCCGACCACTTCCTGATGCCCGCGATCCTCAAGCGGCGGATCACCTTCCTCGCCAAGGCCGAGTACTTCACGGGCCCCGGGCTCAAGGGCCGGCTCACCGCGGCCTTCTTCCGCAGCGCCGGGCAGATCCCGGTGGACCGCTCCGGCAAGGACGCCGGCCAGGCAGCGCTGCGCGAGGGGCTGGGCGTACTGTCCGGGGGCGATCTGCTGGGGATCTACCCCGAGGGCACCCGCTCGCACGACGGGCGGCTCTACAAGGGCAAGGTGGGCGTCGCCGCGATGGCGCTCGGGGCCGGGGTGCCGGTCGTGCCGTGCGCGATGGTCGGCACTTTCGAGATCCAGCCGCCCGGGCAGAAGATCCCGAACATCCGGCGCGTGACGATCCGCTTCGGCCGGCCGCTGGACTTCTCCCGGTACGCGGGAATGGAGGGCGAGCGGGCCGTGCTGCGGGCCGTCACCGACGAGATCATGTACGAGATCCTGGAGCTCTCCGGCCAGGAGTACGTCGACCGGTACGCCGCCGAGGTCAAGGCCGAGGAGGAGCAGGCGCGGAAGAAGGCCCGGCGCAGGACGCGCTGAGCCTTCTCCCGCGCAGGTGCCGCGGGTGGTGCGGTGGTGCCGGTACTACCGGGTACTGCCCAGTGCTAGCGGACCGCGGGAAGGTCCGCGAGCGCCGGCAGGTCGGAGGCCGGAGCCTCGGCGAGCGACTTCGCGGCGGCCGGGGCCGGGGCGACCGGGGTGGCGTGCGGAGCGCACTTCACGTCCTTGGCGTCCACCTTGCCGGTGAGCAGGTAGGTGTCCACCCGCGTGTTGATGCAGGGGTTCACCAGGCTGGTGACACCGTGCGAGCCGGCGTTCTGCTCGGTGATCAGACGCGAGCCGCCGAGCTTGCGGTGCAGCGAGACCCCGCCGACGTACGGCGTGGCCGCGTCACGCTCGGACTGGACGATCAGGACCGGCGGCAGACCCTGACGGGGGCCGGCGCCGACCTCGATCGGGGTGCTCTGCTTGGACTTCCAGGTCGCGCAGGGCAGGTTCATCCAGGCGTTGGACCAGGTCAGGAACGGGTACTTCTCGTGCAGCTTGGAGTTGTCCCGGTTCCACTTGGCCCAGCTGGTGGGCCACTTGGCGTCGGCGCACTCGACCGCGGTGTAGACGGCGTTGCCGTTCTCCGCCGAGGCGTTGCCCTTGGTGTCGGACATGTCCGGGGCGATGGCGTCGATCAGGGCCTGCTCGTCACCGGCCAGGTACGCGCTCCAGGTCTGGGCGACGGGCACCCAGGAGGAGTCGTAGTACGGGGCGCCCTGGAAGAAGCCGATCAGCTCGGCCGGGCCGACCACGCCGCCGAGCGGGTTGGCCTTGGCCTTGGCGCGCAGCTCCTGCCACTTGGCCTCGACCTTGGCGCGGGTGTCGCCGATGTGGAAGACGGAGTCGTTCTTGGCGACCCAGTCCTGCCAGTCGTTCCAGCGCATCTGGAAGGCCACGTCCTGGCCGAGGTTGGCCTCGTACCAGATGTTGTCCTGGTCCGGGTCGACCACGCTGTCGACGATCATGCGGCGCACGTGGGTCGGGAACAGGGTCGCGTAGACCCCGCCGATGTAGGTGCCGTAGGAGACGCCGAGGAAGTTCAGCTTCTGCTCGCCGAGGGCGGCACGGATGACGTCCAGGTCACGCGCGGTGTTCGGCGTGGTCATGTGCGTCAGCATCTCGCCGCTGCGCTCCTGGCAGCCGTCCGCGTACTCGGCGGCGAGCTTGCGCTGGGCGTTCTTGTCGGCCTCACTGTCGGGGACCGGGTCGGCCTTGGGGGCCTTGACGAACTCCTGCGGGTCGATGCAGGAGATCGGCGCGGAGTGGCCGACGCCGCGGGGGTCGAAGCCCACGAAGTCGTACGCCTTGGAGGCGTTCACCCACAGCGGGGCCTTGGTGGTGACGCGGCGCGGGAAGCGCATGCCGGAGCCGCCGGGGCCGCCGGGGTTGTAGATGAGCGCGCCCTGGCGCTCCTCCTTGGTACCGGTGCTGGCGATCCGGTCGACGGCGAGCTCGATGGTCTTGCCGAACGGCTTCTTGTAGTCGAGCGGGACCTTCACCCAGCCGCACTGGATGGGCTTCTCGAAGCCCCAGTCGGCGGGACAGTCCTTCCAGTCGATCCCGGCGCGGGCCGCGCGGGCGGCGGCGATCTGCGTGCCGATCGCCTCGGCGGCCCCGTTGTCACGGCCGGCCGAGGCCGCCGTCGCGGACGGGGCGAGCAGCAGGCTCGCCGCCAGCGTGCCGGTGATCAAAGTGGCGGCGCTCCCCAGCGCCGCGTTGCGTATCACGTGGTTGTTCCCCCTGCGTCATGTGCCGCCGTGGGCGGCCTGGTTCGTTCGGGTCGGTCGTCGGCGTTGCAGGGGGATCCTTTCGCCTGACGTGTCTCCGGCAACAGAGCACGGTCGTGTTCTTTGCCAACCCGATAACCGGAAAGGTGTGTACCGCTGAGCGGTGTCCGGTACGTCCGGGGTTCCCCTCCGCGTCACCAACCGTAGGTGAGGCAGGCGGCGTCGAGCAGTTCGCGCAGCCGCAGGGCGTCAGGCGCCATGGCCGTCACCAGGACCGCCGGACCGGCCAGCGGGGTGGCCGCGGCGAACTCGCCGAGCACCGCGGCGGCGGGCGGTGCCTGCTCGAAGTCCGGATCGACGATCAGCAGTTGGCCGAGCGCGCGGTGTCCCGCGAGCCCCGCGGGGCCGTCCCAGCCACCGGGCGCGCCGGGGCCGCAGGCCAGCTCCTGGTCCAGGAGCGGGCGCCCGCCGCGGGTCACGGTGAGCCGGCTGCGCAGCAGGCCCGGGGCCTCACGGGTGCGGCCCAGCACCTGCTCCTCGCGCAGCAGCAGCCGGGCGGTGGGGGCGAGTTCCGCCCGGGTGCGCACCCGCAGCCGGCTGCCGCGGACCGAGACGAGCGGCTCCGGCAGCCACCGCACCCGCGCCTCCTCGGCCACCGTCAGCCGTACGTCGTACCGCGCGGGCTCGCCGCCCCGGCCGGGCAGGGCGAGGGTGGCCGCCGCCGAGCGCAGGAGCAGCCGGGCGCCCGGACCCGCCTCGGCCTCGACCCCGAGGCGGTCACCGCCGAGGGGAGCGCTCATGGCGCCGACCAGCATGACGCCCGCTTCCGCCGCGGTTTCCTCGCCGCGGGTGCGGCGCAGGGCGAGCGGCCCCTCCCCCGCCAGCAGCGTCAGCGCGGTGCCGCCGCGCCCGTCGGCGGCTGCGCGGATGCGGGCGGTGGCCCGCAGTCCCGCCGGGGCGGGTGCCGTGAGGTCGGCGGCCGGCGCGCCGGTCACCGTACGGCCCAGGCGGCCATCCGCTCGCGCACCCAGTCGGCCACCCCGGTCACGCCCTCGGGGCCGCGCAGGGACTGGAAGGCGACCGGCAGTCCACCGCGCTGTTCGGCGGCGTCGCGGGCCATCCGGTCCAGGTCGGAGCCGACGTGGGGGGCCAGGTCGGTCTTGTTCACGACGAGCAGGTCGGCGGTGGTGACGCCGGGGCCGCCCTTGCGCGGGATGTCGTCCCCGCCGGCCACGTCGATGACGAAGATCTGGGCATCGACCAGGCCCCGGGAGAAGGTGGCGGTGAGGTTGTCGCCGCCGGACTCGACGAGGATCAGGTCGAGCGGTCCGCTCTCCAGGAAGGCCTCCTCCAGCTCCTCCACGGCCTCCAGGTTGGCGGAGATGTCGTCGCGGATCGCGGTGTGCGGGCAGGCCCCGGTCTCCACGGCGGCGATCCGCTCGGGCGGCAGGACCGCCTCGCGGAGCAGGAACTCGGCGTCCTCCCGCGTGTAGATGTCGTTGGTGACGACGGCCATGGACAGTTCGGTGCGCAGGGCCCGGCACAGGGCGGCGACGGTGGCCGTCTTGCCGGAGCCGACCGGCCCGCCGAGTCCGATGCGCAGGGCGCGGCGCGTGCCGTCGGGGCGGACCGGCTCGGCACTGTGGGTGTGCCGGTGGGGGTGGACCACGGCGTGGTCGAGGTGCATGTGAACTCCTTGGGTGGTGGTTCAGGAAGCGAAGAGGCGTACCGGCCAGTCGGCATGGATCTGCGCCGCCACGTCCAGCAGCGGCGACGAGGCCGCGGGCAGCGCCTCCAGGCCGTCTGTGCGGGCGCGCAGGGCGGCGGCCGCCGCCTGCTCGGCTACGGCGTCCAGGTCGGGGGCGAGCCGAGCCAGGACCCCGCTCGCCTCGAAGGGGTCCAGGCCCAGGAGCCGTACGGTGGCCGTCGCCGGGCCGCTGACGCTCTCGTACGCCGCCACCTGCGCGGCGGCATGCGGCCCGAGCCCGGCCGCCCGGGCGGTGACCCCGAGCACGACGGGCTGGTGCGCCCCGCGCGGGAACGCGACGGCCAGCGCGTCGAGTTCGGCGGCGGGCCAGGTGGCCCGGGCCGCGCGGAGCAGCTGGCGGCCCAGGCGCCGCGCGGCGGTGCGCAGCGCGGGCACGGGGGTGCGGGCCTCGGCGGCGGCGTCGAGATCGGCCGGGTCGAGCCCCAGGGCGGCGGCCGCGGCGAGCCCGGCGGCGACGAGGCCGGCGGTGTGCAGCCGGCCCCGGCAGAACTCCTCCAGGGTGGCCGCGTCGTGGATGCGGCCCGCCTTGCAGGCGGCCTCGGCCCCGCCGGAGTGGGCGTGGCCCCCGGCGGGGAAGCGTCCGTCGGCGAGGACGAGGAGTGCGGCGAGGCTCATCAGAAGAGGAAGTATCTCTGTGCCATGGGCAGTTCGGCGGCGGGCGCCGGTTCCACGACGTCGCCGTCGATGGTGACGGTGAAGGTGTCGGCGTCGACCTCGACCCTCGGCATGGCGTCGTTGTTGCGCATGTCGGCCTTGCTCACCTTGCGGGTGCTCTCGATGGCGACGAACGGCTTGCCGAGGCCGAGCCGTTCGGGCAGTCCGTCGTCGAGCGCGGCCTGCGCGGTGAAGTTGAGCGAGTTCAGCGCGGGGGCCCGGCCGTGGGCGCCGAACATCGGGCGGGGCAGCACGGGCTGCGGGGTGGGGATGGAGGCGTTGGCGTCGCCCATCTGCGCGTGGGCGATCTGGCCGCCCTTGATGACGAGCGCGGGCTTGACCCCGAAGAAGGCGGGGGCCCACAGCACCAGGTCGGCGAGTTTGCCGGTCTCCACGGAGCCGATCTCGCGGGCGAGTCCCTGGGCCACGGCGGGGTTGATCGTGTACTTGGCGACGTAGCGGCGGGCCCGGTGGTTGTCGGCGGGTCCGTCGCCGGGGAGGAAGCCGCGCCGCTTCTTCATCACGTGGGCGGTCTGCCAGGTGCGCAGCACGACCTCGCCGACGCGGCCCATGGCCTGGGAGTCGGAGGAGATGATGGAGATGGCCCCCAGGTCGTGCAGGACGTCCTCGGCAGCGATGGTGGAGGGCCTGATCCGGGACTCGGCGAAGGCGAGGTCCTCGGGGACGGACGGGTTGAGGTGGTGGCAGACCATCAGCATGTCGAGGTGTTCCTCGACGGTGTTGACGGTGTGCGGCCGGGTCGGGTTGGTGGAGCTGGGCAGGACGTTCGGCTCGGAGACCACGGTGATGATGTCGGGTGCGTGGCCGCCGCCCGCTCCCTCGGTGTGGTACGAGTGGATCGTCCGGCCGGCGATGGCGGCGAGGGTGTCGGCGACGAATCCCGCCTCGTTGAGGGTGTCGGTGTGGATGGCTGCCTGGGCGCCGGTCTCGTCGCAGACGGTCAGGCAGGCGTCGATGACGGCGGGGGTCGAGCCCCAGTCCTCGTGGAGCTTGAAGCCGAGGGCGCCGCCGCGCAGTTGGGAGTACATGCCCTCGCGGGACATGGTGTTGCCCTTGCCGAGCAGGCCGATGTTGACGGGGTACGCCTCCAGCGCGGCGAACATCCGGGCCAGGTGCCAGGGCCCGGGGGTGACGGTGGTGGCCTTGGTGCCCTCGGCGGGTCCGGTGCCGCCGCCGACGAGGGTGGTGATCCCGGAGGCCAGGGCCTCGTCGATGATCGTCGGGGAGATGAAGTGCACGTGGGCGTCGATGGCTCCGGCGGTGAGGATCTTCCCGTTGCCCGCGATGATCTCCGTCTCGGGGCCGATGACGAGCGCGGGGTCCACGCCGTCCATGGTGTCGGGGTTGCCGGCCTTGCCGATGCCGCTGATCCGCCCGTCGCGGATGCCCAGGTCGGCCTTGACGACGCCCCAGTGGTCGAGGATGACGACCCCGGTGATGACGGTGTCGGGGGCGCCCTCGGCGCGGGTGGTGCGGGCCTGCCCCATCGACTCGCGGATGACCTTGCCGCCGCCGAAGACGGCCTCGTCGCCGGCCCGGCCGGGGCCGCCGCTGAGATCCCGTTCGATTTCCACGAAGAGGTCGGTGTCGGCGAGCCGGATCCGATCGCCCGCCGTCGGCCCGAAGAGGTCGGCGTAGACCTGGCGCGAGATCTCAGCCATCGAGGGGCCCTCCGGTCTCGCCGCGCAGCCCCGGTACGGTGCGCAGGCCGCCCAGCGGAACGAGTTCCACGGCGACCGGGATGCCCGGCTCGAAGCGGACCGCGGTGCCGGCCGCGACGTTGAGCCGCAGTCCCCGGGCGGCGGGCCTGTCGAATTCGAGGCCGGGGTTGGCCTCGGCGAAGTGGTAGTGGGAGCCGACCTGGACGGGACGATCGGCGGCGTTGAGCACGGTGAGGCGGGTGACGGGGCGGCCCTCGTTGAGGCGCACCGGGCCGCCCCCGTAGGCGATTTCGCCGGGGATCATGCGAGGACTCCCTATCGGACGATCGGGTCGTGGACGGTGACGAGCTTGGTGCCGTCCGGGAAGGTCGCCTCGACCTGCACGTCGTGGATCATCTCGGGGATCCCCTCCATGACCTCGCTGCGGGCGAGAACGGTGCGTCCGGAGGCCATGAGCTCGGCCACGGTCCGCCCGTCGCGGGCCCCTTCGAGGATGTGCGAGGTGATCAGGGCGATGGCCTCGGGGTGGTTGAGCAGGACACCGCGGGCCCTTCTCTTCTCGGCCACGTCGGCGGCCACGTGGATGAGCAGTCTCTCCTGCTCGTGTGGTGTCAGTTGCACAAGAATCACCAAGTTTCCGGGACAAGATCAACCGTCGCGGCCGGGTCGACCCTAGAGGCCGTCAACACTCTGTTGACCTGCGCTTATCCGAGCCAAGCGTGTCTTGGCCAACGCGGGGAAAGGCTTTTCGTTCCGACCACCGCCGCTTTGCCGGCTCATGGGTGATCATTGGGGGTGATCATTGGCGGGGCCGTGGCGCCACGTTAGGACCCGCTCTTTTCCACTGAGTTAACCCACGTTTCGGGGAAGTACCCGGTTCAACTCCCGGGCCCCGCGCACCCCGTTCCGTATACGGATCCGCCCGCGAGGAGACACATGTTTCTCAATCCCGTCCACCACATCACTTTCGACGCCCTGGACCCCTATGCGATCGCCGAGTTCTGGTCCGCCGTGACCGGGTTCCCGATCCACCCCGACGACGTGGAGGGTGACGACGAGATCCTGCTGGAGCCGGGGCAGCCCGGTGTGCCCGGACTGCTGTTCATCCGGGTGCCGGACGCGAAGTCGGTCAAGAACCGCGTGCACCTGGACATCCAGCCGCCGACGGGCACCCGCGACGAGACGGTGCAGCGCCTCATCGGGCTCGGCGCCAAGCTCGTGGACGACCAGCGCCGGGAGGACGGCACCGGCTGGGTCGTGCTCGCCGACCCGGAGGGCAACGAACTGTGCATCGAGCGCAGCGCACCGGAGCGGGCCGGGGCCTGAACCGGCCCGGGGTTCAGCAGCCGGTGGGAGCCTTCGCCGGGGACCCGGCGCTCCAGGGCAGGGCGATCCACACGGTCTTGCCGCCGTCCTCGGTGGGACTGACCGAGAGCCGGCCGCCGGCCTCCGCGGTGAGCCAGCGGATGATGACCATCCCCCGGCCGTTGTCCTGCTGGACGGCGGCCGGGAGCCGCTTGGGCCAGCGCGGGTGGCTGTCGGTCACCCCGATGCGGAGCCACTCCTCGCGTTCGAGCCGGACGTCGACGGTGAAGGTGGGCGACTGGCCGAAAGTGTGCTGCACGGCATTGGTGGCGAGTTCCGAGACGATCAGCCGGACGCTGTCGGCCGTGTCGGTGCCGGGGCCGTCCTGGGAAAGCCCCCATTCGCTCAGCACCTCCGCGACGTAGCGGCGGGCGTTGGCGACCGAAGCGGGATCGCTCGGCAGAGTGACGGATGCTTCCTGGTGATCTGCCATGGCGACGGTCCCTTTCCCACCGGGACGGAACCGCCCCGGATCTGTGCTGGACGCCAGAGTGCCACTCATCGTGCCGCCGTTTCGCCCGTTCTCCCAAGTTATGCATATATCTGTCGCTCGATGCGGTGAACTCTGCTACGGAAGAGCGTATTTGGACGGCAGACTGGTGCGAGCTGTGCCGGTGGAAGGAGGCGGGTATGCAGCACGGTCCCGCGGTACGCCGGCGCAAGCTCGGCGAGGAGCTGCGTGCACTGCGCGACCGGTCCGGACTCACCAGCGGTGAGGCGGCCCGGCTCGTAGGATGGCACCAGTCGAAAATCAGCCGCATCGAGACAGGACGCAGTGGCGTCAAAGTGGAGGACATCCGCCTCCTCCTCGATGCCTACGGGCAGTTGGTGAGCCCCGAGCAGCGGGCGCTGCTGGAGGCCCTCTCGGTCTCGGCGACCGGCCCCGCCCCCGGCGGTGACACCGGGCGCGGCCGCCAGTGGTGGCACGACTACCGGGGGCTGCTGCCGCAGGAGTACCGGGACTTCATCAGCCTGGAGGCCGGCGCCCGGTCGGCCCGCACGGTGGAACTGTCCGTGGTTCCGGGGCTCTTGCAGACCCCCGAGTACGCGCGCGCCGTGACCCGGGCCGCGCTGGGCGGGCTGCCGGAGCCGAAGGTGGACGCGCTGGTCGAGGTACGGCTGGCCCGGCAGTCGGTGCTGCGGGCGAGTCCGCCGCTGGAGCTGAGCGCCGTACTGGACGAGGCGGTGCTCCGGCGGAAGATCGGCGGGCCGGGGGTGATGGCGGAGCAGCTGCGCCACCTGGTGGAGATGGCGCGACTGCCGCAAGTGCGGCTACAGGTCCTGCCGTTCAGTGTGGGGGGACATCTCGGCCTGACCGGACCGTTCGTAATTTTCTCATTTCCGAACATCGCCGATCTGGATGTGGTGGTACTCGACCACTTGACGAGTAGCCTCTATCTGGAGCGGAAGGAAGACCTAGAGGCGTACAGCGCAGCGTTCCGCACCATCCAGGCGCACGCCCTCCCGCCCCATGACTCGTCGGATCTCATCAGCTCACTCGCTGACGACGCGTAAGGAGGCACCCCCCCGTGTCCGCAACCCCCTTATCCACCAGCGGACTTCTGATCAGCGCGCGGTGGCGGCGGAGCAGCCGCAGCACCGGAATGAACAACTGCGTGGAAACCGCAGTCCTCGGTGACGGCCTGCTGGCCGTCCGCGACTCCAAGCGGACGGACGGCCCGGCCGTGCTCTTCACCGGGCCGGCCTGGGACGGCTTCCTCGTCTCCGTACGGGCGGACGCGACGCTCGCGTAGCTCCGCTCAGTGGTCCGTGGCTCCGGCCGGAGCGGTCCGCAGGATCGTTTCGACGGCCCGGGTGATCTCGTCCCCCGTGAGATCGGCCCGGGCTGTCAGCCGCAGCCGGGAAATGCCGTCCGGTACCGACGGCGGCCGGAAGCACCCCACGGACAGACCTGCCTCGCGGCAGTCGGCGGCCCAGCGCAGTGCCGCCGAGGCCGACGGGGCCCGTACCGACACCACGGCAGCGTCCGGCCGGGCCGCGGTCAGGCCGGACGCGGTGAGCCGCCCGTACAGTTCGGCGGACACCTCGCGGGCCCGGCCGGCCCGTTCCGGTTCCCGCTGGAGCAGGCGCAGGCTCGCGAGCGCGGCGCCCGCGGCGGCCGGTGCCAGCCCGGTGTCGAAGATGAAGGTCCGGGCGGTGTTGATCAGGTGCCTGATCACCTTGGCCGGGCCGAGCACGGCCCCGCCCTGGCTGCCCAGCGACTTCGAGAGGGTCAGCGTGGCGACCACGCCGGGGGCGCCCGCGAGCCCGGCGGCGTGCAGCGCGCCACGGCCGCCCTCGCCCAGTACGCCCAGCCCGTGCGCGTCGTCCACGACCAGGGCCGCGCCCTCGTCACGGCAGGCGGCGGCGTAGTCGGCGAGCGGTGCGGCGTCCCCGTCCACGGAGAACACCGAGTCGCTGACGAGCAGCGCCCGGCCCTCGTGCGCGGCGAGCGTCTTGCGCGCGGTCTCGGGGTCGGAGTGCGGGACGACGGCGGTCTCGGCGCGCGAGAGGCGGCAGCCGTCCACGATCGAGGCGTGGTTCCCGGCGTCCGAGACGACCAGCGTGCCGCGGTCGCTGAGCGCGGTGACGGCGGCGAGGTTGGCGGCGTACCCGGACGACAGGACGAGCGCGGCCTCGAAACCGCAGAAGTCCGCGAGCTCGCGCTCGAGCTCGGCATGAAGCTCGGTCGTACCCGTCACGAGGCGGGATCCAGTTGCTCCGGCCCCCCAACGCTCGGCCGCCTCGCGGGCGCCGCGTACCGTCTCGGGGTGCCTGGACAGTCCGAGATAGTCGTTGCTCGCGAGATCGAGGAGCGGCGAGGAGGCCTCGCGCGGGCGCAGGGTCCGGACGAGTCCGGCCTGCTCGCGGGCCTGCTCCGCGTCGTCGATCCAGGCGAAGACGTCCACGGGTTCGGGGTTGTGCTGGGGCATCGGCGGTCCTCGCGTTTTGTCGGCAGTCCACAGACCTGCCCGACCCTAGCCGCCGTCACTAGAGCGCCAGGTGTGGCGATACACACACTCCGTTCCGGCCATGTTGTTGGATCTCTCCTTGGCCGGGAGTGGTCGTGTGGTCCAGGATCGGCGTCATGGACCTGCTGAACACCCTGGTGGACAAGGGGCTGCGGCGCGAGCTGCCGACCCGCGAAGAGGCACTCGCCGTGCTGGCGACCTCTGACGACGAACTGCTCGACGTGGTGGCCGCGGCCGGCAAGGTGCGCCGCCAGTGGTTCGGGCGTCGGGTCAAGCTGAACTACCTGGTCAACCTGAAATCCGGCCTCTGCCCCGAGGACTGCTCCTACTGCTCGCAGCGGCTGGGCTCGAAGGCCGAGATCCTCAAGTACACCTGGCTGAAGCCCGAGGAGGCCTCCCAGGCCGCGGCCGCCGGTGTCGCGGGCGGGGCCAAGCGGGTGTGCCTGGTGGCGAGCGGCCGCGGGCCCACGGACCGCGACGTGGACCGGGTCGGCAAGACCATCGAGGCCATCAAGGAGCAGAACGAGGGCATCGAGGTCTGTGCCTGCCTCGGCCTGCTCTCGGACGGGCAGGCGGAGCGTCTGAAGGACGCGGGTGCCGATGCCTACAACCACAACCTCAACACCTCCGAGGCGACGTACGGCCAGATCACCAAGACCCACACGTACGCGGACCGCGTCGACACCGTGCAGAAGGCGCACGCGGCGGGCCTGTCGGCCTGCTCGGGCCTGATCGCGGGCATGGGCGAGAGCGACGAGGACCTGGTCGACGTCGTCTACTCGCTGCGCGAGCTGGACTCGGACTCGGTGCCGGTCAACTTCCTCATCCCGTTCGAGGGCACCCCGCTCGCCAAGGAGTGGAACCTCACCCCGCAGCGCTGCCTGCGGATCCTCGCGATGGTCCGGTTCGTCTGCCCCGACGTGGAGGTCCGGATCGCCGGCGGCCGCGAGGTGCACCTGCGCTCGATGCAGCCGCTCGCGCTGAACATCGCCAACTCGATCTTCCTCGGCGACTACCTCACCAGTGAGGGCCAGGCCGGCCAGGCCGACCTCGACATGATCGCCGATGCCGGCTTCGAGGTGGAGGGTGCCGGTACGACCACCCTCCCCGCGCACCGCTCCGACGCCGCGGCCGCGGCGGCCACGGGCGGGGGCTGCGGCTCGCACGGCGGCGGCGCCTCGGTGTGCGGCTCGGGTTCCGCTGCGGGTGCCGCGGGCTCCGCCGACGAGGCCGGCTGCGGCTCGGCCTGCGGCGGCTGCTCCGGGCACGCGGAGCCGGCGGCCGTACCGGCGCAGGCCGATGCGGGCGAGGTGCGCTCGGACCTGGTTGCGGTCCGCCGCCGCGGCGCGGGAACGGATCTCGCGCCCAATGCCTGACCAGCACCCCGTGCACGACCCGCTGGACGCGCTGCCGGACGCCGCCGAACTGCTCGGCCTGGACCGGCAGCACGTCTGGCACCCGTACGGTCCGATGCCCGGGCGGGAGGGGCCGCTGCTGGTCTCCTCCGCCTCGGGCGTCCGGCTGCGCCTCGGCGCACCGGCCCAGGGCCGGGACGAGCTGGTGGACGGCATGTCCTCCTGGTGGTCGGCGATCCACGGCTACAACCACCCTGCGCTGAACGAGGCCGCGACCGACCAGCTCGGCCGCATGTCGCACGTCATGTTCGGCGGGCTCACCCACGAGCCCGCCGTCCGGCTGGCCGCGCGACTGGTCGAGATCACCCCGGCCGGGCTGGACCACGTCTTCCTCTCCGACTCGGGTTCGGTGGCCGTCGAGGTCGCCGTGAAGATGTGCCTCCAGTACTGGCGCTCGGTGGGGCGGACCGGCAAGACCCGGCTCATGACCTGGCGCGGCGGCTACCACGGTGACACCTGGCAGCCGATGGCCGTGTGCGACCCCGAGGGCGGGATGCACGAGCTGTGGTCGGGCCACCTGCCCAAGCAGCTGTTCGCGGACGCGCCGCCCGGCGACTTCGACACCCCGGTCGACCCCGCGTACGCCGACCACCTGCGGTCCCTCATCGCCGCGCACGCGGACGAGCTGGCCGCCGTGATCGTGGAGCCGGTGGTGCAGGGCGCGGGCGGCATGCGCTTCCACAACCCGGGCTACCTGCGGGTGCTGCGCGAGCTGTGCGACGAGTACGGGGTCCTCCTGATCCTGGACGAGATCGCGACCGGGTTCGGCCGCACGGGCGCGCTGTTCGCGGCCGACCACGCCGGGATCACCCCGGACGTGATCTGCGTGGGCAAGGCGCTGACCGGCGGCTACCTCTCGCTGGCGGCGACGCTCTGCACGGAGCGGGTGGCCGTCGGCATCTCGCAGGGCGAGGTGCCGGTACTGGCGCACGGACCCACCTTCATGGGCAACCCGCTCGCGACGGCGGTGGCGCTGGCCTCGATCGACCTGCTCCTGAACCAGGACTGGGCCCGCGAGGTCAAGCGGATCGAGGCGGGCCTGCGCGAAGGCCTCGCCCCGGCCGCCGCGCTTCCGGGGGTCAAGGAGGTCCGGGTCCTCGGTGCCATCGGCGTGGTCCAGCTCGACCGCCCCGTCGACATGGCGCGCGCGACCCGGGCGGCCGTCGCGGAAGGCGTCTGGCTGCGCCCGTTCCGGGACCTGATCTACACCATGCCCCCGTTCGTCACGGGCGACGCCGACGTGGCGCGCATCTGCCGCGCGGTCACCGCCGCGGCACGGGAGGGCTGACATGACCGTGGTGATGGTCTCGGGGACCGGTACGGAAATCGGCAAAACGGTGGTCACCTCGGCCGTCGCGGCGGCCGCACTGGCCGCCGGCCGCTCGGTGGCGGTCCTCAAGCCCGCCCAGACGGGCGTGACGCCGGACGAGCCGGGTGACGCGGCGGAAGCCGTCCGGCTGGCCGGGCCGGCCATGACGGCGGTGGAACTGGCCCGCTACCCCGAGCCGTTGGCCCCGGACACGGCGGCCCGCCGCGCGGGTCTGGCCACGCTGTCCCCGGCCGAGATCGCGCAGGCGGCCGAGCGGCTGTCCGCCGATCACGACCTGGTGCTGGTGGAGGGCGCGGGCGGACTCCTGGTGCGCTTCGACGCCGACGGGAACACCCTGGCCGACGCGGCCCGGCTGCTCGGCGCGCCGACACTGGTCGTCGCGCCGGCGGGCCTGGGCACGCTCAACTCGACGGCCCTCACCGCCGAGGCCCTGCGCGCCCGGGGCCTGACCGGCCTCGGCGTGGTCATCGGCAGTTGGCCGGAACAGCCCGACCTGGCCGCCCGCTGCAACCTGGCCGACCTTCCCGCGGTCTCGGGACTCCCCCTCCTGGGCGCGGTGCCGCAGGGCTCGGGCGGCCTGGACCCGCAGGCCTTCCGCCGCGCCTGCCCCGGCTGGCTGGACCCGACGCTCTCGGGCACCTGGTCGGCGGAGTCGTTCCTGGCGGCCTGGCCGGCGTAGCGACGGGGGATGGGGTCCGCGATCCGGGGGAGACTGACGTTACGCGTCCGTCCGCCCCGGAGGTACGTCATGCCGAAGCAGAGCAAACCCGCATCCGGCCCGCCGTCCGCTGACCCAGTCCACCATCCGCTCTTCGCCCGCTTCTACGCCCGCGCCAGCGTCCAGGCCGACACCCGGGGCGGCATCGCCGTGCTGCGCCGGGAGCTCCTGCAGGGAGTGAGCGGCCGCGTCATCGAGATCGGCGCCGGCAACGGCCTCAACTTCGCGCACTACCCGCGCGCCGTCTCCGAGGTCGTCGCCGTGGAGCCCGAGCGCACCCTGCGCCGGCTCGCGGTCGATGCGGCCCTGCGAGCGGAGGTCCCCGTGGACGTCGTGCCCGGCGCCGCCGAGGCCCTGCCGGTCAAGAGCGAGGCCTTCGACGCCGCCGTCGCCTGCCTCGTGCTGTGCACCGTACGGGACCTGCGGCGCTCCCTCGCGGAGCTGCACCGCGTGCTCCGCCCCGACGCCGAGCTGCGGTTCTTCGAGCACGGAGCGGCGCCCGGCCGCGGCATGGCCGCCGTCCAGCGGGGGTTGGACCGTACCGTCTGGCCCCACCTGTTCGGCGGGTGCCACACGTCCCGCGACCCCGTCGCCGCGATCGAGGCCGCCGGATTCCGGATCGTCTCCCGGCGCCGGTTCCGGCTGCCTGCGCGCGGGCCGGCGCTGCCGACCTCGTACTGCGTCATCGGATCGGCCCGGCGCTCCCCCGCGTAGCCCATTCCGAAGCCGCGGTTCCAGGCCTACTCTCGCCCCCGACAAGGCGATCGTCCAACCCCGGGGAGAGCAAGTGGCCCGTACCCAGCCCGTGGAGACCGAGGCGCCGGCTCCGACCGCGGCCCGTGCCCGCGCCCTCACCAAGGCGTACGGCAGTGGGGAGACCTGCGTACTGGCGCTGGACGCGGTCGACGTGGACATCGCCCGCGGCCGGTTCACGGCGGTGATGGGGCCCTCCGGTTCCGGCAAGTCCACGCTGATGCACTGTCTGGCCGGGCTGGACACCGTGTCCGCCGGGCAGGTCTGGCTCGGGGACACCGAGATCACCGGCCTGCCCGACCGCCGGCTGACCCGGCTGCGGCGCGACCGGGTCGGCTTCGTGTTCCAGTCGTTCAACCTCCTGCCGACCCTGACCGCCGCCGAGAACATCACGCTGCCGATGGACATAGCCGGCCGGCGCCCCGACCAGGAGTGGCTGGACCGCGTCATCGACACCCTGGGCCTGCGCGACCGCCTCCACCACCGCCCCAGCCAGCTCTCGGGCGGCCAGCAGCAGCGCGTGGCCTGCGCCCGCGCCCTCGCCTCCCGGCCCGAGCTGATCTTCGCGGACGAGCCCACCGGCAACCTGGACTCCCGTTCCGGGGCCGAAGTGCTCGGCTTCCTGCGCACGGCGGTGGACTCGCTGGGCCAGACCGTGGTGATGGTGACCCACGACCCCGGCGCCGCCGGCCATGCGGACCTGGTGCTCTTCCTCGCCGACGGCCGGATCGTCGACCGGATGCCGGACCCCACGGCGGAGGCCGTGCTGGAACGGATGCGCCGCTTCTCCTCCCCCGGCGCCGGTCTGCCCGCAACTGCTCTCCCCGCGACCGGCCTGACCACAAGCGGTCTGCCCGCGGCCGGCCTCGCCCCGGACGGCACGCCCCCGGCCGACGCGCCCGCCGCCGACACCCCCGAGGGCTGAGGCCGTGCTCCGGGCCAGCCTGCGCAGCTTCCTCGCCCACAAGGGCCGCCTGCTGCTGTCCGCGCTCGCGGTCCTGCTGTCGGTGGCGTTCGTCTCCGGCAGCCTGATCTTCTCGGACACGGTCACCCGGACCTTCGACCGCCTCTTCGCCTCCACCTCCGCCGATGTGACGGTCGGTCCGGCGGAGGACTTCGCCGAGACCCTCCCCTCGGGCGTCGTGCCCACCGTCCCCGCCGACCTCGCGGACCGGGTCGGGGCCGTCCCCGGCGTCGCGGGCGTCCACGTCGACGCCACCGTCGAGAACGTCACGGTCGTGGACTCGGCGAACGAGCCGGTGGGCCCGACCACCGGCGGGCCGACGATCGCCGCCAACTGGTACGTCACCCCGCGCACCCCCGTGAAGCTGACCAGCGGCCGCGAGCCGGCCGGTCCGGGCGAGGCCCTGCTCGACCGGGACACCGCGGACAAGCGCAAGGTGCGTATCGGGGACACCCTCACCGTCCTCGCCCCGCCCGGTTCCTTCCGGGTCCGGGTCACCGGCATCGCGACCTTCACCACCACCAACCCGGGCGCGGCCCTCGTCTTCCTGGAGACCTCCGCCGCCCAGCGGCAGCTGCTCGGCGGAGCCGACCGCGCATCGGCCATCGCGGTGGACGCGGCCCCCGGGGTCCCGGACGCGGAGCTGAAGGCGCGGATCGCGGCCGCCCTCGGCCCGGGCTACGAGCTGCGGACGGCGGCCGAGCAGGCGAAGAGCGCCGCCGCGCAGCTCGGCGGGTTCCTGTCCGTCGTCAAGTACGTGATGCTCGGCTTCGCCGGTGTGGCGGTACTGGTCGGGATCTTCCTCATCGTCAACACCTTCTCGATGCTGATCGCCCAGCGCACGCGCGAGCTCGGGCTGCTGCGCGCGCTCGGCGCCGACCGCAGGCAGGTCCGCCGTTCGGTGCTGACGGAGGCGCTGCTGCTGGGGCTGACCGGCTCCACGCTGGGTCTCGCGGCCGGGATCGGGCTGGCGGCGGCCCTGATGGAACTGATGGGCCTGGCCGGGATGAACCTGAGCGCGGCCGAGATGGCCATCGGCTGGGGAACTCCGATGGCGGCCTACGCCGTCGGACTGGGCGTCACCCTCGTGGCGGCGTACCTCCCGGCCCGGCGCGCAGCCGCGGTCTCCCCGATGGCGGCGCTGGCGGACGCCGAGGTGTCGGGCCAGGGGAAGCCGCTGACCGTACGGGGCACCGTGGGCGGCCTGCTGGGCGCGGCGGGGATCGCCGCCCTGGCGGGGTGCGCGGCCGGCACCCGTACGGCGAGCGCTTCGGCGCTGCTCGGGCTGGGCGTCGTACTGACGCTGGTGGCGATGGTGGTGGCGGGGCCGCTGCTCGTACGGCCGGTGGTCCGGGTGCTGGGGGGTGCGTTCCCGCGGGTGTTCGGCGCGGTCGGGCGGCTCAGCCGGCGCAACGCGCTGCGCAACCCGCGCCGGACGGGAGCCACCGCGTCGGCGCTGATGGTGGGGCTTGCGCTGGTGAGCGGGCTGTCGGTGGCGAGTTCCTCGATGGCGGCGTCCTTCGACGCGCAGATCGACAGGACGCTGGGCGCGGACTACGTGGTCCAGAACGCGAACTTCATGCCGTTCCCCGCCGAGGTGACGCAGGCGGTACGCCGCTCCGCGCAGGGCGGCCTGGTGGTGCGCCAGAGGTTCGCCCCACTGCGGGTCTCGGCTCCGGACGGCGCCCGGATCGAGACCTCGGCGGCCGGCTACGACCCGGAGCTCGACGAGGTGGCGCACGTGACGTATGCCGAGGGCGCGACCCCGGCCGCGCTCGGGGCGGACCGGATCGGGATGGACCGGGACTTCGCGGTGTCACACGGTATCCGGGTCGGGACGGTGCTTCCGGTGCTGTTCGCGGGCGGCCGGCAGGCTTCGCTGACGGTGGGGGCGCTGACCGACATGGACGCGCCGCAGGCACCCGGGGCCGAGGGCGGGCTGTTCATGGGCATGGGCACGCTGGAGTCGTACCTGCCGGGCGGCCAGGACGCGGCCGTGTACGTGAACGGCGCGCGGGGCGGTGACGTGGCGGCGCTGCGCGAACGACTGGAGACGGCTCTGGCGGGCTATCCGCAGGTGCAGGTGCGCAACCAGGCCGATTACAAGGAGCTGATCCGGGGCCAGATCTCGGTGATGCTGATGCTGGTGTACGGACTGCTGGCGCTGGCGATCATCATCGCGGTGCTGGGGGTGGTGAACACCTTGGCCCTTTCGGTGGTGGAGCGGACCCGCGAGATCGGGTTGCTGCGGGCGGTCGGCCTGTCGCGGGCGCAACTGCGCCGGATGATCCACCTGGAATCGGTGGTGATCGCGGTGTTCGGCGCCGTGCTGGGGCTCGGGCTCGGGCTGGTGTGGGGGCTGGCGATGCAGCAGGTGCTGGAGTTGCAGGGGATGACCGCGCTGGAGATCCCGTGGCCGGTGATGGGCGCCGTGGTGGCCGGCTCGGTGGTGGTCGGGCTGGCGGCGGCCGTGCTGCCCGCGCTGCGGGCCGCGCGGATGAACGTACTGGCGGCCATCGCGCACGAGTGACGCCGTCGGCGGCGCGCGGCCACCGGCCGCGGACCGCCGACTGCCCGGCGCGACTGCCCGGCGCGACTGCCCGGCGCGACTGCCCGGCGCGACTGCCCGGCGCGACCGCCCGGCGCGACCGCCCGGCGCGACCGCCCGGCGCGACCGCCTGGCGCGACCGCCTGGCGCGGCCGCCGCCGGGCGGGATCACCCGTTCAGCGGCTTCACCCAGCGCGTCCACTGGTCCTCGGGGTGGTAGCCGGCCGCGCTCCACGCCCCGTGCGCGTTTTCGTTGCGGACGAGCACCATGGCGTCCGCGCGTCGCCCGCCGAGGGCCACGAACCGCTCCTCGGCGGCGGCCAGCAGCGCCGATCCGACCCCCTGCCTGCGGTGCTGCGGGTGCACGGCGAGCCGGTACAGGTGGCAGCGCCAGCCGTCGAAGCCGGCGATGACCGTGCCGACGAGCTCGCCGTCGCGGCGCGCGAGCAGCAGGGCCTGCGGGTCACGGGCGTACAGGCGCCCCACGCCGTCGAGGTCGTCGCTGATGCTCGTGCCCTCGGCCGCGGCCTTCCAGAAGTCGAGCACGGCGGCGAGGTCGGATTCCTCGGCGGGTCCGATGTGAAGATCAGTCATGCCGGGGATCCCATCACGGCCCGGGATGTTGGGCCAAAAGAATTATCCGATCCCTTTGCCCTTCCTTTACCATGTGAGCAATGGTTCTCACGAACACCACTCGAACGAAAGGTGTGAGCGTCCGCCCATGGGCGAGCCTCCCAGTCCACGACATCGCGCGACACCCCTCCTCCTGGCCGATCATGGGACGGAGGTGATCGACCGATGACCGAAGTGCTCCTCCTCGTCGTGGCGCTGCTGCTCTGCCTTGCGTGCGGGGCCTTCGTCGCGGCCGAGTTCTCGCTGACCACCATCGAGCGCAGCGAGCTGGAGCGGGCCGTCGAGCGCGGCGAGCGCGGGGCCGACAGCGCCCTGGCCGCCGTACGGAGCCTGACCTTCCAGCTCTCCGGCGCCCAGCTGGGCATCACCGTGACCGGCCTGGTCATCGGCATGATCTCCAAGCCCTCGATCGCCGCCCTGCTCAAGGGCCCCTTCGAGGACATGGGCCTGTCCTCCGGCGCCGCCTCCTCCACCGCCCTGGTCCTGGGCACCGCCCTGTCGACCGTCGTCCTGATGGTCGTCGGCGAACTGGTGCCCAAGAACTGGGCGATCTCCTCGCCGCTGGCCGTCGCCAAGCGCGTGGCCACCATGCAGCGGGTCTTCAGCCGGGCCTTCCGCCCGCTGATCGGCCACCTGAACACCACCGCCAACCACATGGTGCGGCGGTTCGGCATGGAGCCCGCCGAGGAGCTGGCCTCCGCGCGCACCCCGCAGGAGCTGGTGGCGCTGGCCCGGCACTCCGCGAAGGCCGGTGCGCTGGAGAAGGACACCGCCGAACTGTTCGTGCGGACCCTGAACCTCGCCGACCTCACCGCCGAGAACGTCATGACCCCGCGCGTCCAGGTCACCGCCCTCGAAGTGCAGACCACCGCCGAGGACGTGGCGAACGCGACGCTGGCCACCGGCCTGTCGCGCTTCCCCGTCTACCGGGGCAACCTCGACACCGTCGTCGGCACCGTGCACATCAAGGACGTACTGGCGCTGCCCGCCGAGGAGCGGCACCACCGCCCGGTGTCCTCACTGCTGCGCGAGCCGCTCCTCGTACCGGAGTCCCTGACCGTGGACCGGCTGCTGGACCGGCTGTCCGGCAAGCAGACGATGGCCGTGGTCATCGACGAGTACGGCGGCACGGCCGGTGTGGCCACGCTGGAGGACATCGTCGAAGAAGTCGTCGGTGAGGTCCGCGACGAGCACGACCCGCACGAGACCTCCGACCTGGCCCCGGCCGGCGAGGACGAGGCGGGGCGCAGGCTCTACTCCGCCGAGGGCGCCGCGCGCACCGACCAGCTCCAGCGGATCGGGCTGCGCGTGCCGGAAGGCCCGTACGAGACGCTGGCCGGTCTGATAGCGACCGAGCTGGGCCGGATCCCGGTCGTCGGCGACAGCCTGGAGCTGGACGGTTGGCGCCTGGACGTCGTGGACGCGAGCGGCCGGCGGGCCGCGCGGGTGCTGTTGCACGTGCCCGTGGCCGACGAGGGTACGGAGGGGGTCCGATGACCGCGGTGCAGTTGCTGATCGGCCTGGCGACCCTGGTCGTCAACGCCTTCTTCGTCGGCGCGGAGTTCGCGCTGATCTCCGTCCGGCGCAGCCAGATCGAGCCGTACGCCGAGCAGGGCGACCGGCGGGCCCGCGCCGTCCTGTGGGCGCTGGAGCACGTGTCCGCGCTGATGGCGGCGGCGCAGCTGGGCATCACGCTGTGCACCCTGGTGCTCGGTGTGGTGGCTGAGCCCGCCATCGCGCACCTGCTGACCCCGCTGTTCGACCTGGTCGGGGTGCCGTCCGGCGTGACCCACGTGATCTCCTTCGTGGTGGCGCTGGCCCTGGCGACGTACCTGCACATGCTCTTCGGCGAGATGCTGCCGAAGAACGTGGCGCTGGCCGAGCCGGTGCGCACCGCGCTGCTGCTCGGACCGCCGCTGGTGGCCCTCACCCGGGCGCTGCGGCCGGTGATCTTCGCGATCAACGCCTTCGCCAACGCGCTGCTGCGGCTGCTGCGGGTGGATGTGAAGGACGAGGTCGCGGCGACGTTCACGGACGACGAGCTGGCACGGATCGTGAAGGACTCCAGTGACGCGGGGCTCATCGACGACAGGGCGAGCGAGCGGCTGCACGACGCCCTGGAGCTGGGGCGCAGGCCGGTCACCGATGTGGTGCTGCCCGCGGACCGGGTGGTCTCGGCCCGGCAGGGCATCACGCCCGCCGGTCTGGAGCTGCTGTCGGCCGAGTCCGGGTACTCCCGCTTCCCCGTCGTCGACGCGCAGCACGGGATCCTCGGCTACCTGCACGTCAAGGACGTCCTGGACGTGGCGGAGCGGGACGAGCCCTTCCCGGTCTCGGCGCTGCGGCCGATCGCCCAGGTGCGGGCCGAGACCCCGCTGGACGACGTGCTGACCGCGATGCGGCGCAGCCGTACGCACCTGGCTGCGGTCCTCGGGGCCGACGGGGTCATGACGGGCCTGGTCACGATGGAGGACGTGCTGCGCGAGCTGTTCGGCAAGCCGGCCTCCGCGCAGTGATCTCCGCCGACGTGTGGTCCCCGGCCCTGCGGGGCCGGGGTACCGCGCGGTAGCATCGCTCCGCCATGGAGATGAATGCCTCTTACACCAGTTTCGTCGCGGTCGGCGACTCCTTCACCGAGGGCATGTCCGACCTGCTCCCGGACGGCTCCTACCGGGGCTGGGCCGATCTGCTGGCCGCCCGCCTCGCGGCGCGCGAGCCGTCCTTCCGCTACGCGAACCTCGCCGTGCGGGGAAAGCTGATCGGCCAGATCGCCGCGGACCAGGCCCCGGCGGCAGCCGCGATGGGCGCCGACGTGGTGACCCTGGTCGGCGGGCTGAACGACGCGCTGCGCCCCAAGGTCGACATGGGCCGGGTGCGCGGGCACCTGGAGGAGGCGGTGGGGCTGCTCGCCCCCTCGTGCAAGACGCTGGTCCTGATGCGCTCCCCGGGGCGCAACGGGCCGGTGATGGAACGCTTCCGCCCGCGCATGGAGGAGCTCTTCGCCGTCATCGAGGAGCTCGCCGCCCGGCACGGCGCCCTGGTGGTGGACCTGTACGGGCCCGCCGTCCTCGGGGACCCCCGGATGTGGGACGTGGACCGGCTGCACCTGACCGCCGAGGGCCACCGCCGGGTCGCGGAGGCCGTCTGGCAGACGCTGGGCCTGCCGCCGGAGGAGGACTGGCGCGTGGAGCTCCCGCCCGCGGTCCCCCCGGGCTGGGCCGCCCGCCGCGGCCAGGACCTCAGCTTCGCGCGACAGCACCTGCTCCCCTGGGTCGGCCGCCGCCTCACGGGCCGCTCCTCCGGTGACGGCCGCCCGGCCAAGCGCCCGGAGCTGCTGCCGTACGAGGCTTCTGCGGGCGACCCGCTCTCGTAGCAAGGCACAATCCGGGGCGGGGTCCCTACCTGCGTAAACACACAGCGGGAGCCCAAGTAGAATCCCTACACGTGACAGCCAAGCCCCGCATCCCCAATGTCCTGGCCGGCCGCTACGCCTCTGCGGAGCTCGCCGTCCTGTGGTCCCCCGAGTACAAGGTGACGCTGGAGCGGCGGCTGTGGCTCGCCGTCCTGCGCGCCCAGAAGGACCTCGGTATCGAGGTCCCCGACGAGGCTCTCGCCGACTACGAGCGCGTCCTCGAAACCGTCGACCTCGCCTCCATCGCCGAGCGCGAGAAGGTCACCCGGCACGATGTGAAGGCCCGGATCGAGGAGTTCAACGACCTCGCCGGCCACGAGCACGTCCACAAGGGCATGACCTCCCGCGACCTGACCGAGAACGTCGAGCAGCTCCAGATCCGGCTGTCGCTGGAACTGGTCCGGGACCGTACGGTCGCCGTCCTCGCCCGCCTCGGCAAGCTGGCCGGCGAGCACGCCGAGCTGGTCATGGCCGGCCGCTCCCACAACGTCGCCGCGCAGGCGACCACCCTGGGCAAGCGCTTCGCCACCGCGGCCGATGAGCTGCTGGTCGCGTACGGCCGCCTGGAGGACCTGCTGGGCCGCTACCCGCTGCGCGGGATCAAGGGCCCGGTCGGCACCGCCCAGGACATGCTCGACCTGCTCGGCGGCGACTCCGCCAAGCTCGCCGACCTGGAGCAGCGCATCGCCGCCCACCTCGGCTTCGCCGAGGCCTTCACCTCGGTCGGCCAGGTCTACCCGCGCTCGCTCGACTACGACGTGGTCACCGCCCTCGTGCAGCTGGCCGCCGCTCCGTCCTCGATCGCCAAGACGATCCGCCTGATGGCCGGCCACGAGCTGGTCACCGAGGGCTTCAAGCCCGGCCAGGTCGGCTCCTCCGCGATGCCGCACAAGATGAACACCCGGTCCTGCGAGCGCGTGAACGGCCTCATGGTCATCCTGCGCGGTTACGCCTCGATGACCGGCGAGCTGGCCGGCGACCAGTGGAACGAGGGCGACGTCTCCTGCTCCGTGGTCCGCCGGGTGGCCCTGCCCGACGCGTTCTTCGCCCTCGACGGCCTGCTGGAGACCTTCCTGACGGTCCTCGACGAGTTCGGCGCCTTCCCGGCCGTCGTGGCCCGCGAGCTGGACCGCTACCTGCCCTTCCTGGCGACCACCAAGGTCCTGATGGGCGCGGTGCGCGCCGGAGTGGGCCGCGAGACCGCCCACGAGGTCATCAAGGAGCACGCGGTGGCCTCCGCGCTCGCCATGCGCGAGCAGGGCGCCGAGCGCAACGAGCTGCTGGACAAGCTGGCCGCCGACGAGCGGATGCCGCTGGACCGGGCCCAGCTCGACGCGCTGATGGCCGACAAGCTGTCCTTCACCGGCGCCGCGAGCGACCAGGTGGCGGCGGTGGTCTCCCGCATCGAGGCGATCGCCAAGCAGCACCCGGAGGCTGCCGGGTACACGCCGGGGTCGATCCTCTGACCCCCGACGAGCTGAACGCCGCCCGTGACCGCGTCCTCCCGGACGTGGTCGCGGGCGGTCTGCGTGTGCTCTTCTGCGGAATCAACCCCGGTCTCCTCTCCGCCGCGACGGGCCACCATTTCGCCCGCCCCGGCAACCGCTTCTGGCCCGTCCTGCACCTGTCCGGCTTCACTCCGCGCCGACTGGCCCCCGCCGAGCAGGACGAGCTGCTCACCTACCGCCTCGGCATCACCAACGTGGTCGCCCGCGCCACGGCCCGCGCCGACGAGCTGAGTGCCGAGGAGTTCCGCGAGGGAGGCCGCATCCTGACGGCCAAGGTGGAGCAGTTGGAGCCCCAGTGGCTGGCCGTGGTCGGAGTGACCGCCTACCGGACCGCGTTCGGCGAGCGAAAGGCCCGGATCGGCCCCCAGGACCGGACCATCGGCTCCACCCGCATCTGGGCCCTCCCCAACCCCAGCGGCCTCAACGCCCACTGGACCGCGGAGTCAATGGCCCAGGAGTACGCCCGCCTCCGCGCGGCCGCCGACCCCCCGGCCGAACAGCCCTCCCCCGGAACCCCCTAGGGCTGTGACCGGGAAGGTCCGCCGCGTCGCGGCGCCCGGTACGGCCAACCTTCCCGGCCACAGCCCTACGGCGGGTCGATCACGGTGACCGCGGCCATCAGCTGCGGCGAGTGATCGGCCCCCCAGCGGGACTCGTAGAGCGCGACCCACCGGTCCCCGGCCCGCCAGAGGCTCAGGCAGTCGGTGGTGTCGCCGATCTCCCGCCACGGCTGCGCCACCTCCTCCCCGTCCCCCCGCAGCCTCAGGCTCGCCAGGGTGAACACATCGGGCTCGCCCCAGCGCTCCGCCAGCCGCTGGGCCAGGGCCTCGCACTCGGCTGCGACCTGCTCCTCCTGAGCCACCCGGCCGGCCGCGTCCTCGTCCCCGTACCAACGGCTCCCGCCCAGTTCCGCGAGGTGGTATCCCGGGCCGCTGGTACCCACTTCGGACCTGCCCGGGACCTCGGGGAAAGCTCGTGTCCGCAGCCGGTCGATCGTGTCGAGATGCTCTGCCGTGGTCATACCGTCAGTATCACGCGGAGCACTGACAACTGGTCCGGCGTCACGCGTCCCGCCGGCGCACCGCCAGCCAGCCGCCGACCAGCGCGACCGCCGCCCACAGCGCCAGCACCCCCAAGCCGCTCCACGGGCCGAGGACGCCCTCCGACTCCGCCCTCATCACCATCTGCCCGGCACGGTCCGGCAGGTACTCGGCCACACCCTCGACGGCCGCGCCGATGACGAACGGGATCACCAGCACCAGAGGTATGAGCAGGCACAGGACGACCGACGTATTGCGCACAACCGCCGTCAGACCCGCAGCCAACAGAGCCATCAGCATGAGGTAGACCCCGCTGCCGAAGATGGCGCGGAGGCTGCCCGGGTCGCCCAGCCCGAGGGCGTACTGGCCCATGAACGCCTGGCCCGCCACGAAGGTGACGAACCCGGTGGCCTGGCCGACCAGGAAGGCCAGTCCGCCCACCATCGCGATCTTCGACAGGTAGAGGCGGGTGCGGTTCGGCACCGCGGCCAGTGAGGTGCGCAGGGCGCCATTGTGGAACTCGGAGGCAACGGCGCTCGCTCCGAAGGAGAAGGCAGCGATCTGTCCGAAGACGGTTCCGTAGAAGGCCGCGAGGAGCGGATCGTCACCCATGCTGCCGGCCTCGGCCGTGCCTATCGCCGCGGCCGTCAACACCTGGATCCCGACGGTGGCGGCGAAGAGGGCTATCAGCGCCCCGAAGGTACCGCGGAGGGACCGTATCTTGATCCATTCCGAGTGCAGGACGGGGACGGTGGGCAGAGCGGCGCTCATGGTGAAGCCTCCTTGCAGGTGGGGCGAAGGTCAGTGGGTTGCGGCGAACTGGGCGTGGTCGGCGGTGAGGTCGAGGTAGGCCTGCTCCAGCGAGGCGCGCTCGTCGGCCAGTTCCATCATCGGAACGCCTTCCCGGGCGGCGATGACGCCGAGCTGCTCGGCCTGTATGCCGTCCACGGTCCAGCGCCCGTCGCCGGTGTCGGCCAGGTCGAAGCCGTCCCGGGCCAGTGCTGCCCGCAGCCGGACGGGATCCGAGGTGCGCAGCCGCACCCGCGGGGTGCTGCGGGCGTCGATGAACTCCTCCATCGAGGTGTCGGCCAACAGTCGGCCCCGCCCGAGTACGACGAGGTGATCGGCCAGCGTGGCCGTCTCCGACATCAGGTGGCTGGAGACGAGGACCGTGCGTCCCTCGGCGGCGAGGTTCCGCATCAGCTCGCGGATCCAGATGATGCCCTCGGGGTCGAGGCCGTTGGTCGGCTCGTCCAGCAGTAGCACCCCGGGGTCGCCCAGCAGGGCGGCCGCTATGCCCAGGCGCTGACGCATGCCGAGTGAGAAGGTCTTGACCCGCCGCTTGGCGGCCGACACGAGCCCGGCCTGCTCCAGTACTTCCTCCACCCGGCTCGCCGGAATGCGGTTGCCGGCGGCGAGGAAGCGCAGGTGGTCCCGGGCGGTCCGCCCGCCATGGGCCGCCTGGGCGTCCAGCAGTGCGCCGACGCGGCGCAGCGGGTCCGGGAAGTCGGTGAACCGCCGGCCCCCGATGGTGGCCGTCCCGGAGGTGATCCGGTCCAGCCCCAGCAGGAGGCGCATCGTGGTGGACTTCCCTGCTCCGTTGGGCCCCAGGAAACCTGTGACCCGCCCGGGCAGGACGTCGAAGGTGAGGTGGTCCACGGCCCGGGTGCTGCCGTATTCCTTGGTCAGTTCTCGGATCTCGATGCTGTTCATGTCTCAAGATTCGCCGCCCGCCCCACCCCCCTTCCTCCCCCATGCGAGGGTCTCGTCTCCCCCACGTGGGGGAGACGCCCGTGAGCTGCGGACTGTCACGATGGGTACATGTACCGACTGCTCCGTGCTCCGCTTCAACCAGTGACCTATTCACGCTGGTTGCACCTGTGCGTGCCCATCCTGCTGCTGGCCATATGGATGTTCATAGAACCCGAAGCCCCTTGGATGCCGCTGTTGATCGTCGTACCGTTCGGGCTGCTGCCCTGGGTACGGCAGGCGGAGGGGCTCCAGGCCCAGTTCCTCCTCACTCCGTACGAACGCGGCTCGGCCGCCGGCAGCATCAGCACGGTCCCGTCCTCGGGCTGGAGCGACCGCTGGCGGACGCTGCTGTGGCTGGAGATACGGATGGTCGTCGCGATGGTCGCAATGATCGCGACCGTGTGGCCGCCGGTGCTGACCGTCGAGCTCGTCCAGACCGCCCTGGGGCAGCCGCTGGGCGGGGACGCCCTGCTGCCCTTCACTCCGCCGTTCTGGGCCGCGGTGCTGCTCACACCGGTGCCGCTGATACTGCTGTGGGTCAGCGTGGTCCTGCTGGGCGAGCTCATCACCGCGATCGCGTGCAAGCTGCTCGGGCCTTCCGCGGCCGAGCGGCTCAGCGCCTTGGAAGTGCGCACCGAGCAGTTGTTGGAGCGGACCCGGATCGCGCGGGAACTGCACGACTCCATCGGACACGCGCTGACCGTGGCGGTCGTCCAGGCGGGGGCGGCCCGGGCGGCGGGCGACCCCGAGTTCACGGACCGGGCGCTCAGCGCGATCGAGGAGACGGGCCGCGCCGCGCTGGAGGATCTGGAGCGGGTGCTGCTGGTGCTGCGGGAGTCGACGGCAACGCCATCGCAGCGGCCGACGCTCGTCGAGGCGGACCGGCTGTTCGAGTCGGCCCGCGCCTCCGGGGCGGCGGTGGACGCGGAACTGACCGGTCCGCTGGAGACGTTGCCGGGGCCCGTCACCCGGGAGGGGTACCGGATCCTGCAGGAGGCGCTCACCAACGTGCTGCGGCACTGCGGTCCCGTACCGGTCCGGGTTCGGATCGGGGTGGCCGTCGACCGCCTCGACCTGGAGGTGACGAATCCGCTGCCGGAGCGGCCGACCGTCATGGGCGGCAGCGGAAGCGGACTGCGCGGAATGCGCGAGCGGGCCGCGCTGCTGGGCGGCCGGGCCGAGACGGGTCCGCACAAGGGCAGTTGGAGGGTGTACGCGAGGCTTCCGCTGGAGCACATACGCTGACCGGATGCCGGTTACCGTACTGCTCGTCGATGACGAACCCCTGGTGCGCGCGGGTCTGCGCGCCGTTTTGGACTCCCAGCCCGATATCGAGGTGGTGGGGGAGGCCGCCGACGGCGCCGCCGTGGTTCCGCTCGTGCGGCAACTACGGCCGGATGTCGTGGCCATGGACGTACGGATGCCGCTGCTTGACGGGATCGAGGCGACACGAGCCGTCCTGCGGTCCGTGGACTCCCCGCCGAAGATCCTCGTGGTCACCACTTTCGAGAACGACGAGTACGTCTATCAGGCGTTGCGGGCCGGGGCGGACGGGTTCCTGCTGAAGCGGGCCCGGCCGTCGGAGATCGTGCACGCGGTACGGCTGGTGGCGGAGGGGGAGACCCTACTGTTCCCCTCCGCGGTGCGGGCCCTGGCGGCGGAGTACGGGAACCGGCAGGCGCGGGCGGTGCTGGAGCGGGCAGCGCTGACCGAGCGGGAGGAATCGGTGCTGCGGCTGATGTCTCGGGGGCTGACCAATGTGGAGATCGCCCGTGAGCTGATCGTCGGCACGGAGACCGTGAAGTCGCATGTGAGCGCGATCCTGGCGAAGCTGGGGGCGCGGGACCGGACCCAGGCCGTGATCACCGCGTACGAGTCGGGTTTCGTGGCCCCGGCCTGAGCGGGCACGGCGTGGGCCCTTCTCGGCCATCCGCCCCACCGAGGCCGGCCGCGCGCCTGCGGAGGACCGAGCGGAAGGGCTGGTTCCGGCCAATGGGGGGCTGGTTCTCGCCGCCGGACCGGGTCCGCAGTACGATCCGGCTGACAGGCTCGCTAGCTGGGAGGACACACGTTGGGGCAGCTGACCGGCGGGGACCCCTCCCTGCTCCGGCGGATCAATTCGGCCGTGGTGCTCCGGGCACTGCGCGGAGCCCGATCGCCGACCCTCACCGACCTCACCCGGCTCACCGGACTCTCCCGCCCGACCGTCGAGGGCGTCGTGGAGGGGTTGATCGGGACCGGTCTCGTCGTCGAGGCCGAAGCCGAGGAGGGCACGCGGCGCCAAGGGCGTCCTGCGCGGCGGTTCCGCTTCCGGGCCGAGGCGGGACACCTGCTCGGCGTGGAGATCGGCTCCCACCGGATCGCCGTACTGCTGTCCGGGCTGGACGGACGGGTGATCGGCGCCGGCACCAAGGAAGTGGCCGAGACGGCCTCCGCCGACGAGCGGCTGGAGCGCGTCCGGACAGCCGTCGCCGACCTGCTGCGCAGGGCCGGGGTGCCGCGGGACTCACTGCGTGCCGTCGGCGTGGGCAGCCCCGGGATCGTCGAGGCCGACGGAACGGTGCGGCTCGGCACGGCCCTGCCCGGCTGGACCGGACTGCCCCTCGGGGAACGGCTGCGGCGCTCCTTCCGCTGCCCGGTGCAGGTGGAGAACGACGCCAACGCGGCGGCGGTCGCCGAGCACTGGAAGGGGGCCGCGCAGGACTCCGACGACATGGTGTTCGTCATGGCCGGGCTCAGCCCCGGCGCGGGCTCCCTGATCGGCGGCCGGCTGCACCGCGGCTTCGGCGGAGCGGCCGGTGAGATCGGCGCGCTTCACCTGCTGGGGCGAGAGGTGACGCCCGAGAAACTGCTGTCGACCACCGGCGAGCCGTTGCACCCGTTGGACGAGCAGGCCGTCGCCGAGGTTTTCGCGATGGCGAAGCGGGGCGACGAGCGCGCGGTTGCCGCGATGCAGCGGTTCGTACAGCGGCTGGTGCACGACGTGGCGGCGCTGGTACTGGCCATGGATCCGGAACTGGTGGTGGTCGGCGGCTGGGCGGCCGGCCTGGACGGCGTACTGGAGCCCCTCCGACGGGAGCTGGAACGCTACTGCCTGCGCCCGCCGCGGGTCGCCCTGTCCCTGCTCGGCGAGGCCGCGGTGGCGACGGGAGCGCTACGGCTCGCGCTGGACCACGTGGAAGAAGAACTGTTCGCGGTGGAAAAAACGGTCACGACCCGCCGCCGCTAGTTCGCCTCCTCCGGATCGCGTCAACCCAGCCCGTACCGGGCGCGATGCGGGCGCCGCTCGGAACACCGACCGTCCCGGCGCGCCCGAGGGCCGTGCCCAGGAGCCCCGGTGGCGTTCGCGGCTCCCGCCCGTGGCTGGTGTTCGGCAACGCGGAGGAGCTGGGGCAGCCGCGCGGATCACCGCCCCGGCACGCCGAGGGCTGCGCCCAGGAACCGGCCCTCCGCCTGGGGAGGCCGGTAGCCCGCGGGGCGACTCCGGAGCGGGGTCGGAATCCTCGGCGCCGGCGCGCGGCCCGTCTCGGCGCCCCGCAGGACAGGCCGGGCCGCGTACGCGGTGACCGCCCGAGGACGGGGCCGGGCCCGGCAGCGCGAGACGACTCCCGCCGGGCCGGGTTCCTCGCTGCGGGCGCGCGGCCCGTCTCGGGAGCCCCGCAGGGCTGCCTGGCGGCGTACGCGGTGACGGTCCGAGGACCGGGCCGACGGCGCGAGGCGACTCCGAGCAGAGCCGGAATGGTCGGTGCAGGCGCGCAGCCCGTACCGGCACGGCCGAAGGGCCTACCCGGAGGCGGTCATGTGGCCACCCGGAGACCGGGCCCGGCAACGCGAGGCGACTCCCCGCGGGCCAGGACCCTCGGTACAGGCACGCGGCGCATCACGGCACGGCCGAAGGGCCTGCCCGGAGGCGGAATCGGTGACCGCCCCAAGACCGGGCCGCCCGGCAGCACGAGGCGACTCCCGGCCGGGGCCGGTCCCTCGGTGCGGGCGCGCGGCGCATCCCGGGGCACCCTAGGGACTTGCCCTGCGGCGTACCTGGTGACCGCCCACGAACCGGGCTCGGCAGCACGGGGCGACTCCGAGCAGGGCCGGAACAGTCGGTGCGGGCACGCGGCGCATCCCGGCACGACCGAAGGACCTACCCGGAGGCGAACTCGACGACCGCCCCAGCCCGCGCCCGGCAGCGCGAGACGACTCCCGGCGGGCCGGGACCCTCGATGCGGGCGCGCGGCGCAACCCGGGGGCACCTGGGGACTTGCCCGGCGGCGTACCTGGTGACCGCCCACGAACCGGGCTCGGCAGCACGGGGCGACTCCGAGCAGGGCCGGAACAGTCAGTGCGGGCGCACAGCGCGTCTCGGGGCGGCCGAAGGACTTGCCCGGAGGCGGTCATGTGACGTCCCGAAGACCGAGCCCGACAGCGCGGGGCGACGGTGGGCGTACCCCCGGAGCCGGGGCTCGGGTCCGGGGGCACCGGGCCGGAGCTCGAGTGCGGGGGCACCCGGGCCGGAGCTCGAGTGCGGGGGCACCCGGGCCGGAGCTCGGGTCCGGGGGCACCCGGGCCGGAGCTCGAGTGCGGGGGCACCCGGGCCGAGGCGCGGAGGCGGGGCACCGGGCGGGGGCATGGGGGGCCGGGGCTCGGGGCGGGGCACCTGGGGCGGGTCGGGGCACAGAGCGGGGGCACCCGGGCCGAGGCGCGAAGGCAGGGCGCCGGACACCGGGGCACCCGGGCCGAGGCGCGAAGGCGGGGTACCAGGCGGGGGGGGACCCGGGCCCGGGGCGCGGAGGCGGGGCACCAGGGCGCGGGGGACCCCGGGCCGAGGCGCGGGGGTGGGGCGGCGGGTTGGCACACCCGGCGGCGCGCCCCGGCGGGACGCCCCGGCGGGGTGGTGGGGGTCGCGGGCGGGCAAGGCGCAGCCGCCCGGGGAGGTGCGGGCGGCTGCGGTGCGGTGCAAAGGGCCGGGCGCGCGGGGCTCGACGGGCCCCGCGGTGCGGGTGGGTCAGGAGGCCACGCGGTCGTCGTGGGTGATCTGGACGTCGCCGGAGTCTCCGAAGGTCAGGCGGCAGGTGTCCGCGCGGTACGTGGCCACCGAGACGGCGGCGGTGCCAGTGGCCGTGAAGTAGCGGGTGGTGACGAGGAGGACCGGGGCGCCGGGCAGGCGGTCCAGCTCCTTCGCGTCGTCAGCGCGGGCCGAGCCGAGCTCCACCGAGCGGTCCTGCCCGTCGAGGGCGAGCCGCTGCAGCTCCCGCAGGACGGCGCGGGCGCGCGCGGGTCCCGCCGGGGCGTCGATGGCGGAGAGCCCCGGCACGGAGGCGGCCGGCACGTACAGCAGCTCGGCGGCGACGGGCTGGCCCTGCGTCACGCGGGTCCGGCGGACGACGTGCACGGGCTGGTCGGCAGCGGTGCCGAGGAGCCGCCGGGCGGCGGCGGACGGCACGGCCTCGGCCGCGTCCACGGGCTCCCAGCCGTCGGTGTCCTCGCCGGGCCAGCTGTGCTGCGCGCTGCCGACGTCCACGCCCACCCGCGGCGGGGCGACGGTGGTGCCCACGCCGCGCCGGCGCTGCAGGCGGCCTTCGAGCTCCAGCTGCTCCAGCGCCTGGCGCAGGGTCGCGCGGGCGACACCGAAGCGTGCGGCGAGCTCACGCTCGTTCGGCAGCACCTCGCCCACGGCGAAATCCTGGTCGAGCGCCTCGCTGAGGACGGTCTTCAGGTGCCAGTACTTCGGTTCCGGCACCGTTTCGAGCTGCGTGGTCCCCACCCTGACTCCTCCTGCAATCGCTGCAATCGCCGTGTTCCAGCGGCAGTTCCGCGCCTTTGTTTATTAAAGGTTCCTGCACTATCCCTGGTGACGATAGGACTACGCACCCCCTTGGTCAAGACCAATGCTCATCCCTTTGCCGGGCAGATCGGGCATATGTATCAAGCCGTTCACGGGATGTTCGCGATCTCCCGCCAGTCGGCCCCCGAAGGGGTTGTAGCGGACGGCTACCGAGCGGTAGGCATGGCGTCAGAGCTACTGACACCCTGTCTCGCAAGCGCCACCGACGAGGAGCAGCATGACCGCCACGGTCTCCTTCACGATCGATTCGCCGCTCGGCCCCCGCACCGCCACCGCCGCGTACGAGCGCAAGGGCGCGGGCGAACCGCTCCTCCTGCTGCACGGCATAGGCCACCACCTCCAGGCCTGGCACCCGGTGACCGACATCCTGGCCGCCGAGCACGACGTGATCGCCGTCGACCTGCCCGGCTTCGGCCTCTCGGAGCCGCTGCCGCACGGGGTCCCGTACGGGCTCGACACCGTCGCCCCCGCCCTCGGCGCGCTCTGCGCGGCCCTCGGCGTCGAGCGTCCGCACGTCGCGGGCAACTCCCTCGGCGGGCTCCTGGCGCTCGAGATGGGCCGGAGCAACCTCGTCCGCTCGGTCACCGCACTCTCCCCCGCCGGGTTCTGGACCGAGGGCGAGCGCCGCTACGCCTTCACCGCCCTGCGCGCGATGCGCGCCGGGTCCCGGGCGCTCCCCCGGCCCGCCCTGGAGCGGCTTTCGCGCAGCGCCGCCGGCCGGGCCGCGCTCACCGGCACCATCTACGCCCGCCCGGCCCGCCGCTCCCCCGAGGCCGTGGTCGCCGAGACCCTCGCCCTGCGCGACGCCACCGGCTTCGAGGACACCCTGGCCGCGGGCGGCTCCGTACGGTTCACCGCCGACGTGCCCGGGCTGCCCGTGACCATCGCCTGGGGCGCCCGCGACCGGCTGCTCCTGCGCCGCCAGGGCGTCCGGGCCAAGCACGTGATTCCCGGCGCGCGGCTGGTACGGCTTCCGGGGTGCGGCCACGTGCCGATGAACGACGACCCGGCGCTCGTGTCCCGGGTGATCCTGGACACGGCCCGTCGGGACAACTCCCCGGGGGCGACCACGCCCTGACCCCGGCTCAGCGCTCCGACCCCGGCTCAAGACTCCGTCCCCGTCCCCGTCCGCGTCCCCGTCCGCTCGCGTTCATCCGAGGTTCGCGTGGCCGACGCGGGCGGGCCGGTGTGCGGCGGCACACTTGTCCGACCCACCCCCGCCGGCCTCCGGAGACGCACCGATGGCACCGATGCCGCACACCCGACGCTCCATGCTGGGCGGTTCCCTCGCCGTTCCGCTGGGCCTCGCCCTGTCCAGCGCCTTCACCTCACCCGCGCGGGCCGCCACCGGTCCGGCCGTCGCCGCCCCGGCCTTCACCCGCTCCGGCCGCCCCGGCGCGCCGTGGGGCGTCCAGTCCGGTGAGATCACCGCCCACTCCGCCACCATCTGGACCCGCGCGGACCGGCCCGCGCGGATGTACGTGGAGACCTCCCCCAGCGAATCGTTTCGCTACGGCGTCCGCCACCACCGCGGCCCGCTGCTCGGCCCCGGCACCGACTTCACGGGCACCACCACGCTGCGCGAGCTCCCGCCCGGCCGCCAGATCCACTACCGGGTCGTCCTCGCCGACCCCGGCGACCCGCGGCGCACGGGCGAGCCGGTGTGCGGAACCTTCCGCACCACCCCCGTCTCCCGCAACCGCGACGTGCGCTTCCTGTGGTCCGGGGACCTGGCGGGCCAGGGCTGGGGCATCAACCCCGGCCTCGGCGGCTACCGCGTCTTCGACGAAATGCGGCTGCGCAACCCCGACTTCTTCCTCTTCAGCGGGGACACCATCTACGCCGACGGGCCGATCCGGGCCTCCGTGCCCCTGCGCGACGGCAGCACCTGGCACAACGTCACCACCGAGGAGAAGTCGAAGGTCGCCGAGACCCTCGCCGAGTTCCGCGGGAACTTCCGCTACAACCTGCTCGATCACAACCTGCGCGGTTTCAACGCCCAGGTGCCCGTCCTCGCCCAGTGGGACGACCACGAGGTCCGCAACAACTGGTACCCGGGGCAGGTGATCGACGACCCCCGCTACACCGTCAGGGACGTGGACACCCTGGCCGGCCGGGCCCGCCAGGCCTTCGGCGAGTACTTCCCCGTCACCGACCTGCGCGGCGGCCGCGCCGAGGGCCGCATGTACCGCGTGATGCGGTACGGTCCGCTGCTCGACGTGTTCGTGCTCGACATGCGCACCTACCGCGACGCCAACTCCCCCGGCCGCCAGACCGAGGACCCCATCGGCATCCTCGGCCCCGAGCAGCTGGCCTGGATCAAGCGCGAGCTGTCGCGCTCCCGCGCCACCTGGAAGGTCATCGCCGCCGACATGCCGCTGGGCATCGTCGTCGCCGACGGCGCCACGAACTTCGAGGCGGTCGCCCAGGGCGACCCGGGCGCCCCGCTGGGCCGCGAGCTCCAGATCGCCGAGCTGCTGCGCCACATCAAGCACCAGCGCATCACCGGCACCTTGTGGCTCACCGCCGATGTCCACTACACGGCTGCCAACCACTACGCCCCCGAGCGGGCCGCGTTCGGCGACTTCGCGCCTTTCTGGGAGTTCGTCTCGGGCCCCATCGGCGCGGGCGGCTTCCCGGCCGGGAAGCTCGACGCCACCTTCGGCCCGAAGACCGCGTACGTCCAGTCCGCCCCGCTCGCCAACATGTCGCCCTCGGAGAACCCTCCGTACTACGGCGAGGTCGAGATCGACGGCGGCAGCGGCGAACTCACCGTCCGGTTGCGGCGCCAAGGGGGCGGCGTACTGTTCTCCCAGGCGCTCCAGCCGGGCCGGGTGGGCCAGTAGACGACGGGCGCCGGTGCGGTTCTCCCGCCGCACCGGATGTCCCGCTGCCCCCGGCGCCCCACCTCCTGCATTTCGGAAATCAGCCCGAAAACAGGGTGAAATCGGCCAGATGGATACTTAACCCATCGGTCACAGATCGTTCGTGATCACGCAACACCCCTGCGTCACTGTGGTCTGCATGACTGACCGCATGCATGCCTCCGCCCAGCGTCCCCACCGCCACCACTGGCGCCGCGACGTCGTCGAACTGGCCGCCCTGTTCTGCGCCGTCGCGGTCGCCGACGCCATCGCCAATCTCGTCGTGCACGGCCCCAAGGGCCCGGTCCTGCTCGTCGCCTCGGCCGTCGCGCTGCTCGTCACGGCGGCGTTCCACACCTGGTGGGCGCGCCGCCACAGCCATGCGCCGCCGCCGCTGAGTACAGCCCCCTCCGATACGGGCACGGCCGGGGCTCCCGCCCCGGCCGAGTCCCCGTCGGCGGCCGCGGCCACCAGCACCCTGTGGCGGATGCGCACGACCGTACGGGACGAGCCCGGCAGCCTCGCCGCGATCTGCACCGCCCTCGCCGGGGGCGGCGTAGACATCCTGACCCTCCAGACGCACCCGCTCCCCGAGGGCGGCACGGTGGACGAGTTCCTGCTGCGCGCCCCGCAGCAGCTGCCGTCCGCCGAGCTCACCCGCGCCATCGCCGGGGCCGGCGGCAGCAGCACCTGGATCGAGCGGGCCGACGCCCACGACCTGGTCGACACCCCGACCCGCGTCCTCGGCCTGGCCACCCGCACCGCGCTCGACGCCGCCGAGCTCCCCCTCGCGCTGCGCCAGCTCCTCGGCCGCTGCACCATCCACTCGATCCCCGCGACCACCCTCTCCGGCCGCCCCAACTCCGGCGCCGACGCCCCCGTCGAGGGCGTCCTGGAGGCCACCGTGATGCGGCTGCGCGACCCCTCGGGCGGCGCCATCACCGTCGAGCGGCCCTACCTGCCCTTCACCCCGACCGAGTTCGCCCGCGCCCGCGCGCTCGTGGAGCTCGACGCCCGCCTCGGCCCCCGCGTGCCGCGCAGCCAGGACGTGCTGACCCTGCCCGAGGGCAACGAGATCACCGTCCGCCGCGCCGACGGCTCCGACCTGCCGGCGGCGCGCGCGATGCACGACCGCTGCTCCGACCGGACGCTGTCGCTGCGCTACCACGGCCCGGTCTCCGACGCCGACCGCTACCTCGGGCACCTGCTGAGCCCCCGCTTCGGCCGCACGCTGGCCGCGACCACGGCTTCCGGCAAGCTCGTCGCACTCGGACACCTGCTGTGGGACGGCGACGAGACCGAGGTCGCGCTGCTGATCGAGGACGACTGGCAGCGCCGGGGCATCGGCACCGAGTTGCTCGGCCGCCTGGTCTCCATGGCCGTGGAGGCCGGCTGCGACAGCGTGTACGCCGTCACCCAGGCCTCCAACACGGGCATGGTCGCCGCCATGCGCGGCCTCGGGCTCCCCCTCGACTACCAGATCGAGGAGGGCACCCTGGTGATCACGGCCCGGCTGGACGCGACCCCGGTCAGCTCCCGGCTGCCGTACGAACTTCCGCGTGAGCAGCCGCGGAACCACCAGCGCTGAGCGCCCGGTCCAGGTCGGCCCACAGGTCGTCCACGTCCTCCAGCCCGACCGGCATCCGCGGCAGCCGGTCGCTCACGCCCGATGCGTGACGGTCTCCCTCGGCCACGATCCGGTGGCTGATGGAGGCCGGGTGCTGGATGAGGGTGCCACGCTGCCCAGGCTGACCGCCGGGGTGGTCAGCCGGACCGCGGCGATCACCTCGTGCGGGTCGCCGGAGGTCTCGAAGGCGACCATCGCCCCGCCGCTGCCCGGGTGGTGCACCCGCAGCACCCGCGGGTCGGCGGCGCTCGCGCAGGCCGCCCGTACCCGCACCGGGAGCGTCGAGAGGCCCCGTAGCAGCAGATACGCGGCGAGCGAGCCGGAGCAGCACACCGCCGGTCGCGAAGCGGCCCTGACGCAGCGTGCGGGCGAAGTCCTCGTCGCAGGCCACGACCCCGCCGAGCACGTCGCCGTGGCCGCCCAGGTACTTGGTGGCGCTGTGCAGCACCAGCCGGGCACCGCTCCCGGCCGGCCGCTGCGGGCCGGGCGTCGCGAAGGTGCTGTCGACCAGGAGCGGCACCTCCCCGCAGGCGTGCGCGGCGGCCCCCAGGTCGATCTCCGCGAGGGTCGGTTGGCGGGCGACTCGATCATCACCAGCCCGGTGTCCGGGCGAATGGCGTCCGCGATGCCCGCGGGATCCGCCCAGGTCACCTCGGTGCCCAGCAGGTGGTCGCCGCACCCGTAGAGGAGACGTACGGCGACCACGTGCCGCAGCCCCATCGAGCCCCGTACCAGCAGGGTGGCGGCCAGTGCGGCCATCCCGCTCGCGGAGGCGACGGCGCTCTCGGTGCCCTCCAGCCGGGCCAGGGCGGTCTCGAACCGGGCGGTGGTGGGATTGTCCAGCCGGGAGCAGACCGGCGGGCCCTGCGGACGGGCTCCCGTGGTGGCGAACCCCTCGATACGAGCGTCCTCCGCTGACCGTCGCAGGGTCCGGGCGTTCGTCTCCATGGCCGGTACTCTGCGGTCTCGTCCGGTTGTGGCGGGAACCCTTCGTGCCGCGTTCGGCCAATGTCCGGATCGGCCCTTCTGGATCCGGTCGCTCTGCAGATTCTGCGGCTCCTGCAGAACGACGCACGGAGCACCTACCGCGATCTGGCCGCCGAGCTCGGAATCGCCGCGCCACCTGCCCGGACCGTGTCGCACGGATGCGCCACTGCGGGATCGTCCTGGGCAACCGCCTGCGGCTGGATCCGGCCAAACTCGGCCGGGGCCTGGAGGCGCTGCTCCTCATACGGGTCCGCCCGCACCGCCGGGAGCTGATCGGCCCCTTCGTGGACCGGGTCCGCTCGCTCTCCGCTTCCCGGGCCGCCTTCCGCCTCACCGGACCCGACGACTACCTCGCGCACGTCGCCGTCGCCGATCCCGCCGAGCTCCAGCGGCTGGTTCTCGACGAGTTCACCTCGCGGCGCGAAGTCGCCCGTGTGGAAACCGGATTGATCTTCCAGGAGTGCGACTGCGGGCCGCTGCTCCCGCCCCCGTAAGCCGGATGAAGCCAAACGCTGATGACGCGGACCCGTCCCACATACGAAGATGTCCGCATGTCAGAGACCCACAGCAACAGCGCCGGCGCCACGCGCCTGCCCCGCCAGGTGGCCGACGCCTATGTCGACGACCTCATCGCCCTCGACCCGATCACGGGCACCTACCTCGGTGTCGCCGCGAGCTCGGGCAAGCTCCCGGACTACTCCCCGGCCGGCCGCGCCGCGATCGCCGACCTGAACCGCGCCACCCTCGCCCGCCTCGACGCCGCCGAGCAGCTGCCGGGCGCCGACAGCGACGCCGAGCGACGCTGCGGCCGCCTGCTCCGTGAGCGCCTGAACGCCGAACTCGCGGTCATCGAGGCCGACGAGGACCTGCGCGCGGTCAGCAACATCCACTCCCCCGTGCACTCGATCCGCGAGGTCTTCACCCTGACCCCGGCCGACACGGACGAGGACTGGGCCGCCATCGCCGAGCGGCTGCGCGCCGTGCCGGCCGCGATCGCCGGGTACCGCGAGAGCCTGCAGCTGGGTCTGGAGCGCGGCCTGCACGGCGGCCCGCGCCCCACCGCCACCATGATCGACCAGCTCACCGCCTGGACCGTCCAGGACGGCGACGAGCCCGCCTTCTTCGAGGACTTCGCCTCCCGCGGCCCCGCCTCCCTGCGCGCCGAGCTGGACACCGCCGCCGCCGGCGCCACCGCCGCCACGGCCGCGCTGCGCGACTGGATGACCGAGGTCTACGCCCCGGCCGTCCAGAGCGGCCCCGACACGGTGGGCCGCGAGCGCTACGCCCGCTGGTCCCGCTACTTCAACGGCACGGACCTGGACCTGGACGAGGCGTACGCCTACGGCTGGTCGGAATACCACCGGCTGCTCGCCGAGATGAAGACCGAGGCGGCCAAGATCCTGCCGGGCGCCGGTCCCTGGGAGGCGCTGAAGCACCTGGACGAGCACGGCACCCACATCGAGGGCGTCGACGAGGTCCAGGCCTGGCTGCAGGGCATCATGGACGAGGCCATCGAGAACCTCGACGGCACGCACTTCGAACTCGCCGAGCGGGTCAAGAAGGTGGAGTCGCGCATCGCCCCGCCGGGCGGCGCCGCCGCCCCGTACTACACCAACCCCTCCGAGGACTTCTCCCGTCCGGGCCGCACCTGGCTGCCGACCATGGGCCAGACCCGCTTCCCGGTCTACGACCTGGTCTCCACCTGGTACCACGAGGGCGTTCCGGGCCACCACCTCCAGCTCGCGCAGTGGACGCACGTCGCGGACCAGCTCTCCCGCTACCAGGCCAGCGTCGGTCTCGTCAGCGCCAACGCCGAGGGCTGGGCCCTGTACGCGGAGCGGCTGATGGACGAGCTGGGCTACCTCAAGGACGCCGAGCAGCGCCTGGGCTACCTGGACTGTCAGATGATGCGCGCCGCGCGCGTCATCGTGGACATCGGCATGCACCTGGAGCTGGAGATCCCGGCGGACTCGCCCTTCCACCCGGGCGAGACCTGGACGGTGGACCTGGCGCAGGAGTTCTTCGGCCTCCACAGCGGCCGGCCGGCGGACTTCATCGAGAGCGAGCTGACCCGCTACCTGTCGATGCCGGGGCAGGCGATCGGCTACAAGCTGGGCGAGCGCGCCTGGCTGCTGGGCCGCGACAACGCGCGTGCGGCGCACGGCGATTCCTTCGACCTGAAGGCGTGGCACATGGCGGCGCTGTCGCAGGGCTCGCTGGGGCTGGACGACCTGGTGGACGAGCTGTCGAAGCTCTGACCCGTATGCGCGACGAACGGGCCGCCCGTTCCCCGGGGGGAGCGGGCGGCCCGTTCGTCGTCCGCGGAGCCATGCCGTCCGCGGAGCCACGTCGTCCGCGTACGGGCCGCGGCATCAGCAGCCGCAGTCGTCGGAGTCCGTCGGCGCGGTCAGCGGGTCGGCCTCGGCGCGCTGCTGGTTGCCCTGCCAGGTCTCGACCTCGAAGCCCTCGCGGATCCAGTACTCGATGCCGCCGAGCATCTCCTTGACCTGGAAGCCGAGCTGGGCCAGGGCGAGGGCGGAGCGGGTGCCGCCGTTGCAGCCGGGGCCCCAGCAGTACGTCACCACGGGGACGTTCTTGTCGAGGAGCCGCTCGGCCTGCTCGGCGATGAGGGCGGTGGGCAGGTGGATCGCCCCGGGCACGTGCGCCTGGTCCCAGGACGGGGTGGAGCGGGAGTCGATGAGCTGGAAGCCGAGCTCGGCGCCCTGCTCACGGTGGGCCTTGAAGGCGGCGGCGACATCCGACACGTCCGCGTGGAAGGCGAGGCTGGCGGCGAAGTAGGCGGCTGCCGCGGCCGGGGCCGCCGGCGGGACCCGGAGCACGGGGTTGGTGGTGGCGGCGGGTGCGGCTGAGGTGTTCTGCGTCGTCGTCATGGCTGAAAATCTACAAACTGTTGATGATCTCGGGAAGTGGTTTTCCTCGGCCTTTCCCTTGTTCCTCCGGGGAATCCCCTGCTAGACCTGCATCATGACCGGTTATTCCCCTGACGCCACCGACTGGCGGATCTTGGCCGTCCTCCAAGAGGACGGCCGTGCCAGTTTCACCGAGCTCGCGCGCGCCGTGTCCATGTCCGCGAGCGCCGTCACCGAGCGGGTCCGCCGGCTGGAGGAGCTCGGCATCATCACGGGCTACACGGCCGTGGTCGACCGGGAGAAGCTGGGCAAGACCATCCTCGCGCTGGTGCGGCTGCGCTATCCGCACGGCAACTACAAGCCGTTCCACGACTTCCTGGACGTCACCCCCGAGATCCTGGAGGCCCATCACGTGACGGGCGACGACTGCTTCGTGCTGAAGGTCACCGCCCGCTCGATGGCCCACCTGGAGGAGATCACCGGCCGGATCGCCGGCCTCGGCCCGGTGACCACCAGCATCGTGTACTCGTCCCCGCTGCCGCGGCGGCCCCTCAGTCCGTGACCCCCGCCGTGCGGTGGCGCACCACCGAGCCGCCGCGCTGCTTGACGATCTCCAACTGGGCCTGGACGCGGGTCCGCAGGTCCGCGACGTGGCTGACGATGCCGACGCTGCGGTCGCGTTCGCGCAGCGAGTCCAGTACGTCGAGCACCTCGTCCAGCGCCTGGTCGTCGAGGCTGCCGAAGCCCTCGTCGATGAAGAGGGTGTCCAGCCGCATGCCGCCCGCCTCGTCGGTGACGACGTCGGCCAGGCCCAGGGCGAGCGCGAGGGAGGCGAAGAAGGTCTCGCCGCCCGACAGGGTCGCGGTGTCCCGCTCGCTGCCGGTCCAGGCGTCCACCACGTGCAGGCCCAGGCCGGAGCGGCCGCGTCCGCCGGCCCTGGCGTCGGAGTGGACCAGGGTGTAGCGGCCGCCGGACATGCGCAGCAGCCTGACGGTCGCGGCGGCCGCGACCTGCTCCAGCCGGGCCGCCAGGACGTACGCCTCCAGCCGCATCTTGCGTTCGTTGTCCGCGGAGGTGCCCGCGGTGAGTCCGGCCAGCCGGGCCACCCGCTCGTACGCCTCGCGCAGCGGACCCAGGGCGCGCAGCTCCTGTTCGGCCTGGCGGGAGAGCCGGTCCAGCTCCGTACAGCGCACCCGGGCGGCGTCGACGGCGGATCCCGCGGTACGGAGCTTCGCCGCGGCCCGCTGCGCGTACGCCTCGGCGGCGTCCGGCCGGGCCGGTGCCAGGGCCGCCGCGGCAGCGGTGTCGCTCTCGGCGAGCCGGTCGGCCAGCATGGCCTCCTCGGCCTGCCAGGCGTCCAGCCGGTGCTGGAGCGCGGTGCGTTCGTACTCCGGGAGCACCGCGTCGGCCGCGGCGTCGGTGGTGTCGAACCCGGCCCGGAACGCGGCGTCGGCCAACTGGTCGTCGGCCTCCTTGAGCCGCGCGGCGGTCGTCTCGGCCCGGCGCAGCGCGGCGGCTGCCGAGGTGACGATCCGGACCCGGTCCTCCAGGGTCCGGGCGCGCGCCGCGACGCTGGGCTCGTCCCCGCGCACGAGGACCAGCTCCGCCTCCAGCGAGGCCTGTTCCCGGTCCAGGGCCTCGCGCCGCGAGACCCTGGCGGCGGCCCGGCGCTCGGCGCCCTGCCAGTCGGAGCTGCGCGCCGCGTGCTCCCGCTCGGCGCGGGCCAGCTGCTCGCGGGCGGCGTGCAGTCCGGCGGCCGCGGCGTGGGCGGCGGCGTGACGGGAGCTCAGGTCCGAGGTCAGGGCGAGCAGTTCCCCGGTGGTGGCGTCCCCCGCGGCGGCCTCGGCCTCGGTGCGGGCCTGGCGCACAGCGGCCAGCTGGCGCTCGACCGCGGCCCGGCGCTCCTCGGCCTGCTCGTAGCGGGCGTGCGCCGTGTCCTCGGCGGCCCGGTCCACGTGGCCGGGGGCCGGCCGGGCCGGAGCCGGATGTTCCGCGGCTCCGCAGACCGTGCAGGGCTCCCCCGCCACCAGCGCTTCGGCCAGTTCGGCGGCGATCCCGCGCAGCCGGGCCTCCTTCAGCTCCAGCCAGCGCTCCCGGGCGGCGGTCGACTCCTCGCGTACGGAGAGCAGTTCGCCCGAAGCGCGCTCCGCGGCGGCGTCCAGCTCGTCGCGCCGCCGGGCGGCGTTCAGGCGCAGCCGGGCCGGCTCCAGCTTGCCGGCGAGCTGCTCGGCCAGGGTCGCGGCCTGCTGGGCGGCGTCCGCGCGCTCCGCGAGCCCGGCCCGGGTGGACTCCCAGCTCCCGAGCCACTCGGCGGACTCCTGGTGCTGCTCCTCGGCGGCGCGGCCCTCCCGCTCCAGCGTGGCCCGCTCGCGGCCGATCTCGGCACTGCGCTGCTCGGCCCGGTGGGCGGCGCCGAGGGCTCCGAGGTCCTCGCGCAGCCGCTGTTCCACGGCGGCCAGGTGCTCGGTGCCCGCCTCGGCGAGCGGCGGCGGGAGTTCCGCCCGGGCGAGCGACTCCGCGTGCGCGGCGGCCATGTGCCCGGCGGCCGCGGCTCCGCGCAGCTCCAGGGCGGGGGCCACCAGGGCGCCGCGCCGGGCCCGGTCGAGCAGGCCGCGCACCCGTTCCCGCTCGGGCCCCGCTTCGGCGAGCAGGGCCGAGCGGCGGGCCGTCTCCGCGTGCCGGTGCTGCAACCGGTCCAGCTCCCGCGCCTCCTCGGCGGCGCGCCGGGCGGCGGCGTACCGTCCCTCGACGGCAGCCAGCGCGTACTCCGCGACGGCCAGCCGCTCCCGGGCGGCGCACCGGGCGACGGCCGCCCAGGCCCGGACCGCGTCGGCGAGCCCGGGGTCGCCCGGCTGGTGGCCGGGCAGCGGCCAGGCCCGCAGGTCGGTGCTGTCCCCGGCGGCCTGGGCGAGCCGCTGGGCGGTGGAGAGGACCTTCTCGTCGCCGGCGCGCACCTTGGCCTCGGCGGCGCGGCGGCGCTCGCCGAGCAGGGTCTCGACGGCGGCGAAGCGCCGGGTGTCGAACAGCCGGCCCAGCAGCCGGCCGCGCGCCACCTCATCGGCCCGCAGGAAACGCGCGAACTCCCCCTGGGGCAACAGCACGACCTGGCAGAACTGCTCGCGGCTCATGCCGAGCAGTTGCTCGATCTCCTCGCCGATCTCCTGGTGGGAACGGCTGAGCGCGAGCCAGCGTTCCCCGTCGTACTCCCGCAGCCAGCTCTGCGCCTTGTCCTTGGTCGTCCCGGTGCCGCGCTTCTTGGGCCGGTCCTGCTCGGGCCGCCGGGTGATCTCCAGGCGCCGCCCGCCCGCGGTGAGTTCGAGGGTGACCTCGGTCGGGGTGTCGGCGGCGGCGTGGTCGCTGCGCAGGCTGGTGCCGGGGGCCTGGCGGGAGCCGGGCACCGATCCGTAGAGGGCGTAGCAGACCGCGTCGAGGATCGAGGTCTTGCCCGCCCCGGTGGGCCCGTGCAGCAGGAAGATCCCGGCGCCGGACAGCGCGTCGAAGTCGACCTCCTGGGGCTCGGCGAAGGGCCCGAAGGCGGTGACGGCCAGCCGGTGCAGCCTCATCGGTGGGTCTCCTGCCGGCTGTCATCGGCCCGTACGTCGTCGAAGGCGCCCTGCAGTACGGCCCGTTCGGCCTCGTCGGCGAAGCCCCCGCCGCGGACGTGGGTGACGAAGTCCTCGGCGATCTCCTGGTCGCTGCGCCCCTTGAGGCGCTGGGCGTAGCTGACCCCGCCGTCCTCCTCGCGGCCCTCCGGGTCGAAGGAGAGCGCCAGGGTGTGCGGGAACCGGACGGCGAGCCGCGCCATCGGGTCCTCGGGCCGGACGGGGTCGGTGAGGGTGGCCTCGACCCAGCACTCCTCGTACGGGGTGTGGGCCGGGTCCTCCAGAAGTTTGTCGAGGCGCCCGCGCAGCCGGGCGAGCCGGCGGGGCACGGGGGTGTCGATGCGCTCGGCGCGCACGGGTGCGCCGGCGGCGCCGAGTTCGATCAGCCACATGGTCTTGCGGTGGTCGGCCTCGGAGAAGGAGTAGGCGAGCGGGGAACCGGAGTAGCGCACCCGTTCGTTGATCGTCTGGCAGCCGTGGAGGTGGCCGAGGGCCGCGTAGTCGACGCCGTCGAAGACTGCGGCGGGCACGGCCTCGACCCCGCCGACGGTGATGTCGCGCTCGCTGTCGCTGGCCTGGCCTCCGGTGACGAAGGCGTGGGCGAGAACGACGGAGCGGGTGCCGGGCGCGCGGCCGGCCAGGTCGGCCCGGATCCGCTCCATGGCCGCGCCCAGTACGGCCTCGTGGCTGACCTTCTGCGCGCCGAACTCGTCCTTGACCAAGGCCGGCTCCAGGTACGGCAGCCCGTACAGCGCCACCTCACCGTGTGCGTCGGCCAGCACGACGGGGTCGGCGCAGCCGGCCGCGTCGGTCCTGAGGTGGATCCCGGCGCGCCCGATGAGCCCGGCCCCGACGCCGAGGCGGCGGGCGGAGTCGTGGTTCCCGGAGATCATCACGGTGGGCACGCCGAGGTCGGCGAGCCGGTGCAGGGCCTGGTCGTAGAGCTCGACGGCGGGCAGCGGGGGCACGGCCCGGTCGTAGACGTCACCGGCGACGAGCACGGCGTCGACCTCGTGCTCGCGGGCGGCCTCGACGAGGTGGTCGACGAAGGCGGCCTGGGCGGCGAGCAGGTTCACGCGGTGGAAGGAGCGCCCCAGGTGCCAGTCGGAGGTGTGCAGAAACTTCACTCGACCCGCTCCGACCTTCTGACCTGCACGTTTACTGCTCCTCCACCTCCGAAACCAGCACCTGACCAGCACGGGCGCCGCGGACGGCACCCACCACGCTAACGCCGGTCGGCACCTGATCCGCCACAGACCTCAGTCTGCCACCGGCGTGCGGGGTCGGGTGACCAAAGCCGTCAGCGGTGATCCGGACATCTGGATCATGACGCCCTGACGCCCGCCTGCGGGGCGGGCGTCAGTGGCTCACGGGGTATGGCTCACCCGGTGGAGGCCAGTCGGGACACCGCCGCGGCGTTGTCCGCCCTGGCCTGGTCCCGGCTGGCCGGCGGGACGCACACCACGTCCCAGGGTGCGGCCTCGCGCCAGACGTAACCTGCCCTGCAGGTGTCCGGGCCGTACGCGCCGCCGCCGGGCTGCTTGCGGGACGGACCGAGCCGGTTCTCACGGGCCGACTGGTCCCGGATGTCCGGGGTCACGCAGACCACGTCACCGGTGTACGCCTCACGCCACACATAGCCCTGTTTGCAGGTGAACGGCCCGTAGTCGCCCTCCGTGCTCGCGGAGCCCGCCGGGGCCACGGCGCCGAGCAGGCCGCCCGCCAGCACCAGTGTGACGGCCGACCGGCCGAGCCACCGGCGAATGTCCGTAGTCATGTGAACCTCCTTCGCTACGACGGCTCTTGGCCGGCCGCCTGAAGGCATAGAGGGGCGATATATACCTCTTCAATCCACTTTAGGCCCAATGGTGTCGATCCGGCTTGTTCGCGGATCTCAGACCGTGAAGGGCTTCTGATCGAGGAAACTCGTCGCCGGCGCCCCGGTCAGGTAGAGGTTGGGGCTCTGGATGGCCGGCATGCGGCGCTGGATCGCGCGGTGGAAGGTGCGGTACCCGCCCCGGAATTGCCCGTCGTCCCAGACCTTGAGCAGGTGCGCGGTGAACAGGCCGTTGACGTCTCCGTCCGAGGCGACCTGATTGTCCTGACAGGCCGCGATGAGGAGGGCGTCGGGTTCGCGCACCCCGTCCCGCGCGTTCTTCAGCTCGCGCTGCAGCCCGGTGTAGAACTCCCGGTCACGGGCGAGGACCTCCTGCTGCTTGAACATCGGCATCAGCCGGGAGGCGGCCTCCACCTTGGCCGGATCCTTGGTCTTGAACTGCGATTCGAGCGCCTCCGGGGTGAGCATGTCCTGCACGGACTCGATGCCGCTGCCGCTGTGGCAGCAGTCGAGCAGGGCGACGATGCGCACCCCCTCGGGCATCCGGCGGAACTCGGCGTAGAGCTCGTCGTCGAGGAACATGCGGTCGTAGAACACCAGGGTCTCGTCGAGCTTGTCCGGTTCGTCACCGGTGGTGTCGTCCACCTGGCCGCCGTGGCCCGAGTACGTGAAGAGCAGGATGCCCCCCGCCGTCAGCCGGCCGGCCGCGTCGCGCAGGGCGGCGGTGATGTTCTCGACGGTTCCGTCGGGGGTCAGGATCACCTTCTCGTCGAAGCCGTTGGCGCGGGCGAGGGCCGCCATGTCGCGCGCGTCGTTCTCGCAGGCGTTCAGCTGGCCGTCCCAGCCGTCGTACTTGGCGGGGTCGACCGAGTTGAGTCCGATGTGGATGGACAGGCCATTGGGCATGGAGGGCCTCCTTCGGCGCAGGGCACCGGGTCACGGATGTCACGGGTGTCACGGGGAGTCGCCTCATGTGTTCCGTGGCCGGACCCCGGCTGAACCAGGAGTGCGCCTGCGCCCCCCGATCGGGCCTCTTCCAGCGCCCCCGAGGGGCTCCTCCGAGCGTGGCCCCTGTTCGAGTGACTTGGCGACGGACACCGTGAGTGATCGCCGCAGCGCGGTACTTCCATCCTATGAACACTTCATCTGGGGCCGCGGCCTCGCGCGGTCCGCTGGACGATCGCACCGGCTACGACGAGGCCTTCCTGGGCGAGGTCGTGCCCCTCCCCATGCCCGGCGACGGCATCCCGACGATCGTTCTGCCGTACACCCACTTCACGGTGGTCCACCGTCCCGACCGCCGGTTCGCGGCCTCCACCGCCGTCTGCATCGACGGCTCGGCGCTGGTGGAGGACGTGGACCGGGAGGACAAGTGGAACCTCGACCCGCGCATCCCGGCGAACCAGCAGGCCGGCCAGGCCATCTACGCCGACAACGACCTGGACAGGGGACACCTGGTGCGCCGACTGGACCCCGTGTGGGGCTCGGTCACCGAGGCCAACAAGGCCAACACCGACACCTTCCACTTCACCAACGCGGCCCCGCAGCAGAACACGTTCAACCAGGGCAAGAAGCTGTGGCTGGGGCTGGAGAGCTTCCTCCTCGACCACGCGGCCAAGTTCGACCGGAAGCTGAGCGTGTTCACCGGCCCGGTGCTGCACGACTCCGACCCGCCCTACCGCGGCATCCAGGTACCGCTGCGCTTCTGGAAGGTGACGGCCTTCATCCAGGACGGCAACCTCGCCTCCACGGCGTACATCCTCGATCAGAGCCCCGACCTCAGCCGGGCCCGCGAGCAGGCCATGGCGGGGGCCAAGGCCGGCCCGCCACCGCTGGGCGCCTTCCGCACCTTCCAGGTGCCGGTGGCGGACGTCGCCGAGGTGACCGGCATCGGCTTCGGCCGGCTCCCCGAAGTGGACCTGATGCCTCCGGTCCGCGACCCCGGGGACCGCTGGCGCCGCCTGGAGAGCTACGACGACATCCTGATGCGGAACTGACCGTGGGAGCCACGGTCGTCTACGTCCACGGCAACGGGAACAAGGTCCGCGAGGAACTGCTCAAGTCCCAGTGGGACCGGGCACTGTTCGGCACCGACATGGGGAGCGCCTCCCGCATGGCGTACTGGGCCCCGGTCCGGTACCCCGACCCGCTGCCGGACCGGCAGGACGACCGGACGGAGGACGACCCGACGGAGGACGACCCGACGGAGGACGACCCGACGGAGGACGGGCCGGGCGGCATCGAGGAGCTGCCCGGCCCCGGGGCGCAGGCCCCGCCGGAGGAGTTCGTGGCCCAGGTCCTCGCCGAGGCCCGGCGTGAGGCGGCGGCCTCGGCCGGCACCGAGAAGGGCGCCGCCCGCGACCCCGCGGCGGAGGAGCGGCTCGCGGGCTGGCTGCGGGACATGGCCTGGTTCGCGGACACCCTCGTCGGCGACGACCTGTCGGCCGGCTCCGGCGCGAGCGACACCCCGAGGGTCCTGCCGCTGCCCGGTTTCGCCCGCAAGCAGGCGTTCCGGCTGCTGGTGGAGCGCACCTACAAGGACGTCCACGCGTACTTCTTCGGCGGGGCGGGCCCGGCCATGCGCGAGGTGGTGCGGGCCGCACTGCCCGCGTCCGGCAACGGGCCGCTGGTCGTGGTTGCGCACAGCCTGGGCAGCATCGTGGCGTACGAGGTGCTGCGCGAGGAGCAGCGCCCGGTCGACCTGCTGGTCACGGTCGGCTGCCCGCTGGCGATCCGCGAAGTGCAGGACGTGCTCGCGCTGCCGCCCGCGGTGCCGGGCGGGACCTCCGTCTGGCACAACGCCTCGGACCTGCGGGACCTGGTGGCCCTCGACCACACCCTGCGGCCCGAGTACGCGCCCGTGGACCTGGTGACCGATCACCTGGTCACCAACAGCAGCGCGAACCACCACGGCATCCGCGAGTACCTGGCAGCCGGTCCGGTACGGGACCCGGTCCGGGCCCTGTTCGGCCGCCTTGCGACGGAACAGACCCGGTGAAACCATGAAATGTGTCAGCCGGTCCTCTCCCCGCCCCCGACGGGCGCACGGGCAGGTGCGGAATGCCGCTCACCGAACCCCAGTGGGACATCGTCACCGAGTGGGTGGGGACGTATCTCCTCGACACCATCGACCCCTACTCTCGCCTCCAAGCCATCGGATTTGATGGAACGTTCATCAAATCCCTCTCGCTCGGGGGAAAAGCCGGCGAGAACGCGGTCGAGGTCGTCCGCGCGGCCAAACGGAAGATCGATCATCAGTACCAGCTGGTCGACGGCCTGATCCGGCAGACCGAGGTGGGCGTACGGGCTGACACCGCACCCCTGGCCACGGAGTACCGGAACACCCTTCAGGCGGACCTGCAACTGCACCTGGAACTGAAGAGTTCCGAGGGAGACCCCTACAGCAGCACCGTCCTCGGTGGGGGCGCCGAGGTCTTCATCGACCGCGCGGAACTGCGCCAGAGCGTGCGCAAACTCGTCGACGACCCGAGAAGAATGGTGCTGCTGGTCGACGGCGAACCGGACAGCGGACGCTCGTACACCTTTTCCTACATCCGCCACCTCGCGCAGTACTGCGCATTCACACCGGTACGGGTGGTGCTCTCGCGTACGTCCACGGCCGCCGAAGTGCTCCAGCAGCTGGCCACCTGGGTCGCCCCCGAGGCGATCGGCCAGCGCACCGGACCCCCGCCGTCGAACGCGACACAGTTGAACGATCCACGAGCCGTCCTGCAGAACGACGCGAACAGCGTGGTGCGCTGGGCGACCGCCTCGGAAGACCGGTTCTGGCTGGTGTTCGACGAGTGCGACAAGCTCGATGTGAACTCCGACGTCTGGGACTGCATCGGAAAGCTCGCTCAGGCCATCTACGACAACGCCCGCCCGGAGTCCGCTCCCCGGTTGGTGCTGCTCGGCTATTCCCCGTCGATGCCCCATCTCCCCCACGAGGTGCGCAAGTACCAGAGCTGGGACACCGCGCGGGTGGTGGAGGAGGAGGATCTGCGCCGCTTCTTCCGCGGGTTGTTCACCGGGTCACCGGAGCCGCCGCCCATCCCGTCCTCGGACTTCGAGGGGCTGGCCCCGCTCGTGGACACGGCCGTGTCCGAGATCCTGCGGGCTGCGCAGGGTCCGGGCGCTGACAGCTTCATGCGGAGGATCTGCACGGCAGCGGAGACGGCCGTACGGGTCTACGAATCCCTCGACGCCGCCGAGGAGTTCGCGGCGCGGCTGCGCACGGAGCTCCGGACGGAGCAGGAACAACAGCCCGCGGCCGTGGCGGAGTTGCGCCAGGCCTACCGCGAGGCGGCCTGCCTGCTGACCCAGTTCGACCCCGGACGGCTGCGGCTGCCGGACGAGACCGAACCCAGCGGGAAGGCCAAGCTGGAACTGGTCGACGACTGCCGGACGGTCGGCACGGGAGAGCATCCCCTCTGGGTGCTCAAGCCCAAGGTGCGCGAGGCGACGCTGCGCGGGCTCACCGCCGCAGCCGCTGCCCGGGCCCTGGCCGTGAACCTCTCCCCGGACGCGGTACCGGCCCTCATACAGCGCACCACGGAAGGCGAACTCCGGACGGAAGGAGAACTCCGGCCGGGCAGCCGTGACACCGAGGCCCGGGCCCTCGCCTACCTCATGGGCAGCCCGCCGCCCCTGGAGGCCCAGAACACCACCGAGCTCACCGACACCCTGCAGGCCGTGCTGTGGCTTTCGCAGGTGCCCGGCACGACCGGTCTCCCCGATCCCGATCACGTGCAGCAGCTGATGGAGCAGGCCCGGCTGCTGCAGCCCCTGGAACGGCTCCTCCGCGACCCCGTCCACGGGCGGACCGCGGAGCTGAACGAGCTGCGCGCCTACGTCGGTTTGCCCGCCGAGCAGCCGCACGGCGGGCCGGAGGATCCGGGCCAGGACTTCGTCCGGGCCCGCACCCGGGACCCCGAGCCCCCGCTGCTCCTCCACGGCCTCGCCGGCGTCGGCAAGAGCACCCTGCTCGCGAAGTTCCTGCTGAACAGTCTGCGCGACTACCGGCCCGGCTTCCCCTTCGCCTACGTCGACTTCGACCGCCCCACCATCTCCATCAGTGAGCCGGCCACCCTGATCGCGGAGATCGCCCGGCAGTTCGGCATCCAGTTCCCGCAGTACCGGGACGCCTTCGACGCGCTCGCCCGGGAGTGCGAGGAGACGGTCGGCGCCCTGCGCGACGAGCAGGAAGAGATCGACGAGCTGTACGGGCTCTCCGCCACCCGCTCGGCCCTCGCACGGAGCTCGTCCGCCGAGTTCCAGGCACAGTCGAGCGCCCGGGAAACGGAACTCGTCAAGCGGGTCGCCGCCCTGGTCGCCGAAGCGGTGGCCGTCCCGGCGGGCGAACCGGGCCCGCCCCTGGTGATCGCGGTGGACTCCTTCGAGGAGGCCCAGTACCGCGGTTCCCCGATGATCGGCCGAATGTGGGCCGTCTGGGCCGCGCTGCAGGAGGTGTACCCGCGGCTGCGGTTCATCGTCTCCGGGAGCGCGCCGGTCCCGCACCCGGGCCGCCTGGCCGAGCTGCGGACCATGGAGCTGGGCGAGCTGGAGCCCGACGCGGCAGTGGAACTCCTCGTCATCAACGGGGTCGAGGACGAGGACGTGGCCCGGGCCCTCGTGGAGCGGGTGGGCGGCCATCCGCTGAGCCTGAAGCTGGCCGCACGGGCCGCCGTCCTCGCGGGCAACGAGGCCGGGTCGATGGCCCGGCTGATCGGGGACCTCCCGGCCCGGCGCCGCGGCCTGTACCGCTCGGTCGACCAGATGCTGGTCCAGGGCATCCTGTACGACCGCATCCTCCGCCACATCGTCAACGACGAGGTCCGCCTGCTGGCCGAGGCCGCGCTGGCCCTGCGGAGCATCACCCCGGAGCTGATCCAGGACGTGCTCGCCGAGGCCTGCGGGATCGAGGTCGCGGGCCCGGAGCACGCCCGCCACCTGTTCGGCCTGCTGTCCCGCCTCGACCTCGTGGAACCGGCCGGGCCGGGTGCCGTCCGCCACCGTGCGGACCTGCGCGGCATCATGCTGCGCCTCGCCGACCGGAACGAGATCCAGCTGATGAAGACGGTCGACCAGCTTGCGGTGACGTACTACCAGCAGCGCGCGGGGCTGGAGGCCCGCGCCGAGGAGATCTACCACCGGCTGCGGCGCAACGAGAGCCCGCGGGAGGTCGAGCAGCGCTGGCTGCCCGGAGTCGAACGCTTCCTGACCGGGGCCAGCAAGGACATGGCGCCGAGATCGGCCGCCTTCCTCACCGCCCGCCTGGGCGGGCACATCCCGGAGACGGATCTGGCCCAGGCCGATCAGGAGGACTGGGAGCAGCTCGCGGCCCGCGAGGTGGAGGACCTGCTGGCCCAGGGCTTCGTCGACGCGGCTGCGACCCGCCTGGCCGAGCGCCGCCCCTGGACGCCCGGCAGCCGGCTGCACCCGCTGCTGGTGGAGACCCTGGCCCGGCAGGGACGCCGTACGGAGGCCCGGGCCGAGGCCGAGGCCGCCGTGGACCGGGCGGAGGAGGGGGGTCAGCCCGAGCTGCAGTTGGAGCTGCTGCTGCTGTCCGCGCGCCTGGCCGAGGAGGACGGGGACGTCGACGAGGCCGACCGGTCCCTCGCGGAGGCCGAGGACGTGGCCACCCTGATCGGCCGTGATTTCGAGGCGATGGGCGCGCTGCTGGCCCGTGCCAAGCTCACCGCCACCGCAGCGCCCGAGGAGAACCCGGAGGCCGGCACCAAGCTGGCCCGGCAGCTGCGTTCCATGCCCGCCGAACAGCTGAACCGGTACTCCGCGCTGGCGCGCATGGCCGCCGCCCAGGTGTCCCAGCAGGACCCGAAGGCGCTGGAGCACACCCTGGAGGTGGTGGGTCTGCCCGCGTCCGAGGACGCGGTACCGGACACCCTCGCGGAGGCCATCCGGCGGGCCGTCGCCGACCAGCCGCAGCTGCGCCAGGCCTTGCTGACCATCCTGGCGAGCGCGGCCGGTCCGCCCGAACCCCGGGAGGCCGCCGCCGCGCCGACGGCGGACGCACGGCCCACGGGGACGGCCGGAATCCTGCGCGAGGCCCAGCGGCTCGGCACCCTCGACGAGCTGGCCCGGCGGCTGCTGCAGGTCAAGGACCAGAGCGGGGAGCTGCTCTCCGGGGTGGCGGCCGCGATGGCCGCCGGCGCCCCCGTGCCCGGGCCGGCGGAGAACGGGCCGCCGGAGAACGGGCCTGCAGAGAACGGGCCGCCGGAGCACGGGCCCGCCCGGCCCGTGGAAACCCCGGGCGGTGACACCGGACCGGACGCCGGGCCGACCGCTCGCACACCTCTCGAAGGGAACGGCCCGCAAGCGGCCTGAGCACCCATGAGCGCGACACCGTATCTACCGACCGAAGAGATCTACGCGATCGCGGATGCCGCCATGGAGGCCGAGCTGGCCGGCCAGCGGCGGCTGCTGTTCATCGGCATCACGCCGCAGTACAAGAACCTCCTGCCCAACGAACCCACCGGCCCCTACCAGCAGATGCTCTCCGACCTGAACTCGATGAACCATGTGGAACGGCTCGTCGACTCCAGCGTCCCCCTGCAGCAGTGGCTGGAGAACGCCCGCAGGCTGACCCCGGTGGCGACCGCGGTCGCCGTCTTCGACCGCGCCCTGGACGCGGTGGTCCGGAAGTCGACGGGCGAGCCGGACGTGGCCCCCGTGGTGTTCACCGGAGAGACCAAAGAGGAGGTCATCTTCCGGGACGACACGGTTCCGTTCCTCTTCCTCCAGGGCGGCGAGGTGGCCGGCCGCGCCGTGGCCCGGATCAAGGTCTCCCCGTACCAGGGAGGCGCCCCGCAGCCCCAGGCCTTTCCGCACGCGGGAACCGGCTGGCTGATCGCCCCGAGCCTGCTCGTCACCAACCACCACGTGGTGACCGCGCGGAACCGCACCGGGCCGGAGCGGATCGTGGTGGACCCCGCCGACCTGCAGCTCCAGGCACAGAACTCGACGTGCCGCTTCGACTACCTGGACGACGTCTCGCAGACCGAGGAGGTGCCCGGCGGCGCCCTGCTCGCCTCGGACGAGGCCCTCGACTACGCGGTCCTGCGGCTGGCGGACGGCCGGACCACCGCGCAGACCGTCCTGCGGGTCGCCACCGAACCTCTGAAGGTGGCCAAGGACCAGCCGGTGGCGGTCAACGTCATCCAGCACCCGGGCGGCCAGCCCAAGCGGATCGCCCTGCGCAACAACCTCGTCTACGAAGCGGACGATCGGGACCTGCGCTACTTCACCGACACCCGCGCCGGCTCCTCGGGATCGCCCGTCCTCACCGATGACTGGACCGTGGTCGCGCTGCACCGCGGCGCCCGCCGGGTCGAGGACGTCAGCTTCCAGGGCAAGAGCACGGCGTTCGTGAACGTCGGCACCCAGATGAGCAGTGTCCTGGGCCATCTGCAGCAGAACAGCCCCGAGGTGTACGCCGAGATCGCGGCGGCACAGGCAGCGCTCACCGGACAGAGGGACCCGGAGGTGTGAGATGTCCAGCCGTTCACCCGTGGCGACCGACCCGGCGCAGGTCTTCGACGACCTGGCGGCCGTCGCCGCACGCATCCGCGACCGCCTGAACGCGGAGATCACCGAGTCCGCCGAGGATCTCCCCGACGGAGCCGACGGAGCCGCCGCCCCGGCCGGGGAGATCTCCCGGTTCGCCCGGGAGGAACGGGACCGGGTGCTGGCGGCGGGGGCCCGGGGGCTGGAGAAGCTGGCCGAGGGCCGCGAGGACGAGATCGACGAGGACGAGTACTTCGGGGTGGAGGCCATCGTCCTGCTGGAGGGCCGCCCCGCGCTGCTGGTGCAGGGCCAGGACTTCGCCACGCCGACGGACGACTGGGCGGTGCTCGACGGGCACCGCGCCCCCATCCGGGAGTCCATCGCCCGGGTCGGCCGGGTGGAGGTGACCGGGCACCCCTCGCTGGACTGGGTGGGCACCGCCTTCCTGGTCGGCCCGGAGGTGGTGATGACCAACCGTCATGTCGCCGCCGAGTTCACCCGCAGCGACGGGAACTCCGGCTGGGTCTTCCGGCCGGGCATGACGGCCCGGGTGGACACCACGGAGGAACTGCCGCTCGCGGGCACGGCCCCGGGTGACGGCTCCTTCGAGTACGAGGTCACCGGGGTGCTGGGCATCCACCGCGAGGCGGACATGGCCCTGCTGCGGGTGGCCCCGACCGCGCGGGGCGGCGGCTCCCTGCCCACCCCGCTGGCGGTGGCCGCCGAGGCTCCGGCCGACCTGCCCGGCCGGCCGGTGTACGTCATCGGCTACCCGGCCTGGGACGGCCGCCGCAACGAGCCCGAGTCCATGCGGCGCATCTTCATGGATATCTACAACGTCAAGCGCCTGCAGCCGGGTACCGCCACCGAGCTGATCGCGGACGAGCTCACGATGAAGCACGACTGCTCGACCCTGGGCGGCAACAGCGGCTCCCCGGTGTTCGACCTGAACGACCACCGGGTCCTCGGCCTCCACTACGGCGGCCGCTACCGCTCCGGCAATTTCGCGGTGCCGCTGTGGGCGATGGTCGAGGACACGTTGCCGGGCTTGTCCGAGGTCAACTGGGTCTGACCCGGCACGCGACCGGGCATGACCTGGCCGGGGCCGCGCCGCGAGCTCAGGGCGCGTACGTCTCCCCGCCGAGGGTGAGGGTGGCGCTGCCGGCCGTGCTGTCGGCGAGCCAGGCCTCGAAGGCGGGCAGATCCGCCTCCGGGAGCGCGACCTCGATCTCCACGGCCGCCCCGTAGCGCAGGTCCACCACGGTTCGGCCGGTGGAGCGCAGGTCGTTCTGGGTCTTGCCGGCCCGCTGGTGGTCGACGGTGACCGTGGCCAGGCGGTACCGGCGGCGGGTGACGGTGCCGAGCGCGTCGAGGGCCTCGCCGACGACTCCCCCGTAGGCGCGGATGAGACCGCCGGCGCCGAGCTTCACACCGCCGTAGTACCGGGTGACGACGGCGACCGCGTAACGGATGTCGCGCCGGGTCAGCATCTGCAGCATCGGGACCCCGGCGGTGCCGCCGGGCTCACCGTCGTCGCTGGCCTTCTGGACCGAGGCGTCGGCGCCGATCACGTAGGCGAAGCAGTTGTGCGTGGCGGTGGGGTGCTCCTTGCGGATGCGCGCGATGAACTCCTGCGCCTCCTGCTCGGTCGCGGCGGGCGCGAGCGAGCACAGGAACCGCGAGCGGTTGATCTCGGACTCGTGCATTCCCTCGCGGGCCACCGTCACGTACTGGTCTGCCTTCACCGCTCCACCCTACGGGGAATCGGACAGGCGTCCTTTCGGTTGTCAGGGCTACAGACCCAGACCAGACGCAGACCAGCGAACCAGCAGGAGGCGGCACCCGTGTACGGCGATCCGGCAACCATCCGCAAGATCCTCACCGAGCTCGGCGACACCTGGGCCGTGGTGGGCCTGTCCAACAACGAGGACCGGGCGGCGTACGGCGTGGCCCGCGTGCTCCAGCGGTACGGCAAGCGCGTGGTCCCCGTGCACCCGAAGGCCGAGACGGTCCACGGCGAGCAGGGCTACCCGTCGCTGGAGGCGATCCCGTTCAAGGTGGACGTGGTGGACGTCTTCGTGAACAGCGCCCTGGCCGGCACGGTCGCCGACGAGGCCGTGGCCGCCGGCGCGGAAGCCGTCTGGTTCCAGCTCAACGTGGTCGACGAGGCCGCCTTCGAGCGCACCCGCGCGGCCGGGCTGGACATGGTCATGGACCGCTGCCCGGCCATCGAGATCCCCGCACTCCCCTAGGACGTCTTAGGCGGTGCCCTGCTGCTCGGCCTCCGCGAGTTCCGCCAGGGCGCGCAGCTGGTCCGGCGTGACCCCGTCGGGGATCGGTACGGGGGCCGGGGAGCGCAGCGGCGGCTGCCAGCCCGTCTCGGGCTCCCAGCGGCGTACGATCCGGGCCGGCGCGCCCGCCACCACCGCGTGGTCGGGCACCTCGCCCCGTACGACGGCGCCCGCGGCCACCACCACGTTGCGGCCCAGCCGCGCCCCGGGGAGGATCACCGCGCCCGTGCCCAGCCAGCAGCCCGGCCCGATCTCGACCGGGGCGCTGCGGGGCCACTGCTTGCCGACGGGCTCGTGCGGGTCGTCGTAGCTGTGGTTGGTGGAGGTGATGTACACCCCGGGGCCGCAGAACGTGTCGTTGCCGATGGTGATCCGGGTGTCCGCGATCACGTGGCTGTCCCGGCCGATCACCACGCCGTTGCCGAGGACGAGCACGGGCTCGCTGCCGAGGTCGAGGTCCGGCATCATCCCGGCGGTGAGCGTGACCTGCTCGCCGATGATGCAGTGGTCGCCGAGCCGTATCCACGGCTCGCCGAAGACCGTGCCCTGCGGGAAGGCGAGCCGGGTCCCGTGCCCGATCGCTGCGAACCGCAGCCGCCCGGGGGTCTGCGCGGTCACCGCGCCGGCGCGCTGCATCCACTGCCAGCCGGCGTGGACGACGCGGTTGGCGAGCCGACGGCGCAGGGCGGTCAGTGATGAGAACGTGTTCTGGTTCTTCGGCACCCGGCCACGGTAGTGCGCCGGGCGGCGGCGGTCCGGATCGCGCTCCTGTGATCTTCACCCCATCGCCGGGCCGGCGGGCCGCGTGCCCTACCGTGCGTGGGGAGCGCGACAACGGCACGACGCAAGAACAGAGGAAGAGAACATGACGCAGCACGCGGCTCAGGCACTCGTGGCGGGTGTGGGCGGGAAGCACCCGGACGTCGACCCCGAGGCGTTCACGGCGCCCACCTCCGTGGTGATCGGTGACGTCACCCTGGCCGCGGGCGCGAGCGTCTGGTACTCGGCGGTGCTGCGCGCCGACTGCGGGCCGATCGTGCTCGGCGCCGACAGCAACGTGCAGGACAACTGCACGATCCACGTGGACCCCGGCTTCCCGGTCTCCATCGGCGCGCGCGTCTCCATCGGCCACAACGCGGTGGTGCACGGCTGCACGGTCGAGGACGACTGTCTGATCGGCATGGGCGCGACCGTCCTGAACGGAGCGGTGATCGGCGCCGGCTCCCTGGTGGCGGCCCAGGCGCTGGTCCCGCAGGGCATGGTCGTCCCGCCGGGCTCGCTCGTCGCGGGCGTTCCGGCCAAGGTGCGGCGCGAGCTGTCCGAGGAGGAGCGCGAGGGCATCAAGCTCAACGCCGCCATGTACATCGAGCTGGCCAAGCAGCACCGCGCCTCGGTCACCCCGGCCGGCTGACCGCCGGGGCCGGGCCCGCCCGCGGTGCGCCGCGGGCGGGCCCGGCGGGTTCGGCGGCCTCTCAGTCGCCGGGCCGGCCGGCGACTCAGTCGGCCAGGACCGCGGGCGCCGGCGTCTGCGACGCCGCCCTGGCCGCCTTCTTCATGCGGTTGCGGATCATGACCGTCACCGCCATGCCGAACAGCAGGGCCACCACGAGTGCCGCCCAGGAGAAGCCCTTGAGCCACGGCTCCGCCACGATCCCGATCGTGTAGATGACGGCGGTCGTGCCGCCGGCCCACAGGATGCCGCCGAGGATGTTCGCGATCAGGAAGCGCCAGTACGGCATGTGCAGCACCCCCGCCAGCGGCCCGGCGAAGATCCGCAGCAGCGCGACGAACCGCCCGAAGAAGACGGCCCACATGCCCCACTTCTCGAAGGAGCGCTCCGCCACCGCCACCTGGTCCGGCCCGAAGTGCTTGGGGAACCTCCGGCCCAGCCGGTCCAGCAGCGGCTGTCCGCCCCTGCGTCCGATCGCGTAGCCGATCGAGTCGCCCACGATCGCCCCGGTGGTCGCGCAGACCCCCAGGACCACGGGGTCGATCTCCCCGTTCTGGGAGGCCAGCAGGGCGGAGCTGACCAGGATGATCTCCCCCGGCAGCGGGATGCCGAGGCTCTCCAGCCCGATGACCAGCCCCACCAGGAGATAGATGCTGACTGCCGGAATCGTCTCCAGCCATTCCTGGATGTGCACCGGTACGTCCTCCCGAGTCTTCGCATGCCGAACGGGCAGCTTATCGGCTCGCCACCACAGCCTTTGCCCTCAGCGGCAGTTCGCGGGAGGAACGGCCCGCGAACACCTCGCGACGGCCGGAGCCCAGCACCCATGCGTGCTGCTCCGGATCCCAGGAGGACAGCGCCCTGGAGTCGATGTCGAGGGTCACCCGCTGGGCCTCGCCGGGCGCCAGGGTGAGCCGCCGGTAGCCGGCCAGCGCCCGCACCGGCTGGTCGAGCGTGAGGTCGGGCGACGGCCCGAGGTACACCTGGGCCACCTCGGTGCCCTTGCGGCGCCCGGTGTTGCGGACGGTGAACTCCACGCGCAGCCCGGCCCGTCGTCCGTGGGCACCGCCGGGCCGGACCGTCAGCTTCTCGTACTCCCACGTCGTGTACGAGAGCCCGTGCCCGAACGGGAACAGCGGGGTCACGTGCTGGGCGTCGTACCAGCGGTGGCCGACGTGGACGCCCTCGGTGTACTCCTGGCGGCCGCCCACCCCCGGATAGCGCAGCGCGTCCCCGCCGACCGGGGTGGCGCGCTCGTCGGCCGGGAAGGTCTGGGTCAGCCGGCCGCCCGGGTCCACGTCGCCGAAGAGGATGTCGGCGGTGGCGCCCGCGCCCTCCTGGCCCGGGTAGTACATCTGGAGGACCGCTCCGGTACGCGAGAGCCACGGCATCGTCGTACTGGAGGAGGTGTTGAGCACGACGGTCGTACGCGGGTTGGCGGCGGCGACCGCTTCGATGAGCGCCGCCTGCCCGCCCGGCAGGCCCAGGGAGGTGCGGTCGCTGCCCTCGGTGGCGTCCTCGTACGCGAAGAGCACGACGCTCCGGGCCGACCTGGCGGTCCGCACGGCCTCGGCGAGATCGGCGGCCCGGCCGGCCTTCGTGGTGTGCCGGAGCCGGAACCGCTGCCCCTTCGGCCCGCCCTCGGCGGTGACGGCCAGCCGGTGGGCTCCCGCCTTGAGTGCGAGCGTACGGCGGCGCACGGTGAGCCCGTCGGGCGCGCAGCCGAGCAGTCCGCCGGCGAAGTGCTCGGCGACGCCCTCCCGGACGGGGAACAGTTCGGTGCCGTCCAGCCGCACGCCGGGGCGCTGCCCCGTGTAGTGCACGAGCAGGGTCCACTCGTCGTCGGCCGCGAGGGTGAACACCGCCTCGTGGCTCCAGGTGCGCCCGGGGTCCACGCCCCGGTCGTCCAGGTCCGCGGGCGGCGTCAGCAGCTGCGCCGGCAGGGGCCGCCCGTACAGGTCCTCGCCGAGGGCGTAGCGCACGGTGGAGCCGCTCCCGGCGCGTGCCCGGATGGCGGTGAGCGGGGCGGGCGCGGCGTCCGGGACCACGTGCGCGCTGCCGCCGCCGCTGACGAAGGGCGTCTGCCCGGTGGGCCCGATCACGGCGATCGAGCGGGCCGCCGCGCCGGTGAGCGGCAGGGTGGCGTGCTCGTTGCGCAGCAGCACGGCGCCCGCGGTGGCGACCCGGCGGGCGATACGGGCCCCCGCGGCGGGATCGCGCGCGGGCCGGGCGGCGGGGCGGGCCGCGAGCAGCCCGAACCGGTCCATGGTCGCCAGGATCCGGCGTACGGCGAGGTCGACGGAGGCCTGGGGCACGGTGCCGCCGCGCACGGCGTCGCGCAGCGGGCCGCCGAAGTGGGTGCCGCCGGGCATCTCCATGTCGAGGCCCGCCCCGATGGCCGCAACGGTGCTGTGGGTGGCGTCCCAGTCGGACATCACCCAGCCGTCGAACCCCCAGCGGCCGCGCAGCAGTTCGTCGAGCAGCGGCTTGCTCTCGCAGGCGTAGACGCCGTTGACCTTGTTGTACGCGCCCATCACCGCCCCGGCTCCGGCGGCCACGGCGGCCTCGAAGCCCCGTAGCTCGGTCTCGTGCAGGGTCTGCTCGGCGGCGACGACGTCGACGGTGTCGCGGCCCTGCTCCTGGTTGTTGAGGGCGAAGTGCTTGACGGTGGCGATGAGCCCCTCGTCCTGGATCCCGCGGACCACCTCGGCGACCAGGTCGGCGGTGAGCCTGGGGTCCTCGGCGAAGGTCTCGAAGTTCCGCCCGGCGTACGGGGTGCGGATGAGGTTGGCCATCGGCGAGAGCAGCACGTCCTGGCCGAGCGCGCGGCCCTCGCGGCCGATGGTCCGGCCGTACTCGCGGGCCAGCGCCGGGTCGAAGGCGGAGGCCAGCAGGACGGGCGCGGGCAGGGCGGTGGCCGGCCTGGCGACGCGGACCCCCGCGGGCCCGTCGGCGAGCCGCAGCGGAGGGATGCCGAGGCGCGGTACGCCGGGTACGTACCCGGCCTGGCCGAGCGGGGCCGGGGCGGGCGCGCCGTGCAGCAGGGCGGTCTTCTCGTCGAGGGTGAGCCGCTCCAGCAGGGCGTCGAGCCGGGCGCTGCTGCCGGGCGCGGGCGCGGGCGCGGCCGCCGCGGTGGCCCCGCGCACGCGCGCGCCGGGCGGCACCGTGGCCACGCAGCCCGCGGCCCCGACGACGGCGCCGACCACGCCGGCCGCGCCGAGCAGCCGCATCGCGGAACGTCTGGACACGGCCTCGCTCATGGGGGCTCCCTGCGGCGTCGGCGCCGGTCGGCGGGAGCGGCCCGCGCCGGACCGCTCCCCCGCCCACTGTGCGCCGCGCCCCGCACGGCTCCGCTCAGACGCGCCACCGCACCGCGGAGGTTCAGCCCTGCGGCGGCTGCGGCGCGCCGTCGCGGTCGCTCCGGGTTTCGTCCTGCAGCTGGACCCGCGCCTCGGTGCGGTGGCCGCGCGCGATGTAGTCGCGTACGACGGCTTCCACCGCGTCCTGGGGCGAGCCGATCCCGGCGAGGACCATCACCTCCACCACGAGCTCCGCGTCGAGCCGGATTTCGGCCTTGGCCACGGCCACCCCCATCGTCGTCGGAGGGGGACTCTATCGCCGCGGGCGCGGAGCGCGGGTGCGCACTACGCGTTGGGGCGCAGCGTCCACACGACGGTCATCTCGCCCGTCACGGCCTCGTCCTCGCGCTGGATGGCGATGGTGACGGGGAACTCGGGGCGGCCGCCCGCGTCGAGTTCGGCGACGACCTCGGCGGCCGGGCGGCCGAGGGTGGCCGTGGCCGTGACGACGCCCTTGGCGAGCTTCTTGTAGCCGATCTCCGCCCGCACGGCCAGGGGCACGGCGCGCGAGAGCTGGTCGCCGAAGGCGGCCAGGACGATGGCACCGCTCGCGGACTCGGCGAGGGTGAACATGGCCCCGGCGTGCGGGCCGCCGACGTGGTTGTGGTAGTCGGGCTGGTCCGGCAGCCGGACGACCGCGCGCTCGGGGGTGGTCTCCAGGAACTGGAGGTTCAGGGTCCGGGCCATCGGCACCGTCGCGGCGAGCAGTTCGCCCACGTTCATCTGGTCTGCGCTCATGGGACGCCATGTTACCCACGAGTAAGTAGCCTTGACCAGACCTGCCAGGGGGCGGCCGTGGATACCGGCGGCCGCTCCCACTATCGTTACCGGCCATGTGGCCAGGACAGCAGCAGCCGCCCGGGGGCGAACAGAACCCCCAGGACGCGCATCAGAATCCGTACCAGCAGCAGCCGGGACAGCCGAACCCGTACCAGCAGCAGCCGGCATACGGCGAGCAGCCGCCCGGCTACGGGTACCCGCAGCAGCCGGGTTACCAGCAGCCCCCGACGGTTCCCGTCCCGCAGTGGGGCCCGCCGCAGCAGGCCGCCCCGCAGCCGCCGGCCGGCGGCGGGAGCCCCTTCGCGACCAGGACCGTCGCCATCGTCGCCGCCGCGGCGGTCGTCGTGGCGGCCGCCGCCACCGGGACGTTCGTACTGACCCGGGACGACAAGTCGACCAACGAGGCCGACAACAAGCCCAGCGTCTCCCCCTCGGCGCCCGCCTCCCCCTCCTCTGCCGCGCCGGCCCCCACGGGCGCCAACCCGCGGGCCGGCGGCGACGTCAAGCCGGTCGTCGCGGGCTGGAAGGTGGTCATCAACCCGAAGTACGGCACCGCCTTCGACGTCCCGCCGGAGTGGAACGTCCTGACCTCCGGGACGTCCATCGGCTTCGAGGACGAGGGCAAGAAGGACGGCTCGGCCATCGTCATGATGTCCGCCCCCGCCCGCCTCAAGGAAGAGTGGTGCAAGGTCGACTCCGACATGAACGGCAGCGAGGAGAAGACCGCGCTGGCCGGCACCGGCACCAAGGGCGGCCAGGGCGCCAAGGACACGGCCGAGGCCGCGTACAACGAGGCCGGCAACTGGGCCTTCGCCGGGTACGCGCAGAAGGCGCCCAAGGGCACGACCAAGGTGGCCGCCGCCAAGGAGTACACCACCGCGTCAGGTCTCAAGGGGCACGTGGCGACCGCCACCGTGAGCGGCCTGCCGAAGGAGAACAAGTGCTCCTCCGACGGCAAGTCCATCGCCTTCAGCTTCAAGACCGCCAACGGTGACTTCTCCAGCTGGGTCCTCTACGGCGCCGCCGGCGTCGAGGGCGAGGTCTCGCAGGAGACGTACGAGAAGATCCTGAGCACGGTCCGCCTCACCACCGGCTGACCCGCCACCGAGACCCCCCTGGGCCGGAAATCCGTTTGGATTCCCGGCCCGGGGCGGGGATAGTCCGGGGGTGAGTTCTCCCCCCGCCGCCGCTTCAGACACGTCCGCTCCGCGCCGCCGCCGACCCGACTGGGCCGGTCGCAACTACACCCTGCTGACGGGTGCCGCGGTGGTCACGAACCTCGGCAGCCACGGAGCCCTCATCGCGGCCGCCTTCGCCGTGCTGGAGGCCGGCGGGTCCGGCGGGGACGTGGGCCTCGTGGCCGCCGCCCGCACCCTGCCGCTCGTCCTCTTCCTGCTCATCGGCGGCGCCCTCGCCGACCGGCTGCCGCGGCACCGCGTGATGGTCGCGGCCAATGCCCTGAACTGCCTCTCGCAGGCCGCCTTCGCCGTGCTCGTCCTCGCCGGGGACCCGCAGCTGTGGCAGATGATGCTGCTCACCGCGCTGTGCGGAACCGGCACCGCCTTCTTCAACCCGGCCGCCGAGGGCATGCTGCTCTCCAGCGTCTCCGGCGAGCACTCCAACCGCGCCTTCGCGCTGTTCCGCATGGCGATGAACGGCGCGGGCATCGGCGGCGCCGCACTCGGCGGAGCCATGATCGCGGCGATGGGACCCGGCTGGGTACTGGCCGTGGACGCGGCGGCCTTCGCCGTCGCGGGCGCCCTGCGCGCCTTCCTCGACGTCCGTCACGTCGCGGACCGGACCCCCGGCGGCGGCCTGCTGGCCGACCTGCGCGAGGGCTGGGTGGAGTTCAGGACGCGGCCGTGGCTGTGGAGCATCGTGCTCCAGTTCTCGGTCGTCGTCGCGGTCGTCGGCGCCGCCGAGTCGGTCTACGGGCCGCTGGTCGCCCGGGACCGGCTGGGCGGGCCGGCCCCCTGGGGCCTGGCGCTGGCCTTCTTCGGGATCGGCACCATCGCCGGAGCCTTCCTGATGATGGTGTGGAAACCGCGGCGGCTGCTGCTCGTCGGAACCCTCTGCGTGTTCCCGCTGGCGCTCCCGTCGGCGGGCCTGGCGGTGCCGCTGCCCGTATGGGGCCTGTGCGCGGTGATGTTCGTCAGCGGCGGCGCCATAGAGGTGTTCGGCGTGAACTGGATGACGACCATGCACCAGGAGATCCCCGAGGAGAAGTTCTCCCGGGTCTCCGCCTACGACTGGTTCGGCTCGGTGTCGATGCTTCCCCTGGCCACGGCCGTCGCGGGTCCCGTCGAAACCGCCGTCGGCCGTACCCAGGCCCTGTGGGGCTGCGCGACGCTGGTCGTCGTCGTCACCGCCGCGGTCCTCGCCGTCCCGGACGTCCGCCGCATGACGCGCAGGCCTGCGCCCGTGAAGGCCGCCCCGGCGCCCCTCGCCGACGTACCGGCTATCCCAGGCTGAAGGCACCCTCCGGCGGCGGCGGGGACGCCACGGCGTCCGCGTCGGCCACCGGTAGCGCGCCCCGCATGAACTTCGCCAGGGACGCGCCCGCCTCCACCCGGGCGGGGAACGCGTCCGCCGCGCACAGCCGCGACAGGGCGGCCAGCGGGAGCTGCGCGTCCGAGGCCAGCAGCACGGCGTTGCCGAAGCGCCTGCCGCGCAGCACCGACGGCTCCGCGACCAGGGCGAGCTCCCCGAACACGGCCGCGAAGTTGGCCAGCTGGGCCCGCAGGAACTCGAAGGGCGCCCCGTCGGCCAGGTTCGCCGCGTACAGCCCGCCGGGCCGCAGCGCGCGGGCCGCAGCGCGGGCGTACTCCACGGAGGTGAGCTGCGCCGGGACCCGGGAGCCGCCGAACACGTCGGCCACCAGGACGTCCGCGCCCGCCTCCGGGGCGCCCTCCAGCCAGGCCCGGGCATCGGCGGCGTGCACCGTGACACCGGAGCCCTCCGGCAGCGGGAGGTGCTCCGCGACGAGGTCCACCAGCGCGGCGTCGAACTCGACCACCTGCTGCCGGGACCCCGGCCGCGTCGCCGCGGCGTAGCGCGGCAGCGTCAGCGCGCCCCCGCCCAGGTGCACCAGGTCCAGCGCCGCGCCCGGCTCCGCCGCGCAGTCCAGTACGTGCGCGAGGCGGCGTACGTACTCGAACTCCAGGTGCTCCGGGTCGTCGAGGTCCACGTACGACTGCGGAGCCCCGTCCACGGTCAGCAGCCAGGCCCGCTCGCCGTCCACGTCCGGCATCAGCTTGGCGGTGCCCTGGCCCACGTCCCGGATCACCGGGATCTGTTCGTCGCTCACCGCTCCATTGTCCGGCCCGTGTCAGCCGGTCCAGACCGCTGCCGCCTCGGCGGCGTGCTCGGCGGCCTGCGCCAGCCCCGCACGCGCCGCCGGATCCCGCCGGGCCGGGTCGAGCACATTGCGCCCGAAGGCCTTGCGGGCCGCTGCCGACGGGGTGATCAGCAGCACCCGGGCACCCGCCTTGCGCAGCTGGGCGGCCTGCGCGGCCGGCGAGGGGACCAGTCCCGAGCCGAGCGAGATCGGGGCGATGACCACCACCCGCGCATAGCCGGCGGCCAGGTCGGCGTTGGTCGCGGAACGGACCCCACCGTCGATGAAGCGCCGCCCGCCGACCGTCACCGGTGGCCACACCCCGGGCACCGCGCAGCTCGCCGAGACCGCGTCGACCAGTCCGGCGCCGCTGTCCCGGTCGAAGTCGGCCGGCTCGCCGGTCAGGGCGTCCACGGCGGTGACGACGAGCCGCCGCTCGGGCCACTCGTGCGAGACCAGCCGGGCCGCCAGTATCCTGCGCCGGTCCGCCTCCGCCCCGGTGTCGGCGGCCAGCGCTAAGGCGCCGACCCGCTGCCGGTAGGCCGTCGCGTCCCGCGAGCGCACCATGGCCACGGCGTAGCGCGCGAAGACCCCCGCCCCCAGCTTCGCCGCGGCCTCGCCCGCGGGATCGCCGAGCTGGCGCTCGTACAGCTCCTGCGCGGTGAGCAGTCCGGAGGTCAGCTGGGCGCCGACGACCGACCCCGCGGAGGTGCCGACGACGAGGTCCGCGGTGGTGAGGTCCACGCCCGCGCGGGCGAGGCCGTAGAGGATCCCGCACTCCCAGCCCACGCCGGTCAGTCCTCCGCCGCCCAGCACCAGTGCCGTCTCGCCCGTCATCGCCGCCCGCCCCTCCGCTCGTGCCCGTGGTGACGGCAGTCTGGCGCAAGGCGACTGCCGTCACCACGGCGGGGGCCGGATCAGCCGAGTACGGCGGTCACCGTCCCCGCGCCGACCGTGCGCCCGCCCTCGCGGATCGCGAAGCCGAGCCCGGCCTCCAGCGGGGTGTCCCGCCCGAGCTCGACGGTCATCGTCACCGTCTCGCCCGGCCGGGCCGTGCCCGCCTCGCCGAGGTCGACGTCCCCGACCACGTCGGCGGTCCGGATGTAGAACTGCGGCCGGTACCCGCTGGCGACCGGCGTCGTACGGCCGCCCTCGCGGGCGGACAGCACGTACACCTGCGCCGTGAAGCGCCGGCTCGGCACCACGCTGCCGGGCGCGGCCACCACGTGCCCGCGGCGCACCCCCTCGCGCGGCACCCCGCGCAGCAGCAGCGCGACGTTGTCCCCGGCCTCGGCGGACTCCATCGGCTTGCCGAAGGTCTCCAGCCCGGTGACCACCGTCTCGACCGGCTCGCCGTCGTCGCCGAGGACGGCCACCCGGTCGCCCATCCGTACGCTGCCCCGCTCGACGGCGCCGGTCACGACGGTCCCGCGCCCGGTGATGGTGAGGACGTTCTCCACCGGCAGCAGGAACGGCGCGTCCGTGTACCGCACCGGCATCGGGACGTACGTGTCCACCGCGTCGAGCAGCGCCTCGATCGCCGCGGTCCAGCGCGGGTCGCCCTCCAGCGCCCCGAGCCCGGAGACCCGTACGACCGGCGTGCCGTCCCCGCCGTAGCCGTTGGCGGTGAGCAGCTCGCGGATCTCCAGCTCGACCAGGTCGGTGAGCTCGGGGTCCCCGGCGTCGGCCTTGTTGAGGGCCACCACGATGTGGTTGACGCCGACCTGGCGGGCGAGGAGGACGTGCTCGGCGGTCTGTGGCATGACCCCGTCGAGCGCGGAGACGACGAGGATCGCGCCGTCGAGCTGCGCGGCGCCGGTGACCATGTTCTTGACGTAGTCGGCGTGGCCGGGCATGTCGACGTGGGCGTAGTGGCGGGTGTCGGTCTCGTACTCGACGTGCGTCAGGTTGATGGTGATGCCGCGCCGGGCCTCCTCCGGGGCCCGGTCGATGCGGTCGAACGGCACGAAGGAGGCGCCGCCGCGCTCGGCGAGGACCTTGGTGATGGCGGCGGTGAGGGTGGTCTTGCCGTGGTCGACGTGACCCATGGTGCCGATGTTGAGGTGCGGCTTGGTCCGCACGAAGGCCGTCTTGGCCATGATGTTCTTCCCGTGTGATCAGAAGCCGGAACGGGACCCCCTGAGCGAGCCGACCCTCCCCCTGTGGGGTCCGCCGGACTGTCCGGGAAGGGTCAGCTTCGTGCGCCGCCGAGTGCGGCGGGCGCATCTGCGAGGACGGCAGCCTTCGGCGCGTCCGCGACTGCGGACGGCGCTGCGAGGAAGGCGTACCGGAACATGTGGCCGATCCTGCCCGAGCGGCCGCGGCCCGTCGAATGAATTTCCGCGCGGCTACAGGTTCTTGAGGGCCTCGCGCGCGGAGAGCGGGGACAGCGCGTCCCGTTCGGCGGCGACGAAGGCGCGGACCGCCGCCGGGTCGGTCTTCGCGTACTCGCGCAGGCACCAGCCGATGGCCTTGCGGATGAAGAAGTCCGGATGGGCCGCCTGGCGCCGGCAGTAGGCGAAGAGCCGCCCGGTGTCCGTCGCCGACTTGTGGCGGAGCTGGTGGAGCAGGGCGGTGCGCGCCAGCCAGAGGTTCTCGTCCTCGATCCACTCGTCCATGACGGCCGCGAGGTCCGGATCCGCGGCCACCAGCGGTCCGACCGTGTGCGCGGCGAGGGTGTCCACCGTGTCCCACCACGGGACGGTGACGATCAGGTGCCGTACGACGGGCAGGATCCCGGAGGAGCAGCGGGACACGTGCCGGCGCAGGTAGTCGGCGGCGAAGTACTGGTACTCACGCTCCGCGAGCCCCCAGCAGCGCAGCGCGAGCGCTGCGCAGTCCGCCTCCGCCGGTGCGGGGGTGTCCTTGGTCACCGCCCTCGACAGCTCGCGCCGCAGCGGGGTGCGGATCCCGAGGAACGGGGCCACGTCCTTCATGTACGCGGCCATGTGACGGGCCTGCTCCGGGTCGGCGGCGCCGCCGTACGCCGCCACGAGGCGCTCGGTCAGCAGGTCCGCGAGGGCGCTGCGGGGAACCCGCGGGCGCCGCCCGTCGTTCGACAGCATGAGGCCCAGATTACGGCGCGGGGCCACACCGGTCGGTTAGTCTCCCGGAATGTCCCTCCTCCTCGCGCCGTGGACCCGGCTGGCACTGCTCGTCGTGCTGCTCGTGGCGGCCGGCGTCGGCGTGCTGCTGTACGAGCCCCAGCGCCTCCTCTCGGAGGGCTGGCCCCCGGGGCTCCCCGTGGGCATGGCGGTGCTGCTGTTCGCGGCGACGTACGGGCTGTGCACGGCGGCCTTCGTGCCCCGCCCCCTGCTGAACCTGGCCGCGGGCGCCGTCTTCGGCACCCAGTTCGGCCTGGCCGCGGCCGTCGGCGGCACCGTGCTGGGCGCCGGGATCGCCTTCGGCCTGGGCCGGATCATGGGCCAGGAGGCGCTGCGGCCGCTGCTGCGCGGCCGCTGGCTGAAGGCGGCGGACAGCCAGCTGAGCCGGCACGGGTTCCGCTCGATGCTCGCCGTCCGGATCTTCCCCGGGGTCCCGTTCGCGGCGGCCAACTACTGCGCCGCCGTCTCCCGTTGCGGCTGGCTCCCCTTCCTCCTCGCCACCGCCGTCGGGACGGTTCCCAACACCGCCGCCTATGTGATCGCGGGCTCCAGCGCCTCCTCGCCCGGATCGCCCGCCTTCCTCGCCTCGTTCGGGTTCATCGCCGTATCGGGAGTGGTCGCGGCGGCCGTCGCCTGGCGCAAGCGCGACCGGCTCGCGCCCGCGCTCCCGCGCGAACTGACGCCCCAGCACCCCCCTGTGGTCACGGCCGCACCTCACGGGCCCTAGCATCGGACGCGAACTTCCCGACGATCACAAGGACGAGCGCACCCCGACATGAGCTGGTTCGAATCCCTAATCCTCGGTCTCGTCCAAGGGCTCACGGAGTTCCTCCCGATCTCCTCCAGCGCCCACCTGCGGCTGACCGCGGCGTTCGCCGGCTGGCACGACCCGGGTGCGGCCTTCACGGCGATCACCCAGATCGGCACCGAGGCCGCCGTGCTGATCTACTTCCGCAAGGACATCGCGCGGATCATCTCGACCTGGTTCCGGTCGCTGTTCACCCCGGCGCTGCGTTCCGAGCAGGACGCCAAGATGGGCTGGCTGGTGATCGTCGGCTCCATCCCGATCGGCGTCCTCGGCCTCGCCTTCAAGGACCAGATCGAGGGCCCGTTCCGCGACCTGCGGCTGATCGCCACCACCCTCATCGTGATGGGCATCGTGCTGGGCATCGCCGACCGGCTGGCCGCGCGCGACGAGGAGGGCGGCCGGCACCGCGCCATCCGGGAGCGCAAGACGCTCAAGGAGCTGGGCGTCAAGGACGGTCTGATCTTCGGCCTCTGCCAGGCGATGGCCCTGATCCCGGGCGTCTCCCGCTCCGGCGCGACGATCTCCGGCGGTCTGCTCCTCGGCTTCACGCGTGAGGCGGCGGCCCGCTACTCCTTCCTCCTCGCCATCCCGGCCGTCCTGGCCTCGGGCGTGTTCGAGATCAAGGACGTGGTCGAGGACCCGGGCCACATCTCCTGGGGACCGACGATCTTCGCGACCGTCATCGCCTTCGCCGTGGGCTACGCCGTCATCGCGTGGTTCATGAAGTTCATCTCCAGCAAGAGCTTCATGCCGTTCGTGATCTACCGGATCGCCCTGGGCATCGTCCTGTTCGCGCTGATCGGAACGGATGTGCTGAGCCCGCACGCCGGCGAGTCGGGCTCGTAGGCGCGACCCCGCTCACCACTTCGCATGAACCGCAGGCCGCCCGGGAACGTTCCCGGGCGGCCTGCGCGTCGTTGTCCCATAGAGACGTGAAGGCGAGCAGCAGGGGGTGTCCGATGGGGCGAGTGGTGCTGGAGCGGTTTCCGGCCGGAAGTCCGAGGGGCAGCTGGCCCGCCGAGGAGTACGCCGCGCAGCGCCTGCGCGAGGGTGTTCCGGCCGAGGTGGTGATGGACCTGGCCAGTGACGCGTTCCTCGTGGTGGTGCGCCAGCGGGAGGCACATTCACGTCACTGACCGCCCGTACGGAGATCCGTTACGCGCACGCCCCTTGGCCTCCGCGTCCCGCAGCCCCACACTGACCCGATGACGCAGCGTGTGGACCTCGCGACGGTAATGGACCGGCTGGCCATCGACGAGGTGGTCACGGGTTACGCGGTGGCCGTCGACGACGGCGACTGGGAGGCGTACCGCGCCCTGTTCGCGCCGGGCGGGCGGGCCGACTACAGCTCCGCCGGCGGGCTGGAAGGGCCGGCCGGGGAGGTCGCGGACTGGCTCGCGGAGACCATGAAGCTGTTCCCGGTGCGTCAGCACCTCATCGTCAACCGGCTGATCCGGCTGGCGGACCTGGGCGGCTCCCCCGGCGACTCGGCGGAGGTCCGGGCGGACTTCGTGAACCCGATGCGGCTGGCCGGGACCGACGACGCCGGGGCGGCCGGCGCGGTGACCGCGCCCAATTTCATCGCCGCCGGGCGCTACGCCTTCGCCCTCGTCCGCACCCCCTACGCCGGCTGGCGGCTCTCCCGGGTCACGGTCCACGAGAAGTGGCGCCACATGTCGGCCTGACGCGCACGGCACCGGCTTGCACTGCTGTTCCACACTGGAAGCGGAGGCGCGTCATGGTCCCGATGCCCGGCCGGTGGTGGCGTGCGGCTGCCGCGGTGGCCGCCGGGGCGCTGCCGTGCCTCGCCTTCCCCGCCCCCGCGCTCTGGTGGTTCGCGTACGTCGCCCTCGTGCCCTGGATGCTGCTGCTGAGGTCCGCCCCCACCGGGCGGCGCGCGGCTCTGGAGGGCTGGCTGGGCGGGGCCGGTTTCATCGTGGCCGTGCACCACTGGCTGCTGCCCAGCCTGCACGTGTTCCTGGTGCCGCTGGCCGCGCTGCTGGGGCTGCTGTGGATCCCCTGGGCGCTGCTGGTGCGGCAGTTGCTCGGCGGGACCTCTGCTTCGGCCTCTGCTTCTGCCTCTGCCTCGACCTCGGCCGTACGGCCCTGGGCCGCGCTGGTCCTCGTACCCTCGGGGTGGCTGCTGTGCGAACTGGCCCGGTCCTGGCAGGGGCTCGGCGGGCCGTGGGGGCTGCTCGGGGCCAGTCAGTGGCAGGTCCCGCCCGCGCTGCGGCTGGCTTCGGTGGGCGGGGTGTGGCTGGTGAGCCTGCTGGTGGTGGCGGTGAACTGCGCGCTGGTGCTGCTGATCGCGGTGCCGGCGGCCCGGGCCCCCGCGGTGGCCGGGGTGACGGGCTGCGCGGTGCTGACCGGGGTGGTGTGGCTGTGGGTGCCGCGCCCGGAGGTGTCGGGCGGGCTGCGCGTGGCCGTCGTACAGGCGGGCATGGTGGCGGACGGTCCCACCAGCGCCGAGCGGCGGTTCGCGGCCGAGGAGCGCCTGACCCGGGACCTGGCCGGGCAGGGGGTCGACCTGGTGGTGTGGGGCGAGAGCAGCGTCGGCGGGGACCTGGCCGCGCGTCCGGACCTGGCGGGCCGACTGGCGGCCCTGTCCGCGCAGGTCGGGGCTCCGCTACTGGTCAACGTGGACGCGCACCGCTCGGACAGCCCCGGCATCTACAAGTCCGCGGTGCTCGTCGGTCCCGGGGGCCCCACCGGCGACCGGTACGACAAGATGCGCCTGGTCCCCTTCGGCGAGTACATACCGGCCCGTGCCGTGCTCGGCTGGGTCACCTCGGTCGGCGAGGCGGCCGGCGAGGACCGCATGCGCGGCTCGGCCCCGGTGGTCATGGACCTCCCCGGGGGCGTCCGCCTCGGCCCGCTGGTGTGCTTCGAGTCGGCCTTCCCCGACATGAGCCGGCGCCTCGCGCGCGACGGCGCCGCCCTGCTCGTCACCCAGTCGGCCACCTCCACCTTCCAGGACAGCTGGGCGCCCGCGCAGCACGCCTCGCTGGCCGCGCTGCGCGCCGCCGAGACCGGCCGCCCCGTGGTGCACGCCACGCTCACGGGCGTCAGCGAGGTGCACGGCCCGTCGGGCGGCCGGATCGGCCCGGCGCTGGCGACCTCGGCGAGCGCGGCCCAGGTGTACGAGGTGCCGCTCGCCCGCGGCACGACGCTCTACGTCCGCTTCGGGGACTGGCCGGTGGGCGCGGCGCTGGCCGCCCTGGCCGCGTACTGCGCGGTGCGGGGCGCCCGTTCGCCCGTACTCAGGAGGCCTGCTCCAGAGCCGAGCGCACCACCCGCTCGCACAGCTCGTGGGTGAGCAGCGCGTCCCTGGCGCTGACGGCCTTGCCCGCCTCCACGGCTTCGAGGAAGGCGTCCACGACCTGCTCGATGCCGCGCTGGCGGGCGACCGGCACCCAGTCCCCGCGCCGCCGCACGGTGGGCTGGCCCCGGTGGTCGACGATCTCGGCGAGGTTGACGACCTGGCGCTTGGTGTCCTGGCCCGAGACCTCCAGGACCTCCTCGGTGGAGCCGGACCGCCGGTTCATGATGCCGAGGGCCGTGAAGCCGGGGCCCGACATCTGGAGCACCACCTGGTGCATCAGCCCCTCGCGCACCACGGCCCGTACGTCGATGTGGTCGGCCTCGCCGGGCAGCAGGAAGCGCAGGGTGTCGACGACGTGGATGAAGTCGTCCAGGACGAAGGTCCGCGGGTCCTCGGGCAGTCCGACGCGGTTCTTCTGCATGACGATCAGCTCGCGCGGGTGCTCCGCACACTGCGCGTAGCCGGGCGCGTGGCGGCGGTTGAAGCCGACGGCCAGCGGGACCCCGAGCTCCTCGGCCCGCTCCACCAGCCTCGCCGAGTCCGCGAACTCGTAGGCGAGCGGCTTGTCCACGTACGTCGGCACGCCCGCCTCCAGCAGCCGCCCCACGATCTCGGGGTGGACGGCGGTCGGGGCGTGCACGAAGGCCGCGTCGAGCCCCTGCGCGAGCAGCGCGTCGAGGTCGGTGTGCAGGCGCGCGGCCGGGACGTGGTGGAGCGCGCCGACCCGTTCCAGCGTGGCGGGGGTACGGGTCTGCAGGTGCAGCTCGATCCCCGGACGTGTGGTGAGGACGGGCAGGTACGCCTTCTGCGCGATGTCGCCGAGTCCGATACAGCCGACCTTCACCGGGAGCCTCCAGGTTCGTTCCTCGTGGGACGTGCGCAGCCTAATCGCTGGTGACGGTGCGTGCGTTCGACCAAGATGTCGACCATGACCATCAGCGCTGGATCCGACCGCAACGAGCCCTCCACCACCGCGAACGAGCGGGACATGCTGGACGGTTGGCTCGACTACCACCGTGCCACCCTCGCCTGGAAGTGCGAGGGCCTCCAGGACGAACAGCTGCGGCTGACCCTGCTGGAGCCCTCCGAGCTGAGCCTGCTGGGCCTGGTCCGGCACATGGCGGAGGTGGAGCGCTACTGGTTCCGCGAGATCATGCTGGGCGAGGAGCTCCCCGAGCTGTACTGCACCGAGGAGGACCCGGACGGGGACTTCCACTTCACCGGGAAGGACACCTGGGCCCAGGCCGAGCAGGTGTGGCAGACCGAGGTCGGGCTGGCCCGGCAGGCCGCCGCCGGCCGTTCCCTGGACCTGCTCTCGGACGCCGGGAGCCACCACCGCGGCGAGGTGTTCAGCCTGCGCTGGGTCTACACCCACATGATCGAGGAGTACGCGCGCCACAACGGCCACGCGGACCTGCTCCGGGAGCGGATAGACGGCTCCACGGGCGACTGACCGTCCCGCCCGGCGGGCGACCAGCCGTCACCCGTGCGGGGTGAATATCGGCTGCGGGTTTTCGCAACGGGGTCCTCGCCCAGCAGAGTTGCGCGAGTGCATCCAACCCGAACCACGACAAAGCTCCTGCTCGGAGTCGCCTGCGCCGTTTCGGCTGTCTCCGGCTGCGTGAACGTGACCCCCGCCCCGATGCAGCCGGCGGCCGCCCCCAGTACCCCCGGGGCGCCGCCGCAGCACGCGCCGCGCGGCGGTCCGGGGGCAGCGCCGGTGGTCGTCGAGGCGCCCGCTCTGCAGGCGTTGAAGGCGCTGCCGGAGCAGCCCGCGCGGCCGGCCCCGTCGGCCGCGGCCGCCCGGCGGGCCGCGCCGCGCGGCGCCGCGGCGGACGAGGCGGTCCCGGAGTCCGCGGAGGCCGGCCCTCCGGTCCCGGACATCCCGGAGCCCCAGGCCCCCGCCGAGCGGGCCGGCCACGGCAACGGCAACGGCGACGGGCGTCCCGGGGGCCGCCGGCCGCACCAGCAGCGGCCGGACGCCCAGGTGCCGCGCGAGCTGGTGCGGGAGCTGCCGGTGCGGCCGGCCGACGTGTGCGCGCTGGGCCGCCGGCACGGGCGCTGGCACCCGGACAGCCCGGAGGCCCGCATCTGCGCGGGCGTCCACGGCGACTGAGGCCCCGCGTCCCGGATCCCCCTACGGGTGCTGCTCCGGGAACGGCCGTGGCTCCTCGCCCGGTTCCGCCGCGAGCCGCCGCTCCAGCCGGGCGATGGCGGCCCGTACGCCGTTCCCGTACCCGTCGTCGCCCAGCGCGCCGGTGGCCGCCCGGGCCCGCGCCAGGTGGACGCGGGCCGCCTCGGGCCGCCGTAGCTTCACGTAGTCGGCGGCCAGGCTCAGGTGCAGCGACGGGTAGAAGACCCGTACGGCCTGGTCGGGGCCGCCGCGGCGGGCTTCGGCCGCGGTGCCCTCGGCGGGCCCTTCCGCGGGCCTCTCGGCGGCGGTGAGGGCCCGCAGGTCCCACGCCAGTTCGTCGGCGGGGTCGTCCTGGGCGTCGGCCAGGTAGTGCGCGAGCGTGCACCGGTGGAGGGAGTCGCCCTCCTCACCGATCTCGGACCAGATCTCGCCGAGCCGGTTGCGGGCCTCCTCGCGATCCCCTGCGTGCAGCAGGATGACCGCTTGGCCGATCCTGGTCATGACGGCGTCCTCCGACGCCTCCTGCTGCTCGGTCAACGTGGCCTCCGGCTTGCTCTGCCAGACCTGCCGCGGTCTGATCGTCAAGACGCTAGCCGGAGGCACCGGCAATGGCGCCGAGGCGCGGTGGGGCGTCAGCCCAGGTCCGGGATCCGCCAGTCGATCGGCTCATGGCCCTGTGCGGCCACGGCCTCGTTGATCTGCGTGAAGGGCCGGGAGCCGAAGAACTTCTTGGCCGACAGCGGGGAGGGGTGGGCGCCCTTGACGACCGCGTGCCGCTCCTCGTCGATCAGGGGGAGCTTCTTCTGGGCGTAGGCGCCCCAGAGCACGAAGACCGCCGGGTCGGGGCGCTCGGCCACGGCGCGGATGACCGCGTCGGTGAACTTCTCCCAGCCCTTGCCCTTGTGCGAGTTGGGCTCGGCCTCGCGGACCGTGAGCACCGCGTTGAGCAGCAGGACGCCCTGCTCGGCCCACGGCATCAGATAGCCGTTGTCCGGGATGGGCGTGCCCAGCTCGGCCTGCATCTCCTTGTAGATGTTGCGCAGCGAGGGCGGGGTCTTGACCCCGGGCTGCACGGAGAAGCACAGGCCGTGGCCCTGGCCGGCGCCGTGGTACGGGTCCTGGCCGAGGACCAGCACCTTCACCTGGTCGAACGGCGTGGCCTCCAGGGCCGCGAAGACCTGCTCGCGGGGCGGGTAGACCGGCCCGTTCGCCCGCTCCTTCTCGACGAACTCGGTGAGCTCTTTGAAGTAGGGCTGGTCCAGCTCCCCGCCGAGGACGGGGAGCCAGGACTCGGGCAGCATCTGGGTCACGTCTACAACCTCCGGTACAAGTTCACGCGACTGCGTCGTACAACGCTTCAGAACCTACCGGGGGCCACTGACAACACCCCACCGAGTGTGCCGCCGCGGCGACTACCAGCTGGTCTTGCGGTACAGCTCCCACATCTGCATGACCGTCTGCGGGTCGAGCGCCCGCTCGGCGCCCGCGATGTCCTCGCGCGCGGCGACGTACAGCTTGCCCTGCCACAGCGGCAGCAGCCGCACGTCCTGGGCGAAGATCTGCTGGGCCTGCTCGAACTCGTGGACGCCGGCCGACCGGTCGCTCTCGCGGCGGGACTTGGGCAGCAGGGTCTTCAGGATCTCGGCGGGCTCGTAGGGGGTGCCGACCGCGTTCTCCTTGCCGACGAACGGCGCAATGAAGTTGTCCGGGTCCGGGAAGTCGGGGAACCAGCCGCGGCCGAAGACCGGGTACTCGCCGTTCTTGTAGCCGACCTGGAAGGTCTTCCAGGGCTGGCCGCGCAGGTTGACCTTGAACAGGTTGCTCTCTTCCAGCTGCCGCTTGATCTCGGTGAACTCGTCGGCGGTGGAGGCACCGTAGCGGTCGGTGGTGTACCAGAAGGTCAGCTCCACCTGCTGGGTGATCCCGGCGTCCTTGAGGATCTTCTTGGCCTTCTCGACGTCCGCGTGGCCGTACACGTCGTAGAAGGGCGTCTTGTGGCCGACGACGCCCTTGGGGACCATGGAGTACAGCGGCTCGGCGGTGCCCTGGTAGACCTTGGAGACGATCTCCCCGCGGTCGATGACCTGGGCGATGGCCTGGCGCACCGCGGGCTTGGCGACCTGCGGGTCCTTGGGGTTGAAGACCAGGTAGCGGATCTCCGCGCCGACGTTCTCGACGACCTGGACGCCCGCGTTGTGCGACTCGGGGCTCTGCAGGTCCTTGATCTGCGTGGCCGAGAGTCCTCGGTAGGTCGCGTCGATCTCCTTGCCCTTGAGCGCCGAGATCATCTTCGCGGAGTCCGTGAAGTAACGGATGGTGACGCCGTCGTTGCGGCGGTTCGCGAAGCCCGTGTAGCTGCCGTTGCGGGTCAGGACGGCCTGGGAGCCCTCCTTGTAGGACTCCAGGACGTACGGGCCGGAGCCGGTGACCTTGCCGTCCTCGCGCAGCTTGTCGGCCGGGTAGTCCTTGGGCGCGACCAGCGAGGCGGCGGGCGATCCGAGGACGTACGGGAAGGTCGCGTCCGAGGTGTTCAGGTGGAAGACGACCGTCAGCGGGTCCGGGGTCTCGATCTTGTCCAGGCTGCCGAAGAGGCCCTTGGGGCCGTTCTTGGAGTCGATGGTCCGGATCCGGTCGAGGGAGTGCTTGACCGCCTTGGCGTCGAGCGGCTCGCCGTTGGAGAACTTCAGCCCCTTGCGCAGGACGCACCGGTACGACTCGCTCGCGGCGTCCGTGAACTCGCAGTTCTGCGCGGCGTCCGGCTGGGGCTTGGTGGAGCCCGTGGGGAAGGCCAGCAGGGTCTGGAAGATGTTCCGGTAGAGCTCCCAGGAGCCGTCCCAGGCGTCGGCGGGATCGAGGGTGGTCGGCGTGCTCGTCGTGCCCACGACGACCCGCTTCGCATCGTCGCCACCGTCGTCCGAGAGCAGTCCGCATCCGGCGAGCAGGGATATGGACGCAAGGGCCGCAGTGATCTGCAGGCATCTGGTCCGGTTGAACACGTGCACGCTCCTCGATCAGCCAGGGGTGCGGCAGACCCTACCGCAGTGCCCCACAAATCCAATGGGCAGGTTTCGTGGGGCACTTGACCGGTTCCGTGCATATTCGGTATGCATTTGACCGCCTTTCGGCGTCAAATCCGTCCGATTATCGGTCAGTGCACTCCGGCATTGAGGAACATTCCGCCGTCAACGACCAGAGTTTGCCCTGTGATCCATTCCGCTTGTGCAGATGTAAGAAAAGCGGCGGCCCCTCCGATGTCCTCCGGGACCCCGAGCCGGCCGAGCGGATAGGCCGCCGCGGCCTCCTGCTCCCGGCCCTCGTACAGCGCCTGGGCGAACTTGGTCTTGACCACCGCGGGGGCGATCGCGTTGACCCGGACACCCGGTGCCATCTCGTGGGCGAGCTGGAGGGTGAGGTTGACCATGGCGGCCTTGCTCATCCCGTACGCGCCGATGAAGGGCGAGGCGGAGACGCCCGCGATGGAGGCGATGTTCACGATCGCGCCGCCGTTGTCCTTCTGCCAGGCGTGCCAGGTCCGCTGGGCGAAGCCGAGCGCCGAGATCACATTGGTCTCGAACACCTTGCGCGCGACCCCGAGGTCCAGGTCCGCGATCGGACCGAAGACCGGATTGGTGCCGGCATTGTTCACGAGGAAGTCCAGACGCCCGAAGGCCTCCATCGTGCGCTCCACGGCGACGGCCTGGTGGGCCTCGTCGTGCGCCTTGCCGGCCACGCCGATGACCCGGTCCGCGCCGAGCCGCTCGACGGCCTCCTTGAGGGCCTCCTCGTTGCGCCCGGTGATGCAGACCCGGTCGCCCCTGGCGACCAGCGCCTCCGCGATGCCGTAGCCGATGCCCCTGCTCGCGCCGGTGATCAGCGCGACCTTGCCGCTGTCGATGCCGCTTTCCCTGTCGTCCGTCATCACGTACGCCCTGCCTCTCGTGAGCTCGTCAGTTGAGCGGGCCGCCGGCCACGTACATGACCTGGCCGGAGACGAAGCCGGCGGCCTCGCCCGTGAAGAACGCGATGGCGTTGGCGATGTCGTCCGGGCGGCCGACGCGCTGCACGGGGATCTGGGTCGCGGCGGCGGCCTGGAAGTCCTCGAAGCCCATGCCCACGCGGGCGGCCGTCTGGGCGGTCATCTCGGTGACGATGAAGCCGGGGGCGACGGCGTTCGCGGTGACGCCGAACTTGCCGAGCTCGATGGCCAGGGTCTTCGTCAGGCCCTGGAGGCCGGCCTTGGCGGCGGAGTAGTTGGCCTGGCCGCGGTTGCCGAGCGCGGAGCTGCTGGAGAGGTTCACGATGCGGCCGAACTTGGCTTCCACCATGTACTTCTGACAGGCCTTCGACATCAGGAACGCGCCGCGCAGGTGCACGTTCATGACCATGTCCCAGTCGTTGTCGCTCATCTTGAAGAGGAGGTTGTCGCGCAGCACGCCCGCGTTGTTGACCAGGATGGTCGGGGCGCCGAGCTCCTCGGCCACGCGCGCGACGGCCGCCTCCACCTGCGCGCTGTCGGAGACGTCGCAGCCGACCGCGAGGGCCTTGCCGCCGGCCGCCGTGATCGCCTCCACGGTGTCCTTGCAGGCCGCCTCGTCGAGGTCGAGTACGGCGACCGCCCGGCCCTCGGCGGCCAGGCGTACGGCGGTGGCCGCGCCGATGCCCCGGGCCGCCCCGGTCACGATCGCGACGCGCTGCTCGGTGGTGGACATGCTGGATCTCCTCGCCCTTGAGAAACGGCCGCCCAGAGGTGAGCAACCGCTTAGTAGCTTCAGCTGAGGAGACGCTAGGAGCCCTGGCACCCGGTGTCAACGGGGGCCGGATCCGGCCCCGCCGACGTTCGAGGCAGCGCCGTCGTCGTCCGCGCCCGCGTCAGCGGACCAGCAGGTCCAGCAGCCGCTCCACCTCGGCGGCGGGATCGGCCGTCAGGCCGGTGTGCACCGGCCCCGGCTGCACCACCGTGCTGCGCGGCGCGATCAGCCACCGGAACCGCCGCCCGGGGTCGTCGCCCGCGGCCTGGCCCGCCCGCTCACCGCCGGTGCACACGCCCTCCACCGCGCGCAGGGCTGCCCGTACGCCGGCCACGTCGGCCTTCGGGTCCAGCGCGAGGAGCTTGGCCTCGTCGAGGTGGGTGCGCGCGGCCACGTAGGAGTGCGCACGGCAGTAGACGATCACGCCGGCGTTGAAGCACTCCCCCCGCTCCATCCGGGGCACCACGCGCACCAGCGCGTATTCGAACACGTCCCGCTCGGTCACTCGCTGCCGCTCTTCTTCTGGTGGGGCTGGGGGGCGAGACGCTCGGCGAGCCAGCCGGGCGGACCCGAGCGGGCCTTCACCTCGGCCTCCATCGAGATCCTCTCGTGGATCGTGGCCGCGCGCGGCAGCAGCACCTCCACGTACGCGCGGCGCACCGCGTCGGTGGAGTCGAAGCCGGGCTCGTCGACCAGCCACTCGTCGGGGACGTCGGCGGCCACCTCGGTCAGCAGTTCCTCGGTGACGAGGGGGGCCAGCGCTGCGGCAGCGGCCGCGACGTCCGGGCCGACGGGGGCCAGGACGTGGTCGGAGGCGTTGTACGGCTTGGCCGCGGCGGCCCCGGCGGTGGGCCAGTTGTGGTGCCAGATCATGGTGGCGCCGTGGTCGATGAGCCACACGTCTCCGTGCCAGACCAGCATGTTCGGGTTGCGCCAGGAGCGGTCGACGTTGTTGATCAGCGCGTCGAACCAGACCACGCGCCCCGCCTCGACGGGGTCCACCTGGTACGCGAGCGGGTCGAAGCCGATCGAGCCGGGCAGGTAGTCCATCCCGAGGTTGAGCCCGCCGCTCGCCTTGAGCAGCTCCTGGACCTCCTGGTCGGGCTCGCCGAGCCCGATCACGGGGTCGAGCTGCATCTGCACCAGCCGCGGGACCCGCAGCCCCAGCCGCTGGGCGAGGCGCCCGCAAATGACCTCGGCGACCAGGGTCTTGCGCCCCTGGCCCGCGCCGGTGAACTTCATGACGTATGTACCGAGATCGTCGGCCTCGACGATGCCCGGGAGCGAGCCGCCCTCACGCAGGGGCGTGACGTAGCGGGTCGCGATCACTTCTGTGAGCATCGCCCCAGGCTATCCGGCGACCCGTCCGGACGGTCCGGGACACCGCCGTCCGGCGGGCCGACCCGGTCCCTTGACCGGCCGACTCGGCCGCCAGTTGAATGTGCCCGCAACCGGAACTCACCCCCGGAGAACTGGATTCGGCATGCGCAGAACATTCATCTCAGCCCTCGCAAGCACCCTCGGCGCCGCGGCCCTGGTCGTGGCGCTGCCGACCGGAGCGAGCGCCAACGTCCTGCGGCTGCTGCCCCAGAACGCCAACGGCCTGGAGCAGACCTTCTCCCCCGCCTACGACTACGACGGGGACGGCTGCTACGCCACCGCCGCCATCGGCGCCGACGGCGCCCTCAACCCGGGCCTGCGGCTGGGCGGGGCCGTGAACGGCCGCTGTCACGACCCGGCGCAACTGGCCAACGCCAACACGTACTCGCGCCAGAAGTGCAACAACGGCTGGTGCGCGGTGATGTACGCCAGCTACTTCGAGAAGGACCAGGCCACGCTGGGACCCGCGGCCATCGGGCACACCCACGACTGGGAACACGTCGTCGTGTGGATCAACAACGACCAGGTCCGGTACGTCTCGGTGTCCCAGCACAGCAGCTACCAGGTGGCCGCCGCCGCCTCGGTACGCTTCGACGGAACCCACCCGAAGATCGTCTACCACAAGGACGGCGCCTCGACCCACGCCTTCCGCTTCGCGAACACCAAGGACGAACCGCCCGAGAACGCCACCCGCGGCTGGTTCTTCCCGCGCCTCGTGGGCTGGGAGGGCTACCCGGCCGGCTTCCGGGACAAGCTCATGAACGCCGACTTCGGCGCGGCCACCATCAAGATCAAGGACGGGGCGTTCAACGACCACCTCGCCCGCTCCATGCCCGCCGGGATCGCCTTCGACCCCCACGCCTGAGCCCCCGTTCAGCGCGCGGGATCCCACTGCCCGATGAGGTCCTGCGCCGTCGTGATCGTCGCGACCAGGGCGAGCGAGTTGCGGATCACCTCGGCGGTGCAGGAGGCGGGCACCCCGGCGATGGCGTCGGACGGGACCACGACCCGGTAGCCGAGGTTCACGGCGTCGAAGACGGTGTTCGGTATCGCGATGTTCGAGGAAACCCCGGTGACGACGAGGGTACGGATGCCCAGGTTGCGCAGCAGGGCGTCCAGGTCGGTGCCGGCCATCGGCGACAGCCCGTGCAGCCGGCGCACCACCAGGTCCCGCTCGGCGACGGCGATGGGCGGCGCGACCTGCACCGCCCGGCTGCCGGACAGCTGGCGCACCGGCAGCCGCCCGGCGGCCCGGAACAGCCGCGCGTTGGCATTGGCCCCCAGCCCGTCCGGCCGCCGCTCGGCCACCGCGTGCAGTACCTGTACGCCGGCCCCGTGCGCGGCGTCGACCAGTGCGGCCACCCGGCCGAGCATGCCGGATGCCTGCGCCTCCTTCGCCAGCTCGGGCAGCGCGCTCTCCTCGCCGACGACGCCGTTCTGGCACTCGACGGTGAGGAGCGCGGTGGTGGCGGGATCGAATTCGGGCATGGCTCCCCCTGGCGTGGCGACGGAAGAGCCTTCATGATTCCTGACACACAGTCAGATGTGAAGGGGCGCGGGAGCGATGGACGAGACACGCTCGGACAGCACGCAGCGGCGGGGCCGCCGCATCATGATGACCGACGGGGAAGTGGACGCCTTCCTGCGCGAACAGCGCACCTGCCGGGTGGCCACCGTCTCCCCGGACGGCCGCCCGCACGTGGGGGCGCTCTGGTTCGCCTGGGACGGCACCTCGCTGTGGCTGTACTCGATCACGCGCAGCCGGCGCTGGTCCGACCTGCGCAAGGACCCGCGCATCTCGGTGGTGGTGGACTCCGGCGAGGCGTACGACGAACTGCGCGGGGTGGAACTGTCCGGCAGCGCCGTCTTCGTGGGCGAGGCCCCGCGCACCGGTGAGCCGTGCCCGGAACTGGCCGAGGCGGAACGGATCTTCCCCATCAAGAATTTCGGCATCGAGGAGATGCCGCACGACGGCCGGCACGCCTGGATCCGGCTCACCCCGGAATCCGTCGTGTCCTGGGACTTCCGCAAGATCTAGGGGGTGTGACCGGCCCGGCCTCACCTCCTCGCGGCCACCTGCCGCAGGGAGTCGACGGCGGCCCGGATCGAGGGCCGCCGGTCGGCGTCCGCACGCCAGACGGCGTACACATGGCGGCGTACGGTGTCGGCGACCGGCAGCAGCCGGACCCCCGGGGGCACCGGCCCGCGCCCCAGACGGGGTGCCACGCACACGCCCAGCCCGGCCTCGACGAAGGCCAGTTGGGTGTGGTGCTCCTCGGCGATGTGCGCGATGCGGGGCTCGATGCCGGTGCCGCGCAGCGTGTACACCAGCCACTCGTGGCAGAACTGCCCCTCGTTCCAGGAGATCCAGTCGTCGTCGGCGAACTGGGCGAGGGAGACCTCGCCGCGCCCGGCGAGCGGATGGCCGGCCGGCACCGCGATGTCGACGGAGTCGTCGAGCAGATGGGTGCGGGTGAGCTCGGCCGGCACCGGCATCCGCTTGTTGTGCCAGTCGATGGCCAGGGCCAGGTCGAGGTCCCCGCGGACGACCGCGGCCATGCTCTCCTCGGGCTCCTGCTCCCTGACCCGGGCCCGCAGTTCGGGGTGTTCCACGCGCAGCGAGGCCAGCGCCTCGGGCAGCAGCCCGCGCATGGCGGTCGGGAAGGCGCCGATGCGCAGTTCTCCCACCGCGCAACCGCGCTGGGCCTCGACGTCGGCCTGGGCGAGCTCCACCTGGGAGATGATCCGCGCCGCGTGATCGGCGAGCAGCCGCCCCGCGTCGGTGAGGCGGACGCCGCGCCCGTTCTTGGCCAGCAGCGGCTGGCCGACCTCGCGCTCCAGCTTCGCCATCTGCTGGGACACGGCGGAGGTGGTGACGTGCAGCCCGTCGGCCGCGCCGCTCACCGAGCCGTGGCGGGCGAGGGCGTCGAGGGTGCGGAGCCGCTCCAGGTTCAACATGTAAGCGATGCTACGCCTTCGTCATCAAGAAATCTCGCTTGTCCTACGAGGTTGAAGCATAGAGAGTTGGACCATGAGCGCACCCGCCACGCCCCGGCCCACCACCCTCTCCTCCCCGCCGACCGCACCGTCGGCGGCCCGCACCGCCGGCCGGCTGGACTGGCGGGTGCGCTTCGCGATCCTCTCGGTGATCTGGGGCTTCAGCTTCCTGCTGATCAAGGTGGGCACGGAGGCGTACGCGCCCTTCCAGGTCGCCCTCGGCCGGGTCTTCTTCGGCGCGCTCGCCCTGCTGACGGTCATGCTGGTCCGCCGCGAACCGCTCCCCCGGGGCCGGCGCACCTGGGCCCACCTGACCGTCGCGGCCCTCCTGCTCAACGCGGCCCCGTTCTCCCTCTTCGCGTATTCGGAACTGACCATCCCCTCCAGCCTGGCGGGGATCTGCAACGCCACCTCACCGCTGTGGGGCATGGCCCTCTCGCTGGTGGCGCTGTCCGAGGACCGCCCGACGCGCCGCCGGTTCGCGGGGCTGGGCCTGGGCTTCCTCGGGGTGCTCACCGTCCTCGGTGCCTGGCAGGGCTTCTCGGGAGTCGACGCCAAGGGCACCGCGCTCGCCCTGCTGGCCTCCCTCTGCTACCCGATCGGCTGGATCTACGTCCGCCGAACCCTGGCATCGGCCCCGGGCTCCCCGGTCACCCTGACAGGCGCCCAGCTCCTGATCGCCACCCTGCAACTCGCCGCGGTCAGCGCCCTGTTCACCACCGCCCCGACCTCGTTCCCGCTGTGGCCGACGCTCTCGGTGGTCGCCCTGGGCGCACTCGGCACGGGGCTGGCCCTGCAGATGCAGTACGGCCTGGTCTCGGAGGTCGGCCCGACGACCGCCCAGATGGTCACCTACTTCATCCCGGTCATCGCGACCACGGCGGGCGTCCTGCTGCTGGGCGAGCAGCTCCACTGGAACACCCCGGTCGGCGCGGCGATCGTCCTGGTGGGGGCGGCCCTCACCCAGGCCCGCCCCACCGCGCGAAAGCCGGCCTGAGCGGTCTCGCCCGCGCCTCAGCCGAAGCGGCCGCCCCCCACCGGGCGGACCGCCGCCGCCACGGCGGCCGCGAGGCCCGGCACCTCCGAGGGCGACAGCGAGGACACCGTCATACGGACCCCCGGGCCCGCCTCCACCCGGAAGCGGCTGCCCGGGGCCACTGCCCAGCCGGCGCCCATCATCCTCGTCACCACGGCCGTCTCGTCGGCCACCGGCACCCATACGTTCATGCCGCTGCGCCCGTGCGCCCGTACGCCGTACTCCGCCAGCGCCCCGACCAGCCCGTCCCGCCGCTGCCCGTAGGACCGCGCCACCGCGACCCGGTCGACCGCACCGGAGCTCAGCAGTTCCACCATCGCGTACTGGAGCAGCCGGCTCACCCACCCCGCGCCCAGCCGCTGGCGACCGCGCAGCCGGTCCAGCGTGACCGCGTCCCCGGTCAGCACCGCCAGCCGCAGGTCCGGGCCGTACGCCTTCGCCGTCGAGCGGATCACCGCCCAGTGCCGGGTCACACCGCCCAGTGTGTGCAGCGGGACGTCCACGATGCCGTGGGCGTGGTCGTCGCTGATGACCAGCACGTCCGGGTACCCGGCCAGCAGCGCCCGTAGCTCCGCCGCACGCGCCCCGCTCACCGCCGCGCCCGTCGGGTTCTGCGCCCGCGCCGTCACGATCAGCGCCCGCGCCCCCGCCTCCAGCGCCCGCGCCACCGCTTCGGGCACCGGCCCGTCGTCGTCCACCGCCACCGGCAGCGCGCGCAGACCCAGCGCCGGCACCAGGTCCAGCACCCCGCCCCAGCCCGGGTCCTCCAGCGCCACCCCGTCCCCGGGCCGCAGGTGCGCGATCAGCACCCGCTCGACCCCGTCCAGCGCGCCCGAAGTCACGGCCACCGGCCCGGCGGGCACCCCGTCGGCGTCCAGATCGGCCCGGGCCAGGCGCGCCAGTTCCGGGGCGACCGGGTCGTCCCCGTAGAGGGTCGGCGCCTGCGCGTACCGCCGGGCGGCCCCCGCCAGCGCCGCGTCCAGTGCGGGCAGCAGCCGTACGTCCGGGTTGCCCGCCGCGATGTCGCGCACCCCCGCGGGCACGGCGATGCGCAGCTCGTCCCGGGGCGCGCTCGCCGGCCGGGCGCGCACCCGGCTGCCGCGCCGCCCGTCGGTCTCGATGACCCCGCGCTCGCGCAGCGTCCGGTACGCGGCGGCCACGGTGTTCGGGTTCACCCCCAGCACACCGGCCAGCTCCCGCATCGGCGGCAGCACCGTTCCCGGGGGCAGGGCACCCGAGCCCACGCCCGCCTCGACACTGGCCGCGATTTCGGATGCGCGCCGCCCTGTGATCCGATACTCTCCTAGCACAAACCACATTATGCACTAGTGCAATGGAGTACGCACCATGAGCGCCACGATCGCAACGGAGACGACCGAGCCGACCCCCTCGCCGGAGCCGAACGACCGGTACGCGCCGACCGACCGCACCGTTCCCAGCCGCTCCCGGGACCGCGCGCGCTACGACCGCGAGACGGTGCACTCGATACTCGACCAGGCCTACATCTGCCACCTCGGCTTCGTCCGCGACGGCGCCCCGGTGGTCCTGCCGACCCTCTTCGGCCGGGTCGGAGAGAGCCTCTACATCCACGGCTCCACCGGTTCGCGCCCGCTCCTCGCCGCCGGCAAGGCCGACCCCGGCCTGCCGGTCTGCGTGACGGTGACCCACGTCGACGGCCTGGTGCTGGCCCGTTCGGCCTTCCACCACTCGCTGAACTACCGCTCGGTGGTCGTCCACGGCACCGCGTACCAGGTCACCGACGAGGAGGAGTGCCGGCTGGCGCTCGACGCGCTGGTCGACCACGTCGTACCGGGCCGCTCCGCCGACTGCCGGCCCACCAACGCCAAGGAGCTCGCCGCCACCGCCGTGATCCGCCTGGACCTCACCGAGGTGTCCGCGAAGCTGCGCACGGGCGGGCCGAACGACGATGCCGAGGACCTGGACCTGCCCTTCTGGTCGGGCGTGGTCCCGGTCGCACCGGCGTACGGGGCTCCGGTCCCCGCCGCCGACCTGGCCCCCGGCATCGCCGCACCGGCCTACCTCGCGGCGCTCTGAGCGACCGGGGCGGGCCGGACCACCGGCCCGCCCGCGGGCCGCCGCGCCTCGGCCGCGATCAGCGCACCCACCGCCGTCAGCAGCAGTGCGGTGCCCAGCACCACGGCGCCGGTCAGCCGCTCCCCGAGGAGCAGGACGGCGATCACCGCCGCGCTGACCGGCTCGATCAGCATGATCACCGACACCGTCGCGGCCCGCACCGCCGCGGCCCCGGTGAAGTAGAGCGCGTACGCGAGCGCCGTCGGCACGATCGCCACGTACACCAGGAGCCAGAACACCCGCGCGGGCTGCCCGGTGTGCGGCAGCGCCCCCTCCAGCACCGCGAGCGGCAGCAGGCTCACCGTGCCCACCGCGACCGACCAGGCGGTGGTGACCAGCGGATCGCCGCCGGCCCCGCGCCGCCCGAGCGCGCGGGCCCTCAGGGTCATCGCCGCGTATCCGGCGGCCGACAGCAGCGCCCAGCCGACGCCGAGCGGCCGCACCTCGCCGCCCCCGCCGCCCAGGACGAGCACGGCCAGTCCGGCCAGCGCCCCGGCGACGGCGGCCACGCCGCCCTTCCCGAGCCGCTCGCCCATCCAGTACCGCGCGCCGAGCGCGATCAGAACGGGTCCGGCGCCGAGCGTGACCACGGTCCCCACGGCCAGGCCGGTCTCCCGCACGGCCCCGAAGTACGCGGCCTGGAAGAGCGTGAACAGCAGCCCCGTACCGATCAGGGACAGCTCCGAAGGCCGCCCGCCCGCACCGGCCCGCGCACCCCGGCCGCCCCGGCGGCGTACGGCGAGCACGGCGAGCAGCACCGCGAGCCCGCCCGCGCACCGCCAGAAGGACAGTGCGAGCGGGCCGAGGTCACTGGCCAGGAAGAGCAGGGAGGCGGCCGCCCCGGCGGTGCCCCAGGCGGCTCCGGCGACGACGAGGTACAGCAGGTTGCGCCCGGAAGCGGGCGAATGGTTCGACACGAGAAATCTCCGCGCATGCGTGAAATGAAGGACGGGGGAAGCCGGTCATCACTTCGCGGGCAGCGCGGACCCGCCCGGGAACACCCGGGCCGGGTCACTTGCGGGAAAGGCAGCCGCCCGCGCTAGGCGGCGGGAGGCGGAAGCACGGTCGAAAGCATGATCGGCAGCCTAGGCCTTCGCCGTCTCGCGGTCCAGTGCGGCCGGATCCGCCGCTCCCGGCGGGGTCGGCCGGGAGGTCTGCGCGACGAAGGCCCCGCCCAGCACCAGCGCGCCGCCGATGATCTGCGGGGTGGAGAGGTGCTCGCCGAGCAGCACCCATGCCAGCACGGTCGCGACGACCGCCTCCAGGCAGGCCACCACACCGGCGATCTGCGGCGAGAGCTTGCGGACGGACACCACGCCCGTCAGGTACGCGAACACGGTCGCGATCAGCACCACCCAGCCCAGCAGGAGGGGCGCCGGCAGGGTCAGGTCGCCGACGGCGGCGTCGGAGCCCAGGATCTGCCAGTCGATCCGCCAGGGCCGGGCGATCACGGTCATCACCACGGCGCCGACGATCATCCCGTACGCGATCACGCCCAGCGGGTCGGGCGCATCGTCCCCGTCGGTGCCCTGGTCGGCGAAGACGAAGTAGAACGCCTGGCAACAGGCCGCGGCCACGCCGAGCAGCACGCCGAGCGGGTCCAGGCTCAGCCCGGACCAGATCTCGACCACACAGGCCAGGCCCACGACGGCCAGGGCCGCCCCGGCCGCGGCCGCCCGGGTCACCGGCTTGCGCTGCACGAAGCGGATCCACCCGAGCAGCAGCGACGGGCCGAGGTACTCCAACAGCAGCGCCACGCCCACCGGGATCCGGGACAGGGAAGCGAAGTAGAAGGCCTGCACACCGGCCACCGCGACGAGGCCGAAGCCGGCGAGCAGCAGCGGCTTGCGGCGTACGAGATCACGGTGGCGCCAGGCCAGCGGGGACAGCACGAGCGCCGCCCCGGCCACCCTGAGCCACACCATGTGCAGCGGGTCCAGACCCGCCTCGATCAACGGCTTCGCCGCGACCCCCGAACCACCGAACGCAACTGCCGAAACGAGGGCGAGGCCCAGCCCGGCGTTCTTCCCTGACGCTTGCATCCGGACATCATGACAGGGCCCGTCAGGACCAACACGTACGTGACGCCTGTTGAGACGCACCTGACACCCGACGTGACCGGGCCCTCGATATCTGACAGGTCGTCAGTCTTGAATGTTCCGTCCCCCGGGACTACGTTCCGCCGCACGTACCTGACGAGAAGGGGTGGTCGCATGGCTGAAGTCACCGCGGAATCACGCATCGAGGCGCCCGCCGCCAAGCTGTGGGCCCAGCTGACGGACTGGGACGCGTACGGCCAGTGGAGCATGACCCACACCAACTTCCCCAAGGGCGGTCCCGAGACCCTCGCGGTCGGGTCCACCTTCGCCGAGAACATGAAGATGATGGGCTTCCCGGCCGAGGTCGTGTGGACCGTCTCGGAGCTTGAGGCCGAGCGCGTCTTCGCCATCACCGGCAAGGGCCCGATGGGCGTGGCCGTCCTGACCCGCTACACCCTGGTCCCGGACGGCGGGGCCACCACGGTCCGCATCGACGGCGAGTTCTCGGGGGCCGCCGTCTCCCTGATGGCGGGCAAGCTCAAGGACTCGGCGACGGCCGCGCTGAACGAGTCGCTGCGCAAGCTCGCCGGCCTGGTGGCCTGACCCCGGCCCGGGCTCCCGGCGCACGTCATCGCGTACGACAGCGCGCCCCGCGAGAGGACTCGCGGGGCGCGCTGCCGCGCTGTCGCGCAGCGGGTGGGTCCGGCCGGACTCAGTGCTCGTCGGCCAGGATCAGGTAGAGCTTCTTGCGGGCGTCGTTGATGACCGCGAGGGCCTTCTCCCGCTGCGCGGGGGTGCCGGTCTTGAAGACCTGGCCGAAGGCTTCCATCAGACCGAAGCCGGCCGTCCGGATCTCGTTCATCGCCTCGAAGTCGAAGCCGCGCCCGGCCTCCGCCCAGGGGGCGTCCGGGCCCGACTCGGCCTCGGTGCGGCCGGCGTCGGTGAGCGTGAACAGCTTCTTGCCGCCCTCGCTCTCGCTGGTGATGAGCCCCTCGTCCTCGAGCAGCTGCAGGGTCGGGTAGACCGACCCCGGGCTGGGCTTCCAGGCCCCGCCACTGCGCTCGCCGATCTCCTGGATCATCTCGTAGCCGTGCATCGGCCGGTCGGCGAGCAGCGCCAGGATCGAGGCGCGCACGTCCCCCCGCCGGGCCCGGCCGCGCGGTCCGCCGCGCCCGCCCCGCCCACCGAAGGGCCCGCCGCCGAACGGCGGCCCGAACGGCCCGAAGGCGGCACGCCGCCCCGCGAACTCCTCCCGACGCTCCGGCCCGCAGTGGCCGTGGCCCCGTCCGTGCTCGTGTCCGTGTGAACGCATGACTGCGCTCCTTTCGTCATTCGTCTCCGTGTCATCGGTGTTCCGGTGCCTCAACTATCGCCGACCCATCGCGATGCGTCAACGATATATCGGAAACTCCTTCAACGAACACGTCCGCCATGCGGCTGACCTGCGGGACGACCAGTCCAGTCACCCCGGATTGGCCTTTGGCCGGGCTCGCGGGACCGGCCTACGGTCGATGACATGCGCATCAGAATCGTCGACGCCTTCACCGACCGCCCGTTCCGCGGAAACCCCGCCGGAGTCCTGCTCCTCGACGACGGGTTCCCCTCCGACACCTGGCTCCAGCAGGTCGCCGCCGAGGTGAACCTCTCCGAGACGGCCTTCGCCCACCCGCTGCCGCCCGGCGGGGACGCGGACTGGGCGCTGCGCTGGTTCACCCCGGCCGGCGAGGTCGACATGTGCGGACACGCCACCCTCGCCACCGCCCACGTCCTCGGCGTCCACGGCCCCGCGACGGGCGGCCCCGTCACCGGGCCGGTCCGCTTCGCCGCGCGCTGCGGCATCCTCACGACCGAATCTGCCGCGGACGGCACGATCACCATGGACTTCCCGACGTCCTCACTGACGCCGGTCCCGCCGGTTCCCGAGGTGGAGGACGCCCTGGGCGTACCGGTCAAGTCGGTGCACGACACCTCGGACCACATCGGCGACCTGGTCGTCGAGCTGGCCGACGAGCGGGCGGTACGCGAGCTCACGCCCGACCTGAACGCCCTGCGCGGCTACGGCCGGCGCGGGGTCATCGTCACCGCGGCCGCCGAGGACCCCTCGCGCGGGTACGACTTCGTCTCCCGCGGCTTCTTCCCCGCCTTCGGCATCGACGAGGACCCGGTCACGGGCAGCGCCCACACCGCACTGGCCCCCTTCTGGGCCCGGCGCCTGGGCCGCGACGAACTGGTCGGCCTCCAGGGCGGAGCCCGCCAGGGACTGGTCAGGGTGCGGCTCGCGGGCGACCGCACCCTGCTCACCGGCCACGCCGTCACCGTCATCGACGGCGAGCTGCTGGCCGCTCCCTGAGCCGGGCTACGGCGTGGGCAGCCAGCCCACCTTGCCCGCGAGCAGCGCGTACCCGCCGAAGGCCACGATGTCGAGCAGCGCGTGCGCGACGACCAGCGGCCCGACCCGGCCCCAGCGGCGGTAGGCCAGCACGAAGACGACGCCCATCACCATGTTGCCGATGAAACCGCCGATGCCCTGGTAGAGGTGGTACGAGCCGCGCAGCGCGGAGCTGGCCAGCAGCGCGGCCATGGGCGACCAGCCCAGCTGGTCCAGCCGGCGCAGCAGGTACGCCAGCACGATGACCTCCTCCACCACCGAGTTCTGCAGGGCGGAGAGGATCAGCACGGGGAACTTCCACCACACGTCGGGCAGCGCCTCCGGCACCACCGTCAGGTTGAAGCCGGTCGCCCGCGCCCCGAGGTAGAAGGCCAGCCCCGCGCTCCCGATCCCGGCCGCGACGAGCGCGCCCCGGCCCAGGTCCGGCCAGGGCCGGGTGCGATCGAAGCCGAGTACCCGCAGGCCGGGCGCGCCCTCGCGGGTCAGCAGGTGCGCGACCAGCAGTACGGGCACCAGCGCGGTCGCGATCCCGAACAGCTGCCAGGCCAGGTCCAGCCAGGGCCGCCCGGGGGCGTACGAGCCGTTGAGCGTGGCGGCCTGGTCCTTGAGCCCGCCCGGCTTGGTCAGCGAGCCGATGAAGCTGATCAGCGCCGATACGCCGCTCGCGCCCAGCGACAGCGCCAGCACGAGCAGCGTCTCGGAGCGCAGGACCCCCCGTCCGTCCCCGCGCAGGTGCGAGTCCCCGACCACCGCTTCCGGCTCCGTGCGCACGCCCGACTCCCGTCCCGCCGTCCCGTTCCGACGACCCCATACTGCCTCGTCGCACGGTCGCGCGGTCGCCCGGTCAGCGCCCGGCCGCCGCCGCGGTGCTCACCTCCTCCTCCGCGAGACCCACCGGCCAGGTGTGCACGGGCTCGCCCTTGTGCATCAGTTCGCTGTACCTGCGCGTGGTCGCCGCCAGCGCCGCGTCCCGCTCCAGCCCGGCCGCGAGCGCCCGGTGGTAGGTCTCCACCTGCCAGGTGGCCCCGTTGGCCCGGCGCCGGCACCGCTCCTCGATGATGCCGAGGTAGTGGTCCCGGTCGGCGGGCTCGATGCCCCAGGCGTCCAGCCCGGCGGCGGCCATCGGCAGCAGCTCGTCGAGCACCAGCCGCACGGCGGGCACGCTCGCCAGCCCGCCGCCCCCGCCGCGGCCCCGGCGCGGCCAGCGGATCCGCGCGTCGATCCCGTACCGGCAGGCCGCGTCGAAGTTGGCCTCCGCCTCCGCGAACGGCAGCCGGCTCCACACCGGGCGCTGCTCGTCCGCGAGGGTGCGTACGAGCCCGTAGTAGAAGGCGGCGTTGGCGACGACGTCCGCCACCGTGGGCCCGGCCGGCAGGACCCGGTTCTCCACCCGCAGGTGCGGCACCCCGTCGGCGACCCCGTACACGGGCCGGTTCCACCGGTACACCGTGCCGTTGTGCAGGACCAGTTCCTGCAGGCTCGGCACCCCGCCCTCCGCGAGCACCCGCAGCGGCTCCTGCTCGTCGCAGATCGGCAGCAGGGCCGGGAAGTAGCGGACGTTCTCCGCGAAGAGCTCGTACGCCGAATCCACCCACCGCTCCCCGAACCAGGTGCGCGGCCGCACCCCCTGCGCCTGGAGCTCGGGCGGCCGGGTGTCGGTGGCCTGCGTGAACAGCGGCGGCCGCGACTCCCGCCACAGCTCGCGCCCGAACAGGAAGGGCGAGTTGGCGCCGACGGCTATCTGTACGGCGGCCACCGCCTGAGCGGCGTTCCACACGTCGGCGAACCGGGCGGGCGTCACCTGCAAGTGCAGTTGTACGGAGGTGCAGGCGGCCTCCGGCACGATCGACCCGGAGGTCCACGTCAGCCGCTCGACCCCGTCGATGTCCAGCGTGAAGTCCTCGCCGCGCATCATCAGGATCTGCTCGTTCAGCAGCGAGTAGCGGTCGACCGCCGAGAGGTTGGCGGTGACCAGGTCCTCGCGGGAGATCGTCGGAAGAATGCCGATCATCACCACCCCGGCATCGATCAGGGCGGCCTGCCGGTGGGCATAGCCGAGTCCCGCACTCAGTTCCTCGGCGAGCTGGTCGAATACCCGGCCGCCGAGCCGGTGCGGAAGTACGTTCACCTCCAGGTTGAACATTCCGAGTTCGGTCTGGAAATCAGGGCTGGCAATCCGCTCCAGAACCTGTGCATTAACCATTCTCGGCAAACCGTCGGCACCAGCGAGATTCAACTCGATCTCCAGCCCCATCATGTTCTTGGGGCGATCGAACCTCTTCTCCGCCAGAAGCCGCTCCAGTCCCTCCAAGCACTCGTGAAGCTTCCTCCGATACCGTTGCCGATCGGACAGGTCGAATCCGCCTGCCACGACCTTCTCCCCCATCGAAGCGTCCCTCCTCGAGTGGGCCTGGCCCGGCACTCCCCAGGCCCGCGTACGGTCGATGATGCCCCGACGGTGTGATCGATAACGCGCGGGGGGCGTGCGTGGCGGGGAGCGCGCGCCGGTTTGGCCGACGGGCGCTCGGGCACATTCACCTGGCAAGTCGCGGTATGCAAATTCCGCATCGCCTTTGCCGCTTCCGGATAACAGGCGCTTTCCAGCCGAGCCCCGTTCGGGTAGCCTCCGAGGTCAGCGCGGCACGTTCTCGCGCGACCGGCATGAAAGCCATGACAGCGGGACCGGTAAGCGCCTTGCCGGCAATAGGCGGGACAGCTAGCCGAAACACTGTGTGAACACATGTCGTATAAACTCCGCAAACGAGGCAGAGAGTTGGCGCGCGGCCATTGCCCCTCAGCCCCCCTCTGGCCCCAGAATGCGACAGCGCCGTCCGCACCTGCCCCCGTTCCACAGGTCTCCCAAGTGAGAGGCGACCCACCATGCCGCTGCATGTCCCTCCGGCTCCCGCGCCCGCCCTGCGCAGCGTCCTCGCGGCACTCGCGTCCCCCACGGCCGTCCACGAGGCGCACACCCCGGCCCTGCGCGCCCTCCAGGGTCCGACGACCGCCGAACTGGCCCTGCCGGTCCACGTCCTGGACCGGCTGAACATCTCCCAGTTGGCGGCCGGCGGCAGGCCTCCCCGTACACGGCTGACGGGCTGGCGGTTCCTGATCCGCGGCGGGGACCGCTACGTCGCGGCGGCCGACACCCGGCTCACCCCGGACGGCTGGGTGTTCTCCCACTTCTTCGAAGGCCCGTACGTCGCGGCCACCGAACGCGCCCTGCGCCAGGCGGAGGCGCTGGGCAAGAGCTACCAGCCGCGACTGCTGTCCGTACCGGAGCTGTACATGCTGACCCTGTGGCTGCACGGGGCGGTGGGCGCCGATGCCTCCGCCGGTCTGCCCGCGGCCGCGGACCTGCTGGTCCCGCTGGCGCCGGCCCCGCCCGGCATCGCCGCGTACCGGCCGCACCCGGTGTCCGAGCTGCTGCCCGTACTGACCCACCGGCTCACCCCGGCGGCGTCGCCGCTGCCGCCCTCGCTGGCCGCGCCGGCCGCCTGATCCGGGCCCGTGGCCGATACTGCCCATTCGGCCTAGCCCACTCGGGCCACGCTCGAACCACCCGAAATGACAGGCCAGTTGGCCTGAACCGCCCGCACGAGTGATGCGTCATCAATCTATGAGGACAGCTGCCGGGAAATCCCTGCGGACGGAAGTCCGTAGGGCAACACTGGGACCCTGACCAAACCAAGACGTTGATACGGGGGGCGGCCATGAACAACGCATCGAGCCGCAGCACACAGACCACACCGCAGCGAAAGAACCCATCCATGTGCCAGCACCAGCCAGCATGCCCGTCTGCCGACTCCGCCGACCGTGAGGCCGCGCACCCCGTGGCCAACCACCCGGAACAGGGCTGGAGCCTGCTGTGCAACGGCGTCCTGCTCTTCGAGGACACCGGCGAGCTGCTGCCGGACGGCCAGATCATCGCTCCGCACCGCACGCTCGCGGCCGCGTAGGCGATGAGTCCGGCCTAGCCGACGACAGTACGCAAAGGGGCCGGCCCGGGAGCAGTGCTCCCGGACCGGCCCCTTCGTCATGCCTAGTTGTCGTACTCGTCCAGCGGCGGGCACGAGCAGACCAGGTTGCGGTCACCGAAGGCACCGTCGATCCGGCGCACCGGCGGCCAGTACTTCTCCGCGGCCGAAACCCCGCCGGGGAACACGGCCTCGTCACGGGTGTACGGGTGGTTCCACTCGCCGCCCAGTGCCGCCGCCGTGTGCGGCGAGTTGGCCAGCGGGTTGTCCTCCAGCGGCCACTCGCCGGCCGCGACCCGCTCGATCTCGCCGCGGATGGCGATCATCGCGTCGCAGAAGCGGTCGATCTCGGCGAGGTCCTCGGACTCCGTCGGCTCGATCATCAGCGTGCCGGCCACCGGGAAGGACATCGTCGGCGCGTGGAAGCCGTAGTCGATCAGGCGCTTGGCGATGTCGTCCACGCTCACGCCCGTCGACTTCGACAGCGGACGCAGGTCGATGATGCACTCGTGCGCGACCAGGTCGCCCGGGCCCGTGTACAGCACCGGGTAGTGCGGCTCCAGGCGCTTGGCGATGTAGTTGGCTCCGAGCACGGCCACCTGGGTGGCGCGCTTGAGGCCCTCGCCGCCCATCAGGCGCACGTACGACCAGGAGATCGGCAGGATGCCGGCCGAACCCCACGGCGCGGCCGAGATCGGACCGACGCCCGTCTCCGGGCCGGCCGTCGGCTGCAGGGGGTGGTTCGGCAGGTACGGGGCCAGGTGCGCCCGGACACCGACCGGGCCGACGCCCGGGCCGCCGCCGCCGTGCGGGATGCAGAAGGTCTTGTGCAGGTTCAGGTGCGAGACGTCGCCGCCGAAGTGACCCGGCTTGGCCAGGCCCACCAGGGCGTTGAGGTTGGCGCCGTCCACGTAGACCTGGCCGCCGGCCTCGTGCACCTGGGCGCAGATGTCGGCGACGTGCTCCTCGAACACACCATGGGTCGAGGGGTAGGTGATCATCAGCACGGCGAGCTCGTCGCGGTACTGCTCGATCTTGGCACGCAGGTCGTCCGCGTCCACCTCGCCGTCGTCGGCGGTCTTGACGACGACGACCTTCATGCCGGCCATCACGGCGCTGGCGGCGTTGGTGCCGTGCGCCGAGGACGGGATGAGGCAGATGGTGCGCTGCTCGTCGCCGTTCGCGCGGTGGTACGCACGGACCGCGAGCAGACCGGCGAGCTCACCCTGGGAGCCGGCGTTCGGCTGGATGGACACCTTGTCGTAGCCGGTGACCTCGCAGAGACGTTCCTCCAGCTCGGTGATGAGCGTGAGGTAACCCTCGGCCTGGTCCACCGGGGCGAACGGGTGCAGCTGGCCGAATTCGGGCCAGGTGACCGGCTCCATCTCGGTGGTCGCGTTGAGCTTCATGGTGCAGGAGCCCAGCGGGATCATGCCGCGGTCCAGCGCGTAGTCCTTGTCCGAGAGCTTGCGCAGGTAGCGCAGCATCGCGGTCTCGGAGCGGTGCTGGTGGAAGACCGGGTGGGTCAGGTACGCGTCCGAGCGCAGCAGCGCCTCGGGCAGCGCGTCCTCGGTGGTCCCGTCCAGCGCCTCGATGTCGGCGGTGACGCCGAAGGCGGCCCAGACGGCCTCGATGTCGGCGCGCAGGGTCGTCTCGTCGCAGGAGACGGAGACGAGGTCGGCGTCGACCCGGTACAGGTTGACCCCGCCCTCGCGGGCGGCGGCGACGACCTCGGCCGCGCGGCCGGGCACTCGGGCGGTGATCGTGTCGAAGTACGAGCCGTGCACGACCTCGACCCCGCCTGCGGTCAGACCTGCCGCCAGCAGCGCGGCGTAGCGGTGCGTGCGGCCGGCGATCGTCCGCAGGCCGTCCGGGCCGTGGTAGACGGCGTACATGCCGGCCATGACGGCGAGCAGCACCTGCGCGGTGCAGATGTTGCTGGTGGCCTTCTCACGGCGGATGTGCTGCTCACGGGTCTGCAGCGCGAGGCGGTAGGCCTTGTTGCCGTCCGCGTCCACGGAGACGCCGACGAGGCGGCCGGGCAGCGAGCGGGCGTGCTTGGCCTGGACGGCCATGTAGCCGGCGTGCGGACCGCCGAAGCCCATCGGCACGCCGAAGCGCTGGGTGGTGCCGACGGCGATGTCCGCGCCGAGCTCGCCGGGGGAGGTCAGCAGGGTCAGCGCCAGCAGGTCGGCGGAGACGGCGACGATCGCGCCGAGTCCGTGCGCCTGGTCGATGACCGGCTTGATGTCCCGTACGGCACCGGAGGCGCCGGGGTACTGGACCAGGACGCCGTAGACGCCGCGCTCGGCGATCTCGGCCGGGATGCCGGCGGAGAGGTCGGCGACGACGACCTCGATGCCGATCGGCTCGGCTCGGGTCTCGATCACGGCGATGGTCTGGGGAAGCGCATCGGCGTCAACAAGGAAGACGTTGCCCTTGGCCTTGCCCACGCGGCGGGCCAGGGTCATGGCCTCGGCGGCGGCGGTGCCCTCGTCGAGCAGCGAGGCGCCGGAGGTCGGCAGCCCGGTCAGCTCGGCGACGACCGTCTGGAAGTTCAGCAGGGCCTCCAGGCGGCCCTGCGAGATCTCCGGCTGGTAGGGCGTGTACGCCGTGTACCAGGCCGGGTTCTCCATCACGTTGCGCAGGATCACCGGCGGCGTGAAGGTGCCGTAGTAACCGAGGCCGATCATGGAGGACAGGACCTGGTTGCGGTCGGCGAGCTGACGGAGCTCGGCCAGCACCTCGGCCTCGGTGCGCGCCTCGGGCAGGTTCAGCGCGTCAGCGGTCTTGATCACATCCGGCACCGCGGCAGCGGTCAGTTCGTCCAGGGAGCCGTAGCCGACCTGGGCGAGCATCTTGGCCTGCGCCTCGGCATCAGGGCCGATGTGGCGCTGCTCGAAGGGGATGCCTCGCTCCAGCTGGGAGAGCGGAATGCGGTTGGCGGTCATGTACGGAGGCCTCCTGGTCGTACGACCTGCGAGGGGCACCACGGCGCGGGCACCCGGACGGCCTCCCCCTCTGTCATCTCAACCTGAGAGCTTCACCGGAGTCGCGGGGGTGGCCCGTGAGCTCCGGCTTTCACCGTCGGTGAGGGGAGGGACCGGCACTGCGCGCCCGGTACCTTCCCCTGCTTTCCAGAGTGGCCTCGTCACGTGCGGTACGTATGCCTGAGAGATTCCGGGGAGGATTTGCTCCTTCGGCGCCTCCGTCATGCTCACTCGGAGGACTCTCCCGCACAGGGTCAACAGCCGTCACCCAGCCTACCAGCGAGGATCTGGGCACTCCCTCGAGTGGCCCCCTCTCCGGAAATGCACTTTTGTAGTCATTACGGAGGAGTTGCGACCAAATGGAGGGACCGTGCAGACCGACATCGATCCGCGCAGCCTGATCGGCCGCAAGGCGTTCGACCGCAATGGAACCAAGATCGGCACCGTCGACGAGGTCTACCTCGACGATGCCACAGGCATCCCCGAATGGGCTGCCGTACGGACGGGTCTCTTCAGCCGGGACGCCTTCGTCCCCCTGGAACCGAGCGAGCTGGCGGGCGACGGCCTGCGGGTGCCCTTCGAACGCTCCCTCATCCGCGACGCCCCCGACTTCGGCGTCGGCCGCCACCTCTCCCCCGAACAGGAGCTCCAGCTGTACCACCACTACGGCCTGGACATCGCCCTCCCCGGCGACTTCCAGCGCGACTTCGGCCGCCTGGCGGGCGAGGACCCCGCCTAGGCCGCCCCTTCCGGATCCTGCCGGGCCCGCGACGCCCGGCACCGCACCTGGCCGCGTTGTCGGGACGCCCGAGTACGCCCAGTACCCGAAGCACCCCTCAGCCCTGCCATGCACGGCACCGGACGCCGCGGGCTCGGCCGACAAGATCCGGAAGAGACGACCTAGGGGGGTGTCTGGCGGATCATGGCCGGGCCCGGGTCGTCTGGCACCGCGGCTTGCCGCGTTGTCGTCAGTCGCCAATGCTCCGCAGTGGCTCCCTC
>NZ_JBFBBA010000032.1:0-105754 GCF_040682455.1 Streptomyces sp. NPDC051183
CTGGCTGGAGATCGTCCAGCTCGCTCTCGACCTGCTCGCCTGGATGCCCATGCTCGCCCTCACCGGCGAAACCCGCAGGTGGGAACCCCGCCGCCGCCGGCTCCGCCTCTTCTCCGCCGCCGCCCAGATCGTCACCACCGCCCGCCGCCGGCACCTGAGGTTCGCCCGCCACTGGCCCTGGACCGACGTGATCACCGCCGCCCTGGCACGGCTCGAAGCCCTCCCGAACCCCGGCTGACCAGCACGTTCCCGTCCCTGCGAGCAGCACCACCCCGACCGGAGCCGTGGAACCCGGCGCCCACCCGACGCGACAGCCGGGCCATCGGCCTGGCCGCCACCAGCCCGAACAACCGAAACGGCCCGGCGAAGAAACCGACGGACCGTCACGAAAGATCGAGGCTAATGGGTGGGCGGCCGGGACTCTAACCTTGCTTTGAACCCCTTCTGCAACTCAGATTGCCGGACTCCCGGGCGAGCCACCTGTGAAGATCGAGCGACGGTGAACCCCCGAGGCCGACTCGAAGCGATAGGCGACGAGCGCCCGACCTGTTGGAAGGGGTGCTGCCGCGAACCGCAGTCCGAATTGCTCTACCTCAGGGGAAAGTTCGACGTTCTGAATGGTGCCGTCGTCCAACTCGGCCTCGATCTTGATAACCGAGGGGAGAGTGCACACCAGAACAAACGGGGGGAGGCCCTCGGACTGTCCGAAGGACATGATGGCTTCCCGGTCGCCTCTTTCAGGGCCTCGCCGGAACCCTGTTGAAGCACGAACCTCCCCCATCTGGTGGTGGAGCATGACCCCAATCGAGCTGCGCGGGCGATCTCCTACCGTGACGTGCCACGTCAACCCGTCGGCTCGTCCACCGGACAGCACTTCAATGTCATCCGTCATTCACAGCGCCCTTCGTGGTGCTACTGGCGGATCTCCGCACAGGGGTAACCATCTATCTTCAGCCAGTAGTTGCACACCTCGGTGCCGTGCTGGTACCAGCCGGCCGGGCCACCTGCGCTGTAGTAGACGCCAGGTCCGGGGCCATCGGGGCAGATGATGCTGCTGTGCCTGTCCTTGTAGTCGTTGTCGAAGAAGTCGAAGGTTGCTTGGGTGCACCCCACGTTGCCAAACGCATTAGTCGACCAGGTGTCGATGCGCAGACCCTTCCCGATGATGGTCAAGCACACGTTGTCGTCACACTTGTTGGTGCTTAACGCGCCCAGGGGGGCCGGGGCGCTGCTTAAGGACACTCCCGGAACGGCGTCAGGGTGCTTCTTGAGGTAGTCGACGGAGACCCAACCCGCCTTTCCACCGTCTACTTGAACCAGCCCCTTGTGTGCACCTTCACTCTGAGGCGCAGCGCTGACCGGCGCCACGCCGAAGCCGACGGCTGGGAGCTGCTGCCGCCACCGCCACGAGGACTTGCTTGGTGATCCGCACGTGCCACTCCGTTCACTTGCCGAAATTTGCTCTCGAAACGTAATCAGATCGGCAAAGGAAGCGACAAGCGCGGAATCAGACATTCAGCGGAGGGGTTCGGGCAACCCTCGGAACCGTGTGCAGAACTGCGGGTGCAAACCACCGTGGCTGGGGCCGGTGGCCTCCACGGCTTTACCCACCTGTTCGACTCGGGGCCCGCGTCGGGCAAGTCCAGGGGGCCACTCGATCAAATTCCGGGCAGGATCAAAGCCTGCCCGAGTTGCCGGACAGCGTAAGGCCCCCTGAACATGCCCGACCCCAACCCGAACAGGACACCGGCCAAAGCCGCTCCGGCCACCGGCGAGGGAACCTGCCCGGCCGACATGGGCAACGGTCAGCCTATGGGCGGGAGTTGACGCATTCATATTGACGGACAGATCGTCCCGACGGGCCTCTTCCTGCTACGGTCATCCGTTCGCCGAGGAGGTCGTAATGAATGGGTCCCTGCCCGTTGCTGCCCAGGTGGATCTACGCCGTCAGCCAGTGGAAGACGTGCTGAAGCGCGTCGAAGAAGCTCTACACGTGCGGCTGGATCGGCAAGCGCTCCTGCGTAAGCGTCGTTCCTTGGGAGGCCGTACGGAGCGGGGTACGTGGGTGCGCATCGAGCGGCGGGGATTCGAGCGGATCGGCCCGCAGGGCTGGAACGGGACCGAGGCCGCCGCTGTGCTGCAAGGGGTCTCTATGCCCGAGTGGTACCAGGGCGTGGCGTGGCGCGAGCTGGGCGAGCCGGTGATGTGGCGCGCGGATGAGCTGGAGCTGATTCCATCGTCGTCGGTCGGCAAGGGAGCCCTGGTGCTCGAAGACCCGGGCCTGCCTGACGAGTGGTGGGAGGCGCTGAACGCTTCGCTGGACGCGCTTGCCTCGCAGCAGACGCCGCGGATCGCGACGCCGGACACGGTGACGATCACACAGGAGCAAGTGACCCAGACCCTCGGGGCGGTCTTCCCCGGGGTGGCCGATACGCAGATCGAGCGATGGGCGCCGGCTCATGCAGATCTCACGTGGGCCAACGTGATGGGACCGAAGTTCTCCCTCATCGACTGGGAGGACTGGGGCATGGCGCCCCGGGGCCTGGACGCCGCGACGCTGTGGGGCAACGCGCTTGCCGTCCCGGGGCTCGCGGCCCGTGTCCACCAGGAGCGGCGTGCGGACTTGGAGAGCCGGGACGGCAAGCTGATGTCGCTGTTCTTCCTGTCGAAGATCGTCGGACCCTACGCGTACGAGGAGGATCCGCTACTCGCGCCGGCCCGGAAGGAGGCGGAGCGCCTGGTGGCCGAGCTTCAGCTCTGACGGAGCCCGTGGAGGGCTCGCAGGTACTGACTGACGGCGGCGGTGTCCACCTCCGCGCCCAGGGCCTGGACCAACCGGGCCAGGTGCCCGGGGTTGTCGGTACCGACCGCCATCGCCGAGGCCGTGGGCAGGTGGAACGCGGTTCGGAACGCCGCCTGCACGCGGGACAGGGCACCGTGGGGCGGTCGGAGGAACGGGCGCGGGTCGAAGTCCTCCCACACCTTCTGGTGGCCGCCACCGAAGGGGCTCATGCCCAAGGTCTCGCGTGCCTGCCAGGCGGTGCGCAGGACGGCGGTGGAGTCGAGGAGGTCGATGCCCACGAGGAGACCCGCGCGGACCATGAGGACGTCCGGAGAGGGAAGGTCCTCCACGCGGATCATGCCGAGCGACCGCGTATCCCAGGAGGACACACCCCAGGCGCGGCACAGGCCGTCGCGGGCGGCGCCGGCCAGAGAGGTGCAGGCATTGCCGAGGAGGGCGCGGCCATCGGCAGGAGGTAGACCGGCAAGGCTCCGTTCGGGGTTGTGTAGGAGCACGGTGTCAGGTTCCCTGCCGAGTTCCTTCGCCGCACGCTCGACGGCGAGTCGCAGCCGGACCGGATCAAGTGAGTGCTCAGCGCCTCCAGCGCCCGGGAAGAAGCCCACCTTCGTGGAGAGGGTGAACCTCGGCAGCAGATCGGCGGCCGTCTCGGCCAGCACTGTGTGCGAGCGGAAGCCGAAGTAGGGAGCCGCAGTGTCCAGGGCGGTGACGCCGAGGTCGAGTGCGGCCGTCAGGATGTCTCGGTGGTGACGAGACCGGTGTAGGCCGAGGACAAGGCGGGGGTCAGCTCCGTGCACAGTTCCTCCTTCAGCAGGATCTCGGCGAGCTGTTCCACGTCCAGGCCGGTCTTTTCGGCGGCGTCGGCGATGTCGACAGGGTGGCCGCTCAGCAGCAGGGCGAGGGCGGGGTACGCCTTGCCGGCGAACGTGAGCTTCTTGCCCGCCGCAAGCACGTCCACCGTGTCGTGGTGCTGCTCGATCACGGGCTCGAAGTCGGTGACGCACACGACGGCCGCGGACTTGCCGAACAGGCCGGTAGCCGGGACATGCCGGGCGGCCAGGCGTTCCCGCTCGCGGGCATCGAAGAAGTCCTGCGGGGTCAGCTTCGTAGCCATCTCGGCGACGGCGTCGGCCAGGAGCTGCTGTTGCCCGTCCCACTGGCCGGGGGAGTTCCAGCGGTCCAGGTCGTACCGGAACAGGTCCTGCGTGCGGGCTTGGTCGGCGAGCCAGGCCAGCCAGTTCACGCCGACGCGCTTCACGATGCCGAAGGTGGCGTGGAGGCTGTAGCCGTCGCCCTGGTCGTCGCGGGTGGCCTGGTGCCAGAAGCCGCGCGGGATGTGCATCACGTCGCCGGGCTCCATGACGTCCTGCCAGACGATGTCCTCGCTGGGCTCGGCGTTGGGGGCGGAGTCCCGGTACATCGGAACCTTGCGCGAGGTGCCGCGGACTTCCCAGCTCTTGCGGCCGGCGAGCTGGACGATCAGGGTGTCGTGGTCGTCCCAGTGGAGCTTGAAGCCACTGGCGTCCTGAGTGGTCAGGTACGCGTTCACCTGCACCAGCTCGCGGGCCCACCACTGAAGCGCGCGGCAGGTGGCCTCCATGGCCGGGTCGAAGAAGTCGACCTCGTCCAAGACCATGGTGCACCCCTCGCGCATCAGTCCGCCGACGCGGCGCATGTCGGCCATGGGGATGGCCTGTCCCCGCCGGGTAACGGAGGGTTGGATGTAGCGGCCGGGGTGCAGTTCAGCCCCGTCCTGGAAGATGCGGAACTGGGGCGTGGTGACGCTGCGGCGCATCACCAGGTCGAGCAGCTTCCTGGGGTTGAGCAGGCGATCGAGCAGAGCAAGGTCCTTGATCGTTCCCCGTGCGAAACCGGTTCCGAGTTCACCGGGCCCGTTCCAGCCGAGGGCCTTCTCCAGCGCGGTGACGAAGTGGTGGTCCACGTGTTCCTCCGGTCAGCGTCATGGGCGTGCGGGCCCGGGGACCCGTCGTGGATGGCGGGCCCCCGGTTGGTGCTGGTGGGTGCTACTCCTGCGGGAGGTTCAGGCCGTCGCGGTTCTCGCCGTCGTCGCCCGCGGAGGTACCGGTGGAGTCGGACTCGGCCGCGGCGGCGGTGAAGCGGTCCTGGACCTTGATCAGGCTCTCGACGCCGATCAGCAGGTCTTCCTTCTGTGCTGCCATGTGTGTCTCCATTTCCTGGAAGTCCAGGGCCGACGGGTGCCGGCCCAGCCCCGATGGGGCGTGCCTCACCGGCCCATTGATTCCGGGCCGGTGGGGAGACAGGGGTGGCGCGAGGCCACGAGTCGAGCGAGTGCGGGATTCGCAGCGGAAGCTGGTTGCCGGTCAGCGGCCGGGATCACCGGCGATGGCCAGGGTGACCACCAAACTGTGACGGCAGCGGCGTAGAGGAGCACGGCGAGCTGTTGGCGCCAGCCCCACGGTGATCGGTCACGTACACGGGAGTCCCGCTCTAAGGGGGTCACCATCGGCAGGCGGTCACTACGCCGCTCCCGGCGGGATGGATGCCGGCCGAAGGGTGCGGGCCGACGAGGACGCACCGCCACAGCGCGGGCACCCGCACGGGGGATAGCGGCCGGGGTCGGAGAGGACGTCGAACGGCTCCCCCTCCAGAACCCGCGTGCTCCGCATCCACGTCCGGCCCGAATCCCGGGAGACCCGGAGGCTCATCAAGACGCGGGGTTCGGCGCCCAGGTCCGGGGTCGCCCCGTGGGTCGTTCGCTCTGAGTCAGGAGTGCCACCGTGTGTCTCCAAGGCGGTCGTCCTCTGTCGCTTCGCCATGTGGAGAAGGATCGTCAGCGGGGAGCATGGCCAGAAAGGTCCAGCGGATTACCCAACTTGGGTAACATCACGTTCGGTTGAGACCTTGAAGCGATCCGTAGTCTTCCTCCGGAGCGTGCCCCGATGCCCGAGTCACGTCGCACGAAGGAACTTCCGGCGAGTCTGCTCACTGAGCCCGAGATGATCGAGGCGTGCCGTGTCCGTGACTTCGCGAGGGTCTTCCGGCTGGTGAAGACGCGCGCGGGCATCTACCCGTCGATGATCGCGCGGCAGTGCGAGCTGACGCCGAGCCGGGTGGGAGAGGTGATCGCGGGTCAGCGGCAGCTCGTCCACATGGACGTGATCGAGCGGATCGCCGATGGGTTGCGTATCCCGGGGCACATGCTCGGGCTTGCCCGTCGTACGTGGGAGACGCCGGCCGTCTTGGCTGTGCCGAGCGGGAGGGACCGGAGCTCGATCACCTACCCGCTGTGCCGAGGCCCATCAGTGCCTTACCGGGCGTGGAGGTAGACAGCATCCTGGCCCTGGCCGCCGGGACGAACCCGAGCCCATCCACACTGCACGCCCTGCGTTCTTCGATCGAGGACTACTGGCGTCGTGACGACGCGCACGGGGGCGAGACGCTCCGGCCTGCCGTCGTCGGCCAACTGCGATACGTCGAGGGGTTACTGAAGGACCAGCGGCCAGCGCCGATCCAGCACGGCCTGTACGGCATCGCGGCGGAGCTGGCGCGGCTGACCGGGTGGACGTACTTCGATGCTCGGCAGTACCACCAGGCCCGCGCGTACTTCTCGGAAGCTCTGCAATTGGCCCGGGAGATTGACGACCACCCATTCATGGCCAACGTGCTGGCGTGCATGAGCCTGCAAGCGACCTACCAGGACAAGCCGGCGGACGCGCTTGCGCTGGTGTCTGCTGCCCAAGACCAGGCCCGAGCGGCCATCGGCACGACGCCGAGAGTCCGGGCCATGCTGGCCATGCGTGAGGCGTTCGCGCACGCGACCTTGGGCGACCGGACAGCGACCCACACCGCCATCTCCGAGGCCCACAGCCACTTCGGCCGGATCAAGGCGGACGACCCGGACCCGGCATGGGTGACCTACTTCGACGAGCCGAAGCTCATCGTGGACACCGGCATCGCACACGGCCGACTCGGCGAGGCGGCGATCGCCGAGCCGCTGATCGCAGACGCCCTGGAGCGGGAGGCCCCCGCGAACCAGCGCGGTAGGGCGTTTCACGCCTTCTGGTTAGCCCGTACGCAGCTCCAGCGCGGCAAGCTCGACCAGGCGTGCCACACGGCGATCGAGGCGCTGGTGCCCGCCGCAGCCGTGTCGTCCGAGCGGGTGGCCGGGCACCTTCGCGAGTTCTACGAGCAGCTTGCGCCCTATCGCGAGGTGCCGGCCGCGGTTGCCTTCGAGGCCCACCTACGAGCGATGCTGCCCCCGCAGGGTCAGCGAACTCCTTCGTCCATCAGGACGTAGAGGAGGCCGACGAGGGAGCCGCTGCTGACGATCTCGCGGCGGTCGATCATGCCCCGGATGTTCGCCAGGGGGATCCACTCGATCCGGTCCGACTCGTTCTTCTCGGTCGGCGGCCCGTCGTACGTGGCGCCGTCGGCCCGGAACAGGTGGTGCTGGGAGTCCGTGATGCCGTTCGCCGGTTCAGCGTAGATCAGCGGCTTCATCGGGCCCGGACGCCAGCCGGTCTCTTCGAGGACTTCTCGGGCGGCAGCCTCGCCGGGCGTCTCGTCCGCCTCTACCAGGCCCATGGGCAGCTCCCAGGCCCACGCGTCAGTGATGAAGCGGTGACGCCACATCATCAGGACCTCTTGGCGGTCGTTGACCACGGCGGCCACGGCCAGGTGGCGCAGCTTGACCACGTGGTGTTCCCAGCGGTGGCCGTCCGGGGTCTCCACGTCGGTGAGCCAGAGGTTCACCCACTTGTTCTCGTAGATCGGACGTTCCCCGTGGATCTTCCACTGCATCGCTGCGGCCCCTCTCGATCGGCCTCCAGCATCGCAGAGCCGGGCTGAACTCCATCTAGCTTCGCGCAAATTCACGTCAGAGTGACGACATCGGAGGTGGATGAGAGGTGATTCCCAAGTCCAAGTCCACAACAGCATTGCGGTCCAGCATGATGTGGACGCCAGAGCATGGTCTTCGTGAAGAGTAGAGGTGGGTGCTGGGATGCCACTATGGCTGACTCCGGTACTGGGCTTGGTTGGCGCATTCATCGGCGCTTCTCTGGCACCTTGGATGACATCGCATCTCGCGTGGCGCCGTGCTCGTCGGGAGGCGTTTAGCGCTGCGATCGCTGCGTTGCGGGTCGCTCAGGTGACTCGGCACTTCGCCAACGAAGTGCCGGCTCTCTACGTGGGCGGTGATCAGGCAACCGTCGAAGCCTTCAACCAGCGGCTCCGGGAGCGCGGGATCGACCGATTCGTTGATGCGATGCACGAGGCCAAGGTGGCACTTGCCAATCTGGAGCCGTTCTTCAAGGTCAGCGGTGACATCGATCGGTGGGAGATCACCGAGACGGACGCGGCACGCATGCTGGAGGAGCTGAATCGAGCTCGGTGACTGGGACCCTGCCAGTGGACCAGGTGTGGACCGCTATCGGCGGAGAGGAGCCCCGAGAGCGGGCAACGAGCAGGTCAGCCACGGAGAGGACACTTTCCCCAGCACTCTCTTGAAAACCGTCGTGGCGCGAGTCACCGTGGGTTCAAATCCCACACCCACCGCCGCAGGCCGGCGCGTGAGCGCTGGTCGGAAGGGGCGCCCCGGAACTCGGGGCGCCCCTTCGCCGTCGGTGCATGCGCCCGCGAGCGTGGCGCGGCCGGAACGGGGTAGGTCCTGGGGCGGCGGGCCTCACCAGAATTGCGCTCGGGCCATCACGCCTCCAGGAGGCTGCGTACGATGCTTCGCAATCACCCGTACTTCCAGAATCTGATCTCCTTGGAACTTCCGGCCGAGGACTACGTGATTTTCGGGAGCGGCCCGCTCCTGGCGCACGGCATCAGACGGGAGGTCGGAGACCTCGACGTGGTGGTGCGCGGCGCGGCCTGGGAGCGCGCCAGGAATTTCGGAACACCCCGGGAAGCCCCGCTCGGATGGGCGCAGCACATCCTGCTGTTCGACGGGTCGATCGAGATCCTGAACGGTTGGTTCGACTACTCGGTGGACGCGTTGATCCTGGGTGCCGAGGTTTTCGAAGGGGTGCGGTTCGCGCCCCTGGAGAAGGTGCTCGAGTGGAAATCCGGATTCGTGGCCACCGGTCGTGGGCGCGACAAGGACCTGCGTGACATCGCGCTCATGAGGGAGTTCCTGAACGGCTGATCGCGCCGTCGGCCGAGGCCGTGTGCATCTCCGTTGCCGCCGGGCCGGTTCCCGGCAATGGTGGCAAGTACCGACGGCGGGAAGCCGGCGAAGACGGAGAAGGGACCCGAGATCATGCGCATCGTTCTCGTGCAGGGAGACATCACGGCGGAGCGGGCGGACGCGTTGGTCAATGCCGCGAATTCCTCGCTGCTCGGCGGTGGGGGAGTCGACGGGGCCATCCACCGTCGGGGCGGGCCCGAGATCCTCGCCGCATGCGAGGACCTGCGCCGCTCCCACTACGGCAAGGGTCTGCCGACCGGCCAGGCCGTCGCCACCACGGCCGGCCGGCTTCCGGCGGAGCACGTGATCCACACGGTCGGTCCCGTCTGGTCCCGGGACGAGGACCGCTCCGCGCTGCTGGCCTCCTGCTACCGGGAATCCCTCCGGGTCGCCGACGGGCTGGGGGCCCGTACGGTCGCGTTCCCGGCGATCTCCACCGGGATCTACGGGTGGCCCATGGACGACGGCGCGCGGATCGCCGTGGAGACCGTACGGGCGGCCCGTACCCAGGTGGAGGAGGTGCGGTTCGTGCTCTTCGACGCGGTGGCGTACGCGACCTTCGAGGCCGTGCTCGGGGGGCCTGAGGGGTCGGTTTAGGCCCTTTGAGTGGTGTTTGTCGGAAGATCGGCGCGCGTTGTGGGGGCGGTGCGGTTGCGGTCGCATCATGACGAATGTATTCAGATCCGCCCGTCAGAACATCGCGAAACGAGGGACCCGTCATGGCTCACCGCAGCACCATCACGTCGATCTGGACCACCGTCCTCGCCGCGCTCGTGGCCCTCTTCGCCGGCCTCGGCTTCGGCGCCAAGGCCGCTCCGGCCGCTTCCCCCGCCGCTTCCGTCGGTGCCGCCGGCACCGTCGCCCCCGCCGTGCGCCGGCCGGCGGTGATGGCCCGGCGGACCTGGCGGGCGATGATGCGGGGCGGTTCGCTCCCGCCCACCATCAAGCAGCGCATCCGCGCCGAGGCCCACGGCAAGACCCCGTCCGTCCGCCGCTCGACCACCGCCGCCGCCCTCGCCGCCGACTCCCGCAACACCCTTGATGCCGAGGTCGCCTCCGCCATCGGTGCCCGAGCCGCCGCCCGCCGGGAGATGGTGCTCGCCGCGTAGGCCCGCCCGCGTACGTACGACGGCTGCAACGGCATTAGCAGGAACAGCAGTAGCAACGACAGGAACAGCAGGAACAGCAGCAACGGCAGGAACAACAGGCGCTGGAGCCCGGTCGACCTCATGACCGCGGATCGCGCCGCGAGGGTGCCCCGGGAGCGGGGCACGGACGGATCACCCCGGCGGACGCCGGGGGCGCGCAGGGGGCGCAAAGCTTGGCATTGCAGGGCCGCAGGCCCGGGAGACGGTGGGGTTCCCGGACGGCGCGGCCCTTTTCGGCATGCCTGGGGCGGATGGGTTTGGCGGAACGGTTCAGCTCATGCGTGGCAGGAGTTCCGCCAGGGGCAGGGGTGCTGAGCTGGGGCGTCGGGGGCGCGAACCGGGTTTATCCGATGTTGGTCATGCTTGCGGGGGAATCGCAGACTCCGGGGTGGTTCGCCGGGGATTCGGTGGGCAACTCTGGAATCGCGACGTCGTCACCACACGGAACGACCGAGGCGGTCGGCCAACTGCCTTGGAGCAAACCCCACTTCGGTTTTCTGGAGGATCAAGACATGGCAAGCATCCGTACCGCCCGCGTCATCGCCGCTGTCGCCGCTCTCCCCCTCGCCGTCGCCCTGTTCGGCGGGGTGGCGTCGGCCGACAACGGCTCCTTCGCGAACGACGGATCGAATGCGAGCGTCGCCAGCATCATCGGCAGCGGCGTGGGCGGCAACAACCACGGCAACTCCTCCACTTCGCAGCAGGTGGCCACCGGCTCCGGTGCGTCCAACCAGAACAACACTGCGCAGGTCAACGGCTCGGCCCTCACGGCGATCGAACAGCACAACTCCACCGTGGCGGTGAACTTCTACCCCTGGTGGTAGCCGCGGCCTGAGCCGCTCACAGTGATGAGGGCGCCTGTGCGACCGGACCGGCTGGGGTCCGGTAGCGCAGGCGCCCTCGCGCGTTCCGGCCTTGACATCCAACAGGAATCTGACGGACAGTCAGCTCCACTTGACGATGCGATGCCGGGAGGCCAGCGCCGTGCACCTCGCCCCGACCGAAGGCCAGTTGCGGCTGCGCGCCGAACTGCGGGAGTACTTCCAGGACCTGCTGCCCGACGGGGTCCCCGAGGATCCGGTCGCGCAGCGCGCGCTGCTGCGCCGCATCGGCGCCGACGGACTTCTCGGCCTGGGCTGGCCCGCCGAATACGGCGGCCAAGGACGGGGCCCCGACGAGCAGTTCGTGTTCTTCGACGAGGCCTACCGGGCCGGAGCGCCCGTCTCCATGGTCACCCTGAACACCGTCGGACCGACGCTCATGAAGTACGGGACCCGGGAGCAGAAGGACTTCTTCCTCCCCCGGATCCTCCGAGGGGAGATCGTCTTCGCCATCGGGTACTCGGAGCCCGAGGCCGGCACCGACCTCGCCTCGCTGCGCACCCGTGCCGTCCGCGAGGGCGGGCCCGACGGCGACTGGGTCGTCGACGGGCAGAAGATCTTCACCTCGAACGCCCAGAACGCCGACTGGATCTGGCTCGCCTGCCGCACCGACCCCGAGGCCCCGAAGCACAAGGGCATATCCATCATCCTGGTGCCCACCGACGCCCCCGGTTTCGCCTGGACCCCGATCGATACCGTCGGCGGGCTCACCACCACGGCCACGTACTACGACTCCATCCGCGTGCCCGCCGGCAACCTCGTCGGCCCCGAGCACGGCGGCTGGGGCCTGATCACGAACCAGCTCAACCACGAGCGCGTCGCCCTCGCCGCCATCGGCATGCAGGCCGAGGACTTCTACGCCCACGCGTTCCGCCATGCCCGCACCCCCGATCCGGCCACCGGCGAGCGCCCCGCGGACCGGTCCTGGGTGCAGTCCCGGCTGGCCGAGGCGCACGCGCGCCTCGCGGCCGTACGCCTGCTCAACTGGCGCCTCGTACAGGACGTCGGCGGCGGGACCCTGGCCCCCGGGGATGCGAGCGGCGTGAAGTTCCTGGGCACCGAGTCCACCGTCGAGGTGTACCGGATCTGCCAGGAGGTGGTGGGAGAGGAGGCCCTCGTCAGGGGGCCCGCCGCTTTCGCGGGCGGCGAGCTGGAGCGGATGAACCGGGCCGCGCAGATCAACACCTTCGGCGGCGGGGTCAGCGAGGTCCAGCGGGAGATCGTCGCCATGATGCGGCTCGGCATGAAGGGGAGGAAGCGATGACCGCGCACGCGCAGGCCGGGCAGGCCGGACCGACCGGGCGATCCGGAGCGACCGGGAAATCCGGAGCGACCGGGAAATCCGGAGCGACCGGGAAATCCGGAGCGACGGCGGAAGCCGACGGGGCTGCCCGGTTCCACGAGCTGCTCAAGGCCTTCGAAGGGCGGCCCGCCGCCACCGCGGGCCGGGCCAAGGACGCCGTCAACGAGCCGATGATCCGCCACTGGTGCGAGGCCATGGGCGACGCGAACCCCGCCTACACCGGGCCGGAGGCCATCGCCCCGCCCACCATGCTCCAGGCCTGGACCATGGGCGGACTCTCCGGCCACACCGACCGCTCCCCCGCCTACGAGGACCTCTTCGCGCTCCTAGACGGCGCCGGCTACACCTCCGTGGTCGCCACCGACTGCGAGCAGGAGTACCTGCGGCCGCTGCGCCCCGGCGACGCCGTCACCTTCGACGCCGTCATCGAGTCCGTATCGGCCCGCAAGACGACCAAGCTCGGCACCGGCCACTTCGTCACCACCCGCATGGACGTCCGCGCGGACGGCGAACTCGCCGGGACTCACCGCTTCCGGATCCTGAAGTTCGCGCCCGCCGTCAAGCCGGAGAAGAAGCCCGCCGCCAAGCCGGAGAAGAAGCCCGGGGCCCAGCGCCCCCGTCCGGTGGTCAACCGCGACAACCAGGGGTTCTGGGACGGGGTCCGGGAGCACAAGCTGCTGATCCAGCGCTGCGTCGACTGCGAGACCCTCCGCTTCCCCTGGCTGCCCGGCTGCAACGCCTGCGCGAGCCTGCGCTGGGACACCGTCGAGGCGAGCGGCTCGGGCACGGTCTTCAGCTACGTCGTCATGCACCACCCGCCCTTCCCGGCCTTCGACCCGCCGTACGCGGTGGCCCTGGTCGAACTCGCCGAGGGCGTCCGGATGGTCACGAACATCACCGGAGTCCCGTACGACAAGGTCCGCATCGGGCTGCCCGTGCAACTGGAGTTCCTGCGCGTGGACGAGGAACTGGAACTGCCCGTCTTCCGGGGAAGTGAGGGCTGATGGACTTCCACCCCACCGAGGAGCAGGCCGCCGCGGCCGGGCTCGCCGCCCGGATCTTCGGCGACCTGGCCACCCACGAACGCCTGGCCGCCGCGGGCACCGGCAGTGACGCCGAACTGTGGAAGGCCCTCACCGCCGCCGGTCTGATCGCCGCCGTCGAGGACATCGGCCTGCTCGGCCTGGTGCTGCTGCTGGAGGAGCAGGGGCGCACCACCGCTCAGGTCCCGTACGCCGCCACCTGCGTCTACGGAGTCCTCGCGGTGGCCCGGCACGGCAGCGCCGAGCAGCGCGCCCGCCTGCTTCCCGCACTCGGTACGGGCGAGGCCGTCGCCACCGGCGCCTTCCCGGCCCGCGGCCGGATCACCGCTGCGGCGGGCCGGCTCACCGGCACCGCCCCGGCCGTGCCCTGGCTGCGCGAGGCCACGCACGTACTGGTCCCGGACGCGGACGGGGCCCTGTGGCTCGTACGGACCGACGCGCCCGGCGTGCGGGTCTCGCCGGTGGACACCACCGCCCCCTGGGCGGCCGCAGGACTCACCATGACCGGCGCCGAGGGCGAGCGGCTCGGTGGCGGGGACGGCGAGGGGGACGCCTACGCCGACACCCTCGCCGTCGCGCGCACCGCCTTCGCCGGACTCCAGGCGGGCGTCTGCGCGGGCTCGCTCGCCCGCGCCGTGGAGTACACCTCCACCCGCGAGCAGTTCGGCCGGCCGCTCTCCACCAACCAGGGGGTCATGCTGCGCGCGGCCGACGCGTACATGGACACCGAGGCGATCCGGGTCACGACGTACGAGGCGGCCTGGCGCATCGACCAGGGGTTCGCGGCGCGGGAACACGCGCTGACGGCGGCCTGGTGGGCTTCCGAGGCGGGCAAACGGGTCGTGCACGCCGGCCAGCACCTGCACGGCGGGATGGGCGCGGACCTGGACCACCCCGTGCACCGGCATTTCCTGTGGGGGCGCCAGCTCGACGCCTACCTGGGCTGCGGCAGCGAGCTGCTGTCCGAACTGGGCGCCGTACTGGCGCAGGAGGGCTGAGCGATGAGGGTCGGCGACACGCTGCCGCCGCTGGAGGTACCGATCACCCGCACGCTGATCGTCGCGGGTGCGATCGCCTCCCGCGACTACCAGGACGTGCACCACGACGCGGAACTCGCGCGGGAGAAGGGCTCCCCGGACATCTTCATGAACATCCTGACCACCAACGGCCTGGTCGGCCGGTACATCACCGACCGGCTCGGCCCGTACGCCGTCCTGCGCAAGGTGGCCATCCGCCTGGGCGCCCCCAACTACCCGGGCGACACCATGACCCTCACCGGCACCGTCACCGCCCTCGAAGGGGACACCGCCGAGGTCCGCGTCGTCGGCGCGAACGGCATCGGCCACCACGTCACGGGCACCGTGACCGTCACCCTGGGGGCCGCGGGATGAGCGTCCGCATCCGGGACGACCTCGGCGGCCGCGCCGCCATCGCCGGCATCGGCGCGACCGAGTTCTCCAAGGACTCCGGCCGCAGCGAGCTCACGCTCGCCGTCGAGGCCGTGCACGCCGCCCTCGACGACGCCGGGCTCACGCCCGCCGACGTGGACGGCATGGTCACCTTCACGATGGACACCAGCCCCGAGATCACCGTGGCCCAGGCCGCCGGCATCGGGGACCTCTCCTTCTTCTCGCGCATCCACTACGGAGGCGGCGCGGCCTGCGCCACCGTCCAGCAGGCCGCCCTCGCCGTCGCCACCGGGGTGGCGGAGGTCGTGGTCTGCTACCGCGCCTTCAACGAGCGCTCGGGCCGCCGCTTCGGCTCCGGTGTCCAGCAGCGCGAGCCCTCGGCCGAGGGCGCGGCGCTGGGGTGGTCCCTGCCGTGGGGGCTGCTCACCCCGGCCTCCTGGGTGGCGATGACCGCCCAGCGCTACCTGCACGCGTACAACCTGACCCCGGAGGCTTTCGGCCACGTCGCGGTCACCGACCGGCGGCACGCCGCGAACAACCCCGCGGCCTACTTCCACGGCAAGCCGATCACCCTCGCCGACCACGCCGCCTCGCGCTGGATCGTGGAGCCGCTGCGGCTGCTGGACTGCTGCCAGGAGACCGACGGCGGGCAGGCCATCGTGGTCACCACCACCGAGCGGGCCCGGGACCTGCGCCAGGCACCCGCCGTGATCACAGCCGCCGCGCAGGGCGCGGGCCGCCGCCAGGAGGGCATGACCTCCTTCTACCGCGACGACCTCACCGGGCTGCCGGAGATGGACGTGGTCGCGCGCCAGCTGTGGCGGACCAGCGGCCTGCGGCCTTCGGACATCGACGTCGGCATCCTCTACGACCACTTCACGCCCTTCGTCCTGATGCAGCTGGAGGAGTTCGGCTTCTGCAAGCCGGGCGAGGCCGCCGACTTCGTGGCCGCGGACGCGCTGCCGCTCAACACGCACGGCGGGCAGCTCGGGGAGGCGTACCTGCACGGCATGAACGGCATCGCCGAGGCCGTCCGCCAGCTCCGCGGCAGCTCCGTGAACCAGGTCGCGGGGGCGGGGCACGTACTGGTCACCGCCGGCACGGGGGTCCCGACCTCCGGCCTGATCCTCGGCGCGGACGCCTAGTCCCCGGCGCGGATGCCTGACACCCGGCGCGGACGCCTGGCCCCGATGACGCCGTGGCCCCGCCTCCTCCACCTTCAGGAGGTGGGGCCAGCCCTACTCCTACAACCTGAGATGGACACGGCTTCGGCACTTGCGGCCGATCCCAGGGCGGGCGGCCGCTCCTAGCGTGGAGGCATGACCACGCCTGTGTGCACGCTCGCCTCGAACCCGACGCCGTACCCGTCGTTCTCGGCGTACGTACGGACCCGCGGCACGGTCCTGATGCGCACCGCGCGCTCGCTCACCGCCAACCCGTGCGATGCCGAGGACCTCCTGCAGACGGCCCTGGCCAAGACCTATGTCGCCTGGGACCGCATCGAGGACCACCGGGCCCTGGACGGCTACGTCCGGCGGGCCCTGGTCAACACCCGCACCTCCCAGTGGCGCAAGCGCAAGGTCGACGAGTTCGCCTGCGACGAGCTCCCGGAGAGCGAGGCGCCGCCCTCCGCCGACCCCGCGGAGTCCCAGGCCCTGCGGGACGCGATGTGGCGCGCGGTGACCCGGCTGCCCGACCGGCAGCGCGCGATGGTCGTCCTGCGCTACTACGAGGACCTGAGCGAGGCCCAGACCGCGGAGCTGCTCGGGGTCTCCATCGGCACGGTCAAGAGCGCCGTCTCCCGCGCGATGGTCAAGCTCCGCGAGGACCCGGAACTCACCCTCGTGCGCTGACCTTCCGGCCACTCCGGCGATGTTTCACGTGAAACATCCGCGGCCGTTTGTACCCCCGGGTAGTGACATGCCGACCGGTACGTGCGCAGAATCGGCAGCATCCGTAGCCGCCGCAGCGCCGCAGCGCTCACCGGGAGGACGCTTTGCTGAGCACCATGCAGGACGTACCGCTTCTCGTTTCCCGCATACTCCAGCACGGGATGACGATCCACGGGAAGTCCCAGGTCACGACCTGGACCGGGGAAGCCGAGCCGCACCGCCGCAGCTTCGCCGAGATCGGTATCCGCGCCACCCGCCTCGCGAACGCCCTGCGCGACGACCTCGGGGTCCAGCAGGGCGACCGCGTGGCCACCCTGATGTGGAACAACGCCGAGCACGTCGAGGCGTACTTCGCGATCCCCTCCATGGGCGCCGTTCTGCACACCCTCAACCTGCGGCTGCCTCCCGAGCAGCTGGTCTTCGTCGTCAACCACGCCGTCGACCGGGTCGTGCTGGTCAACGGCACCCTGCTGCCGCTGCTCGTGCCGCTGCTGCCGCACCTGCCGACCGTCGAGCACGTCGTGGTCGCGGGCATCGGCGACCGCTCCGCGCTCGACGGCCTCGACGTGCGCGTGCACGAGTACGAGGACCTCCTCGCGGGCCGCCCCGACACCTACGCCTGGCCCGAGCTGGACGAGCGCGAGGCCGCGGCCATGTGCTACACCTCCGGCACCACCGGGGACCCCAAGGGCGTCGTCTACTCCCACCGCTCGATCTACCTGCACTCCATGCAGGTCAACATGGCCGAGTCGATGGGGCTGACCGACCGCGACACCACCCTCGTCGTCGTCCCGCAGTTCCACGTCAACGCCTGGGGCCTGCCGCACGCCACCTTCATGACCGGCATCAACATGCTGATGCCGGACCGGTTCCTGCAGCCCGCCCCGCTGGCGGAGATGATCGAGCGGGAGAAGCCCTCGCACGCGGCGGCGGTCCCCACCATCTGGCAGGGACTGCTGGCCGAGGTCACGGCCAACCCGCGCGACCTCAGCTCGATGAAGCAGGTCACCATCGGCGGCTCCGCCTGCCCGCCCTCCCTCATGGAGGCGTACGACAAGCTGGGCGTCCGGGTCTGCCACGCCTGGGGCATGACCGAGACCTCCCCGCTCGGCACCATGGCGCACCCGCCGGCCGGGCTGAGCGCCGAGGAGGAGTGGCCCTACCGCCTCACCCAGGGCCGGTTCCCGGCGGGCGTCGAGCCGCGGCTGGTCGGCCCGGCGGGCGACGTACTGCCCTGGGACGGAGAGTCGGCGGGCGAGCTGGAGGTGCGCGGCACCTGGATCGCCGGCGCCTACTACGGGGGCGCGGCCGGCGAGCCCTTGCGTCCCGAGGACAAGTTCAGCGCCGACGGCTGGCTCAAGACCGGGGACGTCGGAGTCATCAGCCCCGACGGCTACCTCACCCTCACCGACCGGGCCAAGGACGTCATCAAGTCCGGCGGCGAGTGGATCTCCAGTGTGGAGCTGGAGAACGCGCTCATGGCCCACCCCGAGGTCGCCGAGGCGGCGGTCGTCGCCGTCCCCGACGACAAGTGGGGCGAGCGGCCGCTGGCCACCGTCGTCCTCAAGGAGGGCGCGACCGTGGACTACGAAGGGCTCCGCGCCTTCCTCGGCCGGGCCATCGCCAAGTGGCAGCTGCCGGAGCGGTGGACGGCCGTCGACGCCGTGCCGAAGACGAGCGTCGGCAAGTTCGACAAGAAGGTGATCCGCAAGCAGTACGCCGACGGCGTGCTGGCCGTGACCAAGCTGGACTGACCGCTCAGCCCTTCGTGAGCCATGGCCGCAGCAGCCTGCTGACGGCGGGCATGGCCACGTAGGTCATCAGGGTGCTGAAGACGACGGCGAAGGCCGCCGTGCGCAGCACGAAGTGCAGATCCACCAGGTACGGCCCGAGCACCGCGTTGCCGGCCAGCGAGATCGGGAAGATGGCCAGCCCCGAGCTGATCGCCATCTTCCACCGCGGCGGCGCGGGCCGGGTCGTACCCGGCTTGGCGAACCAGGTCTCCATGCCGTGCAGTTCACGCCGGGCTATCTCGGTGTGGTGGTGGCCCTGGCAGTTGGCGAAGAACTCGGCCCGCTCGGCGGAGTCCTGCCACCGCTGGAGCGCGTCCTGGTTGCGGAAGCGGTGGACCAGGAACCACGGCGCGCCCTCGGTGGCGGGCCGGAAGAACCCGTACCCGAGGTGGTCCGGGAAGGTGGCGGCGGTCTCCAGGATCCCGCGCGCCCACGTCTCGAAGGCCTCCTCGTAGCCCGGCTCCACCTGCCGGGCGATCAGGAGGCTGACCTCACCGTTGTCGGCGGGGACGGTCTGCTCGGTCGTGTCGGTGATGGCCATCGGGCCAGGATGACTAGTTGGTGCCGATCTTGGCCAGCAGATCCACGATGCGGCCCTGCACCTCTTCGGTGGTGGCCCGCTCGGCGAGGAAGAGCACGCTCTCGCCCGAGGCCAGCCGCGGCAGTTCGGCGGGGTCGATGCCCGTGGCCGTGTAGACGACCAGCGGAGTGCGGTTCAGCTGCCCGTTGGCACGCAGCCAGTCGACGATCCCCGCCCGGCGCCGGCGTACCTGCATCAGGTCCATGACCACCAGGTTGGGCCGCATCCGGGTCGCCAGTTCCACGGCGTCCGTATCGGCGCCCGCCCGCGCGACCTGGAGGCCGCGCCGCTCCAGGGCGGCCGTCAGCGCGGTCGCGATCTCGTCGTGCTCCTCGATCAGCAGGACCCGCGAGGGGTGCTGCTCGCTGTCGCGAGGCGCGAGCGCCTTGAGCAGGACGGCCGGATCGGCCCCGTACGCGGCTTCGCGCGTGGCGTGCCCCAGCCCGGCCGTGACCAGGACGGGGACCTCGGCGGCCACGGCGGCCTGGCGCAGGGACTGGAGCGCGGTCCGGGTGATCGGCCCGGTCAGCGGGTCCACGAACAGCGCGGCGGGGAACGCGGCGATCTGCGCGTCCACCTCCTCGCGGGAGTGCACGATCACCGGGCGGTAGCCGCGGTCGCTGAGCGCCTGCTGCGTCTGGACGTCGGGCGCGGGCCACACCAGGAGCCGGCGCGGGTTGTCCAGCGGCTCCGGAGGCAGCTCGTCGTCCACCGGACGGGGTACGGGCCGGTTGACGACCTCTACGGCGCCTCCGGGGCCGTCCAGCGGCTCGGGGCCCTCGTCGGAGCCCGCCTCGGGGGCTCCTATGGCGAAGGCGCGGCCCTGGGGCGCGGGTTCCGAGAGCCGGCGCCGACGGCCGGAGCCGCTGGCGTCGACCGAGATGCCCTGGCCAAGGGTGCCGAGGGCGCGCACGCTGATCGGCTGCGCGGCCTCCCCCGGGGTGTCCTGCGGCTGCCGGGCCCCGGGTACCGCGACCTGCCCGGAGGCGGCCTCGTCCTCGGGGGCGGTACGGGCCGCCGGAACCGGCCAGGCCGGGGTCGCGGGCAGCGCACGCCGCCGCCCCGTCGGGGGTACGGGTTCCTCCGCCCCCTCGGCCGACGGCTCGGCGGGGGCTTCGGGCTCGGCCGGCGAGCCCAGTACCCGCCGCCCGCGCCGCCCGCCCGGGGCTTCGGCCTCGGCCTCGGCGGGAGCGGCGGCCGGACCGGCCGCGGCGGGCGTCTGCGCGTCCGCCGGAGCGGGGGTGGGTCCCGCGGGCAGCGCGAAGCCGCCCTCGGGGGCGACGGGCCGCTGGGCAGCAGGCGTCGGAGGCGTGGCAGGGGGCGTCGGGCCGAGCCCGGCCGCCGGCACCGGACCGCCGGGCTGTGCGGGCCCCGCGGCGCCCAGGGCCCGCCGCCGGGCCGCAGGGTGCTCGGTCACCGGCACGGACGGCACCGGGGGCACGGGAGGCAGCGCGGGCATGCCGGTGCCCTGCGGCGGCACGGGCTGCCCGGGGCCGGCCGGGCCGCTCTGACCGCTCTGACCGCCCTGGCCACCCGGGCCGCCCTGACTGCCCGCGCCGCCTTCGTTGCCGTCGCCGGCCCGGCCGCGTCGGCGGCCGGTACCCAGGCCCGCCGGGTTCACCGGGGACTGAGCGAGTTCCGCGGGCCCGGTCGGCTGCGAGCCGCCCCGGCCCGGTCCGGCCTCGCCCGCCCGGCGCCGCCCGGAGGGGAGGGCCAGTGCGGCCCCGCCGTCGGCGGGCCGGTCCGCGGCGCCGGCCTTGGCCCTGGCCTCCTCGGCCTCGTCCTCCAGGAAGGCGTCCACCCCGCGCCGGGCCCGCCGACCGCCGGTGGTCTTGGCGCCCTCCTCGGCCGCCACGGGCTCCTTCGTGGGCTCGGGCAGGGTCACCGTCCCGGCACCGGCCCCGAGGGGCAGCTCCAGCACGTACGCCCCGCCGGGCGCGCCCGGCACCTCCACCGTCTGCAGCACACCGCCGTGCGCGGCCACGATGCCCCGCACGATGGGCTCGTGGACGGGGTTCCCGCCCTCGTACGGCCCGCGCACCTCGATCCGTACGACCTCACCGCGCTGCGCGGCGGCCACCACGATCGTCGAGTCGGCGTAGCCGCTGCCCTGGCGGGTCTTGCCGGTCGCGTCCACCCCGGCGACATCGGCGACCAGGTGCGCGAGGGCGGTGGCGATCCGCCCCGCGTCGATCTCCGCCTCGATGGTCGGCGCGTGCACGGCGAACTGCGCACGGCCGGGCCCGATCAGCTCGACCGCGCCGTCGACACCGGCGGCCACGACCCCGTCGATCAGGACCTTCTTCTTGGCCAGCTTCTCGCTGCCCGCGTCCAGGCGCTGGAAGCCGAGCACGTTGTCCACCAGCGTGCTCATCCGGGAGTACCCCGCGGCCAAGTGGTGCAGCAGCTGGTTGGCCTCGGGCCACAGCTGCCCCGCGTCGTCGGCGGCCAGCGTGGCCAGCTCCCCGCGCAGCTCCTCCAGCGGTCCGCGCAGGGACTCGCCGAGGACGGCCAGCAGCTGCGCGTGCCGCGCTGCCAGGGCGTCGTAGGGCCGCCGGTCGGTGAAGGTCATGACGGCGCCGACGAGCTGCTCCCCGTCCCGTACGGGCGAGGTGGTCAGGTCCACGGCGACCGGCTGCCCGGACTTGTTCCACAGCACCTGCCCGCGGACCCGGTGCTTGCGTCCGCTGCGCAGGGTGTCGGCGAGCGGGGACTCCTCGAAGGGGAAGGGCGAACCGTCGGCCTTCGAGTGCTGGACCAGCCCGTGCAGCTCGCGGTTGCCGAGGTCGGTGGCGCGGTAGCCGAGGATCTGGGCGGCGGCCGGATTGACCAGCACCACCCGGCCGTCGGTGTCCGTGCCGACGACGCCCTCGGCGGCGGCGCGCAGGATCATCTCGGTCTGGCGCTGCGAGCGGGCCAGCTCGGCCTCGGTGTCCATGGTCTGCGAGAGGTCCCGTACGACGAGCATCAGCAGCTCGTCGCCGGTGTAGCCGGGCTGCGGCTCGCGGTAGGCGTCGCGGCCGTCGAGATGGGCTGCCGTGACCTCCACGGGGAATTCGCTGCCGTCGGTCCGGCGGGCGACCATCCGCTTGGGCCGGGCGCGGCCGCCCTCGTCCTCGCCGGGACGGCGCATGGAACCGGGGATCAGCTTGGAGTCGAACTCGGGCAGCAGGTCGAGCACGCCGCGGCCGACGAGTCCCGTACCGGGGCTCTCCATGACCTCAAGGGCGATCGAATTCGCGTTGACGACAGTGCCGTTGGCGTTGACGAGCAACAGCGCGTCCGGAAGAGCGTCGAGTATTGCTGCGAGGCGAGCAGCGCCTCGGGATGGCCTGCTGCTCACGACGAGCTTCCTCCCTGACCACAACTACCGGCATGTCACGGGAGGAGTCTAAGGGCACTGCCCCGCGGCGGGGTGGCGGATGTGTGGTGTAAACCGCACATCCCGCGCATCCTCCCAGGTCAAGAACGCCCACGCGGAAGCACAGGTTCCAGGTCGTTCCAACGCTTGATCTCGCAGCCGTTGTGGCGCCGGAACGTGGTGTCCACCTTGTGGCCGTGCCAGGTTCCGGTGACGCGGGCGGTGGCCGGGCCGCCGTCCTGCATGGAGCAGATCCGCCGCGTGCTGTCGGGGGCGAAGGGGTCCCGGCCCTCCTGCGCGAACCTGTCGAGGCGGGCGCACGCCTCTTCGCGCTGGGGGTGGTTCCCGCCGACCGGGTCGCACTCCAGCCGGTACTCGCCGTCGGCGAGCGGGTTGCCGGTCTCGGACACGGCGATGGTGAGCCGGTCGGGCGCCGCCAGCAGCCGCCCGAGGGGAGGGATCGGCAGCGGCCCCGCCGCCGCGGCGGCCAGGGCGGAGGTGACGGCGAAGGCGGCGAGACGCAGCATGGGGCACTCCAGGTCGTCCGTACGTCGTACGACTGACCAACGACGGGGCCGCGCCGACGTTGCGTGCGGAGTGGGGTTAAGGCTTTGCTCTGCGGGCCACCGTCCTTGTACCGTGGGAGCGGATTGGTGACCGGCCCCAGGCCTGTGTCATCATCTGCACGCACCTTCGTACGCGAAGGTGTGCTGGAGGCGTCGCCTAGTCCGGTCTATGGCGCCGCACTGCTAATGCGGTTTGGGGCTTACCCCCCATCGAGGGTTCAAATCCCTCCGCCTCCGCACTTCACGAAGCCCCGGTCCTTGCGGACCGGGGCTTCGGTGCTTTCCGGATCCGCTCGCTCTGGCGTGCGTCCGGGGCGGGACCGGGGCGGAGTCTGGGCGGGGCCGGGTCGGCCGGGCTCAACTGGATGATCTTCTTCCAGCTCGTTTCCGCAGCTCAGAGGCGGTTTGCCTAATGGATTTCGCGTCCCGGCGAGGTCCATGTATTGTTGTTCTCGCAAGGCCAACGGGGCGAAAAACCCCGGCCAGCCAAGCACTCGTAGCTTAACGGATAGAGCATCTGACTACGGATCAGAAGGTTGCAGGTTCGAATCCTGCCGAGTGCACAGCCCAAGAGGCCCCCCGGTTCGCCGGGGGGCCTCTTGCGTTGTCATCCTTTGTGGTGAGTCCTGGCTCCGGGGAGCTACGGGGTCGGATCGCTCTGCCGGGGGACGCGGGAGCGTCCGGGGCGCGCATACCGTTGCGGGTAGATCGTTTCTTACCTGTAGGGGGGCTCTCATGGGACTGTTCGGGAATGCGCACACCGTCGATCCGGTGTCGGCGCAGCGCGAGTACGCGCGGCTGCTGGGGCACGGGGAGCAGGTGCACGCCGCGTATCTGCTGATCCGCGACACGATCCTGTTCACCGACCGGCGGCTGGTGCTCGTCGACAAGCAGGGGATCACCGGCAAGAAGGTGGAGTACCACTCGATCCCGTACCGCAGCATCACGCACTTCTCGGTGGAGACCGCCGGGCACTTCGACCTCGACGCCGAGCTGAAGATATGGGTGTCGGGCACCGCCGCACCGATAGAGAAGACCTTCACCAAGGGCGTCAACATCTACGAGGTGCAGGCGATCCTGACGCAGTTCGTCGCCCGGTAGTCCGAACCTCGGGGTGCGGTGCCGAATCCTGTTCGGCGTGATGGTGGGATTGCCGGATCAGCTAGCGTCTTCGCGAGGCGTGGCTGGCGTGGCAGGCGTTGTGGGAGGAAGATCGCGTGGACGACATCGACCGGGCGCTCGTCCTGCGCCTGCAGCAGGACGCGGGCCAGTCCTACGCCGCCCTCGGCACGGCGGTGGGGCTCTCCGCCGGGGCCACCCACGAGCGGGTGCGCAAGCTGAGGGAGCGCGGGGTCATCCGGCGCACCACGGTCGAAGTGGACCCGGCGGCCGTCGGCAGCGGGGTGCTGGCCTACGTGATGGTGGACTCCAACGCCTGGATGGGTGACTCCCGGGCCGCCTTCGAGGCGATCGCCGAGATCCAGGAGGCGCACATCATCGCGGGGAACGCCTCCGTCCTGGTCAAGGTCCGCACGGCCACCACCGAGCAGCTGCAGGACGTCCTGCGCCGCCTGTACGCCATCGACGGGGTCAGCGGCACCCACGCCACGGTTGTCCTGGAGACCTTCTTCGAGCGGCCGTTGCCACTGTGACCTGGTGGTGCACCGGGATCCGGTGGGTCGAGGGCCGTCCCGCCATCGGCTGGTACGGGGCGGGACGCGGCGAGCGCGAGAGCCGGCTCGCGTACGGGCAGCGCCTGGCCTTCGCGGCGCGCGGCGAGCGGCACTGCCTGGGCGTGTGGCGGGCCGGGAGACGGACCGCGTGCCCGACGGGCGCCGCCGTTCCGGCCCGGGCCGGCCATGCCCAGTGCCCCGAATGCGCCCGCCTGGACCGGTCGTTCTCGGTGGCGGCCGACACCAACGCCGGTGATCCGCGGACCTACCGGGTGTACCTGGCCTGGTTCGGGCCCGGCATGGTCAAGGTCGGCATCACCGCCGAGGAGCGCGGCCCGGCCCGGCTGCTGGAGCAGGGTGCGGTGAGCTGGACCTGGCTGGGGCGCGGGCCGCTGATGGCGACGCGGCGTACGGAGGAGCTGCTGCGGGCCGCGCTCGGCGTGCCGGACCGGATCGCCTACGCCCGCAAGCGCGCCGTACGGGGACAGCTGCCGCCGGCGGCCGAGCGGGCCGGGGAGGTCGCCGAACTGCATGCGAGGGCGGCCGCGCTGCCCGGGTGGCCGGAGTCGCTGGAGCGGCTGGACTGCGAAGTCGCCGACCATGCCGGTGCGTTCGGGCTGGCCGGGATCCCCGCACCGGCCAGGGTGGTCACGGAGCTGGTGGCCGACGGGGCGGTGGCGGGGCTGCTGGTGGCCGCCGCCGGGCCCGATCTGCACTTCGAGGACGGGCTCGTCCTGGACACCCGGCTGCTGGGCGGCTGGGAGCTGGCCGCCGCCGGGAGCGCGGCAACGGACGTACCGTGCGCGCAGATCACGCCGCCCGTCCCCGAGACCGGCCAGGACGGGCTGTTCTGACCTGCCCCCGTGCGGGGCTTTCCAAGGTCAAAACTTGGATCCCTTTGGCCTCACGGGCCGCTTTGCGGTGGACATGCCGGGGCCGCGCCGCCGAGGGTGGTGGGCATGAGCATTCAGCCCGTGCCGGCGTTCGAACCGCCGTACCTGATGGCCGTTTTCAGCAACGTCCGCACCCCCGACGAGACCGGCTACCCCGAGACCAACCTGCGGATGAACGAGATCGTCCGCGAGAACCCCGGCTTCCTCGGCTACGAGTCCGCGCGCACCCCCGGAGGCCTCGGCATCACCGTCGCCTACTTCCGGGACCACGACTCCCTCACCGCCTGGCGCGAGGACATGGAGCACCAGGCGGCCATGAAGCAGGGCCGGGCGAACTGGTACGAGAGCTACACCCTGCACGTCGCGACGGTCGAGCGGAGCCACGGCTTTGTCCGCGCCGACCGCTGACGCGGTCCGGGCCTTCCGGGAGCGGCTCGGGCTGCCCGGGCTGGTCGACGTGCACACCCACTTCATGCCCGAGCGGGTCCTGGACAAGGTGTGGGACTACTTCGACGCGGTCGGCCCCCTGACCGGCGTCGAGTGGCCCATCACCTACCGGCACGAGGAGCAGCAGCGGGTCGCGCTGCTGCGGGAGTTCGGGGTCAGGGCCTTCACCGCCATGCTCTACCCGCACAAGCCGGCGATGGCCGCCTGGCTCAACTCCTGGGCGGCGGACTTCGCGGCCCGGACCCCCGACTGCCTGCACACCGCGACCTTCTTCCCGGAGGAGGGCGTCACTGCGTACGTGCGCCAGGCCGTCGAGGCGGGGGCCCGCGTCTTCAAGGCGCACCTCCAGGTCGGCGGGTACGACCCGAACGACGACCGGCTCGATGCGGTCTGGAGCCTGCTCTCCGAGGCGGGCATCCCGATCGTGATCCACTGCGGTTCGGGCCCCGTCCCGGGCAAGCACACCGGACCCGAGCCGATCGCCCGGCTGCTGGCCCGCCACCCCGGACTGCCGCTGATCGTCGCGCACATGGGCATGCCCGAGTACGCCGACTTCCTCGACCTCGCCGACCGGTACCCCGAGGTCCGCCTCGACACCACCATGGCCTTCACCGACTTCTCGGAACAGTTCAGCGGCTTCCCGCCGGGCGACCGGGGCCGGCTCGCGGACCTCGGCGACCGGATCCTGCTCGGTACCGACTTCCCGAACATCCCCTACCCCTACGAGCACCAGCTCGACGCCCTCGAACGGCTCGGGCTCGGCGACGACTGGCTGCGCGCGGTCTGCCACGACAACGCCGCCCGCCTCTTCCGGCTGCCCTGACCAGGAACTCCGGGGTTTCTCAGGAAATTCACAGGAACCGACAAGAGCGCTCTCAGAGGTGGCGGTCAGCGTGGTCGCATGACTGCGACGACCACCTCCCACGCGTCCACGTCCACCAGCAACCCCACGGCACTCGTGCGGTCCGACGGCGGCCCCTGCCGGGTGCTCGTCGTGGACGACGAGGCCGCGCTCTCCGAACTGCTCTCCATGGCCCTGCGCTACGAGGGCTGCGAGGTCCGCAGCGCCGGTGACGGCGCGGGCGCGGTGCGGGCGGCCCGGGAGTTCCGGCCGGACGTCGTGGTCCTCGACATCATGCTCCCCGACATGGACGGGCTGGCCGTCCTCGGGCGGCTGCGCCGCGAGATCCCACAGGTGCCGGTGCTGTTCCTGACCGCGAAGGACTCGGTCGAGGACCGGATCGCCGGGCTGACGGCGGGCGGCGACGACTACGTCACCAAGCCGTTCAGTCTGGAGGAGGTCGTGGCCCGGCTGCGCGGCCTGGTCCGGCGTTCGGGCGCGGCGCAGGCCGCGCGCGGCGGCTCGGTGCTGGAGGTCGGCGACCTGACGCTCGACGAGGACAGCCACGAGGTGACCCGGGGCGGTCAGGAGATCCACCTGACCGCCACCGAGTTCGAGCTGCTGCGCTACCTGATGCGCAACCCGCGCCGGGTGCTGAGCAAGGCGCAGATCCTGGACCGGGTGTGGTCGTACGACTTCGGCGGCCAGGCCAACGTGGTCGAGCTGTACATCTCCTACCTGCGGCGCAAGCTGGAGAGCGGGCCGGGCCGCCCGCCGATGATCCACACCCGGCGGGGCGCGGGCTATCTGATCAAGTCGGCCGAATAGTGGCCGCTCGTCTCCATTGGCGACGCCGGGCACCCCGGGAGCCTCGGTCGTCGCCGGCGTCCCGGCAGCCCCGTTCCACGCCGCGTCGCACGCCCCGGACGCGGCCGCGCCGCAACTGGTCCCTGCGGACCAGGCTCGTCGTCTCCGCCGTGACCCTGATCGCCGTGGTCGGCGCGGCCATCGGCGCCGTCACCACCCTCGCGCTCCGCTCGTACCTCGTCGACCAGCTCGACGACCAGTTGCGCACGTCCCTGCAGATGGCCACCCGGGGTCCCGGGGCGGGGAAGGCCGCCCGAGACAGCTCCCTCGGCTTCGTACTGGCCCCCGGGACCCCGCTGGGCACCGTCGGCATCCGGCTCGACCCCGCCGGCAAGGTGACCGGGAGCGCCCGCAGCGCCCCCGTCGAAGAGGCCGCGCTCGACCACAGCCGGCCCCTCACGGAAGCCCAGAAGGCAGCGCTCGCCGAGGCCGCCCGCAAGGCTGCCCCCAAGGGCGCCCCGGGCACCTCCTACCCCGGTACCTCTGACCCCGGGACCTCCGACCCCGGCGCCTCCGATCCCGGCAAGGCCGCCCCGGGCACGTCGGACCCGGTCGCGCTGGACCTGCCCGACCTCGGCGCGTACCGGGTGCTCGCCGCCCCCGACGGCAGTCTCCTCATCGGCTTCCCGCTGAGCGGGGTCGACTCCATCGTCCACCGCCTGGTCGCGGTCGAGGTCTGCGTCACCCTCGCCGGGCTGATCGCCGCCTCCCTCGCCGGACAGGCCCTGGTCGGGGTCGCCCTGCGCCCGCTGCGCCGGGTCGCCTCGACCGCCACACGCGTCTCCGAACTCCCCCTGCACAGCGGCGAGCCCGCCCTGCACGAGCGGGTGCGCGACGCCGAGGCCGACCCCCGTACCGAGGTCGGACAGGTCGGAGCGGCGCTCAACCGGATGCTGGGGCACGTCTCGTCCGCCCTCACGGCCCGGCAGCAGAGCGAGATGCGGGTCCGGCAGTTCGTCGCCGACGCCAGCCACGAGCTGCGCACACCCCTCGCGTCCATCCGCGGCTACGCCGAACTGACGCGCAGGGGACGGGAGGAGCCCGGCCCCGACACCCGGCACGCACTGGGTCGGATCGAGTCCGAGGCCACCCGGATGACCGGCCTGGTGGAGGACCTGCTGCTGCTGGCCCGGCTCGACGCAGGGCGGCCGCTGTCCACCGCCGACACCGATCTCGCACCGCTCGTCGTCGACGCCGTCAGCGATGCCCGCGCCGCAGGCCCCGAGCACCACTGGCGCCTGGAACTGCCCGACGAGCCCGCGCCCGTACGCGTGGACCCGGCCCGGATCCAGCAGGTGCTGGTCAACCTGCTCGCCAACGCCCGCACCCACACTCCGTCCGGCACCACCGTCACAGCGCGTGTTTCACGTGAAACATCCGCCGTCCGGCTCCGGATCGAGGACGACGGGCCGGGCATCCCGCCCGAGCTGCTGCCCCATGTCTTCGAGCGCTTCGCCCGCGGCGATGCCTCCCGCTCCCGGGCGGCGGGCTCCACCGGCCTCGGTCTGGCCATCGTCCAGGCCGTGGTCTCGGCGCACGGCGGGCGGGTCGACGTACGGAGCGAGCCCGGGCGGACCTGTTTCGAGGTCCTTCTGCCTCTCGCACCGGAGAACGGCTCCACGGACTCACAGACGGGTCACAGGCTCACCACACAGCGGTGACAGCCCGCCCGGCGAGGGTCGGAGCATGACAACCGACACCTCTTCCGGCGCCCTTCCGGCACGGGCGCACCTCGCGCCCGTGCCCGGCGAGCCCGTCCTCGACGTGGTGATCCCGGTCTTCAACGAGGAGAAGGACCTGGGCCCGTGCGTGCGTCGGCTGCACGACCACCTCACCCGGACCTTCCCGTACCCCTTCCGCATCACCATCGCCGACAACGCGAGCACCGACCGCACCCCCGAGGTCGCGGCCGGGCTCGCCGCCGTCGCCCCCGCAGTGCGCAGCATCCGGCTGGAGGAGAAGGGCCGCGGCCGCGCCCTGCGCACCGTCTGGACCGACTCCGACGCGCCCGTCCTGGCGTACATGGACGTGGACCTCTCCACCGACCTCAACGCCCTGCTGCCGCTGGTCGCCCCGCTGATCTCCGGCCACTCCGACCTCGCCATCGGCACCCGGCTCGCCCGCTCCTCCCGCGTGGTCCGCGGTGCGAAGCGGGAGTTCATCTCCCGCGCCTACAACCTCCTCCTGCGCTCCTCCCTCTCCGCCCGGTTCAGCGACGCGCAGTGCGGGTTCAAAGCCATCCGCCGTGAGGTGGCCGAGCGGCTGCTGCCGCTCGTGGAGGACTCCGGCTGGTTCTTCGACACCGAGCTGCTGGTGCTCGCCGAGCGGGCCGGGCTGCGGATCCACGAGGTCCCGGTGGACTGGGTCGACGACCCCGACTCCACCGTCCACATCGTGCGCACCGCCACCGAGGACCTCAAAGGGGTCTGGCGGGTGGGCCGGGCCCTGGCCGTCGGCGCGCTTCCGCTCGACCGGCTCGCCCGCCCCTTCGGTGACGACCCGCGCGACCGCACCGCCCTGCCCGGCCTCCCGCGCGGGCTGGCCCGCCAGCTCCTCGGCTTCTGCGCCGTCGGCGCGCTCTCCACCCTGCTCTACCTGCTGCTGTACACCGTCTTCCGGTCGGCGGCCGGGCCGCAGCTCGCCAATGGGGCCGCGCTGCTGCTCTCGGCGGTCGCCAACACCGCAGCCAACCGCCGCCTGACCTTCGGCGTCCGGGGCCGGGACCGGGCCGTGCGCCACCAGGCCCAGGGACTTGTGGTGTTCGCGATCGGGCTGGTGCTGACGAGCGGTTCGCTCGCCGCGCTGGGAGCCGCCACCGACCGGCCCGCCCACGGCACCGAACTGGCCGTCCTGATCACCGCCAACCTCGCCGCCACCGTGCTGCGCTTCCTCCTCTTCCGCGCCTGGGTCTTCCCCGAGCGGCGCGGAACCCACGCGAAGGACGACACCCGATGACCACGGCAGCACTGCCGCTCTTTCCGCCCGCCCCGCCGGCCGCCGCGGCAGCTGAGGCCGCCATCGCGCGGCCTCGCTGGGAACGCCCGGCCCTCGCCGGACTCCTGCTCCTCACCGCCGTCCTGATGCTGTGGGACCTGGGCTCCTCCGGCTACGCCAACTCCTTCTACTCCGCGGCCGTCCAGGCCGGCAGCGAGAGCTGGAAGGCCTTCTTCTTCGGCTCCTCCGACGCCGGGAACTCCATCACCGTCGACAAGCCCCCGGCCGCCCTGTGGCCGATGATGCTGTCGGTCCGGCTGTTCGGGCTCGGCTCCTGGCAGATCCTGGTCCCCCAGGCCCTGATGGGCGTCGGCGCCACCGCGGTGCTCTACGCCGCCGTGCGCCGCCAGTTCGGGCCGGCGGCCGGGCTCATCAGCGGCGCCGCCTTCGCGCTCACGCCCGTGGCCGCGCTGATGTTCCGCTTCAACAACCCCGACGCGCTGCTGACCCTGCTGATGACGGTCACCGTGTACTGCGTGCTGCGGGCCCTCGACGGCGCGCACACCCGCTGGCTCGTCTGGGCCGGCGTCGCGGTCGGCTTCGCCTTCCTGACCAAGACCCTTCAGGCCTTCGTCATCCTGCCGCCGCTCGCCATGCTGTACGCCGTGTGCGCGCCGACCCGGCTGCGCAGGCGGCTCGGGCAGCTGCTGCTCTCCGGAGTCGCCATGGTGGTGGCCGGCGGCTGGTGGGTGGCCGTCGTGGAGCTCTGGCCCGCGGACTCGCGCCCGTACATCGGCGGTTCGCAGACCAACTCCTTCCTGGAGCTGACCCTCGGCTACAACGGCCTCGGCCGGATCAACGGCAACGAGACCGGAAGCGTCGGCGGGGGCGCGCGTGCGGGTGGCGGCGGTGGCGGAGGCGGTTGGGGAGAGACCGGCATCGATCGGCTGTTCTCGGCCAATATCGGAGGCCAGATCTCCTGGCTGATGCCCGCCGCGCTGGTCCTGCTCGTGGCCGGGCTGGTCGTCACCTGGCGGGCCCGCCGGGCCACCGACTCGCTGCAGAGCATGGCCCGCGCGGCCTTCCTGGCCTGGGGCGGCTCGCTGCTGATCACCGCGCTCGTCTTCAGCTACATGCAGGGCATCTTCCACGAGTACTACACCGTGGCCCTCGCGCCCTTCGTGGCCGCGCTCGTCGGCATGGGCATCGCCGTGCTGTGGGAGGAACGGAGCGGCCGGGCGGCCTTGCTGACGCTGTCCGGCACCCTCGTCCTGACCGCCGTCTGGTCCTACGTCCTGCTCGGCCGGGCCACCGGCTATCTGCCGTGGCTGCGCTGGACGGTCCTGGTGGTCGGAGTGCTCGCCGCGGCAGCGCTGCCGTTCGCGGCCAGGGCCGGGCGCCGGACGGTGCTGGCCGTGGCGGGCCTGGGGCTGGCGGCCGCGCTCGCGGGGCCGTTCGCGTACTGCCTGACCACCGTCAGCACCGGGCACACCGGATCCATCGTGACCGCCGGTCCGGCGGTGGCGGGCGGCCGGGGCGGACCCGGCGGGATGATGATGCGAGCCCCCGGCGGCGAGCAGCTCCAGGGCGGCCCGGGCGGCCCGGGCGGCGTGGGCGGCGGCGGCGTTCCCGGTGGTGGCCCCGCCGGCGCTCCCGGCGGTGCCCAGCAGACCGGCCGCGCGGGCGGCACGACCCCGCCGCAGGGCACGCCCCAGGGCGGCCAGGGCGGCCAGGGCGGACGGGGCGGACGGGTCATGGAGCGGTTCACCGGTCCCGGCGGTGGCCCCGGCGGCCTGCTGGGCGGTACGAAGGCGAGCGCCGAGGCCACGGCCGCGCTGCGCGCCGACGCGGACAAGTACACCTGGGCGGCGGCCGCCATCGGCTCGCAGAACGCGGCGAGCTACCAGCTCGCCTCCGGCGAGCCCGTCATGCCGATCGGCGGCTTCAACGGCAGCGACCCCTCCCCGACCCTGGCGCAGTTCCAGGAGTACGTGAAGACAGGGAAGATCCACTGGTTCCTCGGCCAGAGCAGCGCGCAAGGCGGCGGCCAGGACGGCGAGGCCCAGGGGCCGACCCGGATCGGCGGTCCCGGCGGGGGCACGAGCAGCGCGATCGAGACCTGGGTCAAGGCCAACTTCACGGCGACCACGATCGGCGGAGCCACCTTCTACGACCTGACGGCTCCGGCGGGCGGCACGTCCTGATCCCATCGGAATCCAAGGGGCACCCCCTAGCATCAAGAGGGCGGACCGGGCATTCCGGGCTGATCCACCTGGCGTGAGGAGGGTGCCTCATGGCGACCGCGGCCGATCCCGGCAAGACCCGGACCAGTGTGTGGCTGGCCGCCAGTCCCGCCGCACCCGCCAGACGCCGGAGCGAGGCCCCGTCCGGCCTCGACCGGGACCGGATCACCGCCGCCACCGTGCGGCTGCTCGACGCCGAGGGACTGGCCCGGTTCTCGATGCGGCGCCTCGCCGCCGGGCTCGGGGTGACCGCGATGTCCCTGTACTGGTACGTGGACACCAAGCACGACCTGCTGGAGCTCGCCCTGGACCGTGCCCTGGGCGAGCTCGCGCTGGCGGCCGGGACTCCCGAGACGGGCTGGCCCGGCCGGCTGCGGGCGCTGGCCCGCGGCTACCGCGGACTGGTGGCGGAGCACCCGTGGGTGGCTCCGCTCACCGCCGCATATCCGAACATCGGCCCGCACGCGCGGGCTTTCGACGCCGCCCTGCAGCGGCTGCTGGACGCCACCGGACTTGCGGACGGCGCCCGGACCGGCGCCCACCTGGCCGTCTCGCAGTTCCTGCTCGGCTGCGGGAGCACGGTCCGGCGGGCGCCCGAAGGGGACTTCGGCCTCGCGCTCGACGTCCTGATCGCGGGCATCGAGGCGAAGGCCGCCCCCGCTCAGCCCTGAACGGCGGCCGCGGACGCCTCGGCCGAAGCGGGAGCCGAACCCGAACCCGGACCCGTACCCGAGGCGGGAGCCGAAGCCGAGTCCGAGGCCGCCGGGGCGTGCGCCGCCGGCTTCGACTTCAGCGCGACCTCCTTGATGAACAGCACCAGCACCAGCGCCAGCAGCGCGGTGGGGGCGGCGTAGAGGAAGACGTCGCCGACGCCGTGCCCGTACGCGGACTCCACGACCGTGCGGAACGGCGCGGGCAGCTTGTCGAGGTCGGGGATCCCGCCACCGCCGGTGCCGCCGTGCCCCATCGCCGCTGCCTTCGGGCCGAGCGCGGCCAGCCCGTCCTGGACGTAGTGCGTGACCCGGTTGGCCATGACCGCACCGAGCGCCGAGACGCCCATCGCGCCGCCGAGCGAGCGGAAGAAGGTGACGACCGAGCTGGCCGCGCCCAGGTCCTCGGGGGCCACCTGGTTCTGGGTGGCGAGGACGAGGTTCTGCATCATCATGCCGAGACCGAGGCCGGTCAGCGCCATGTAGACCGCGATGTGCCAGTACGGGGTGTCGTAGCGCAGGGTGCCCAGGAGCCCCAGGCCGGCGGTCAGCAGGACACCGCCGGAGACGAGCCAGGCCTTCCACTTGCCGGTCTTGGTGATCACCTGACCGGAAACGGTGGAGGAGACGAAGAGGCCGGCGATCATCGGAATCGTGAGGATTCCGGACATCGTCGGGGACTCGCCCCGGGCCAACTGGAAGAACTGGCTGAAAAATACCGTGCCCGAGAACATCGCGATGCCCACGAACAGCGAGGCCGCCGAGGCGAGGCTGATGGTCTTGTTGCGGAACAGCCGCAGCGGGATGATCGGGTCGCTCGCGCGGGACTCGACGTAGACGAAGAGCACGCCCAGCACGACGGCGCCGCCGGTCATCGCCAGGGACGTCCAGGAGATCCAGTCGTAGGAGTCGCCGGCCTGCGTGACCCAGATCAGCAGCAGCGACACGGCGCCGCTGATCAGGAAGGCGCCCAGCCAGTCGACCTTGACGTCGCGCCGGACCACGGGCAGCCGCAGGGTCTTCTGGAGCACGATCAGGGCGATGATCGCGAAGGGCACGCCGACGTAGAAGCACCAGCGCCAGCCGAGCCACTCGGTGTCGGTGATGACGCCGCCGAGCAGCGGGCCGCCGACGGTGGCGACGGCGAAGACCGCACCGAGGTAGCCGCTGTACCGGCCCCGCTCGCGCGGGGAGATCATCGCGGCCATCACGATCTGGGCGAGGGCGGACAGGCCGCCGACGCCGATGCCCTGGACCACGCGGCAGGCGATGAGCATGCCGGTGTTCTGGGACATGCCCGCGACCACCGAGCCGAGGACGTAGATCACCAGGGATATCTGGACCAGCAGCTTCTTGCTGAAGAGGTCGGACAGCTTGCCCCACAGCGGGGTCGCCGCCGTCATCGAGAGCAGGGCCGCGGTGACCACCCAGGTGTACGAGGACTGGGTGCCGCCCAGGTCGCTGATGATCTGGGGGAGGGCGTTGGAGACGATCGTGGACGACAGGATCGCCACGAACATGCCGAGCATCAGCCCGGAGAGCGCCCTCATGATCTGCGCGTGGGTCATGGCAGTGGCGTCGGACGTGGTCTCCGACTGGCCGCCTCCCCGCACACCGGTCGGTGTGTTCGTAGCCGTGTCGGCCATGTTTTTCCTTTTCTAGAAGCTCGATCGGAGTCGGGCCAGCAGGGTGGTCAGTACGTCGATGTCCTGCGCGGACCAGTCGGCCAGGGCCTTCTCCAGCGCGCCGGTGTAGCGCTCGCCGAGGTCGGCGAGGAGCGCCCGGCCGGCCGGGGTGAGCCGCAGGATGCGGCAGCGGCCGTCGCCGGGGTCGGCCTCGCGGGCGATCCAGCCGCGCTCGGCGACCTGGGCGACGTGGCGGCTGGTCACGGAGATGTCGATGGCCATGAACGCGGCGAGGCGGCTGAGCCGCATCTCGCCGTGGCGGCTGAGGAGGGTGAGGACGACGGCCGCGCCGGGCGGGCAGTCCGGGGGCAGGATGCGGGCGAGGTCGCGGTTGACCGAGCCGATTCCGGTGAGCTGGCGGGCCAGTTCCGCGTAGCGGGTGGCCGTGGCCGTGGCCGTGGCCGTGGCTGTGGCCGTCGTCTCCGTCCCCGTCCCCGTCCCCGTCGTATGGGTCGTGTCCGTGTCCGTGTCCGTGTCCGTGGGCACCGGCAGCCCCTCCTCAGCTTGTTGCTTCGGGCAACCATAAGATCGGATGGTTGTTACAGGCAAATGAATCGGGGGGTGGGGCGGTAAAGGAATCGGAAAACCGGCTAGGGTCCTGCGCATGGCTGCGAACCACAACTCACAGGCCCCCGAGGGTGACTACGACCCCGCGGGCAGCACTCAGATGTTCCGGGCGTTCGTCGAGGAGCCCGAGGCCGCCCCGCCGGTGCCCACGGTGCCCGGGTCCCGGATGCAGCAGCGCGGGCAGCGGAAGTCCGGCTCGAAGACGGGCCTGTGGCTCGGGCTCCTCGCGCTTGTGCTCGTCGCCGGCGCGGCGGCCTGGCTGGCGCTGGGCTGAGGCCCGGCCGGCGCCGCTCGGGGGGCTCGGGCGCTCGGGGTCGCAGGGACCGGCTTCCCGGGGCTCAGCTCCAGGTGGCCGTGACCTTCTGCGTCTCCACGCGCATGCCGAGCGGGACGCGCCAGGACTCCACGCAGACCGTGTAGGTCTGCGTCTTCGTGGCGCCGCCCGCGATCGGCCCGGGCAGGGGCTGGGTCGTCGTGATGGTGGCCCAGTCGATGCCGAGGGCGCCGATGATGTGCGTCGCGAAGCCGACCGTGCCGGAACGCGCCGCCGTGGTACCGGTGTTGGTGAACGCCACCGTCACCTGCTCGCACCAGCGGTCGGCCGCCGGGGCGCGGGTCGGCGTGCTCAGCGTCAGCTTCGCCGGGGTGGCCGGCGGTGTGGTGCCGGGCTGGGACGGGCCCGTGCCCGGGCCCGTCGGCGCGGTGGGGGTACCGGGCGGCCTGGTGGTCGGCCCGACCCCGGGGGCGGCGGCGGGCGGGGCCGCGGAGCCGCCGGGTGCGGTGGACGTGGCTCCACCCTGGGCGGAGCTGCTGGGGGGCTGGGACCCCGGAGGCGTGGCCGACGTACTGGTGGAAGCGCTGGACGAGCCCGTCGCGGGCGCGCCGCCGAGCGGCTGGAACTCGACCCGGCCCTGCGGGGCGACGTTCTCCCCCGGGCTCCGTTCGGGACCGGGGGCCGCTGCGCCCACGGCCAGGTAGCCGTCGCGTGCCGGGCCGCCGCAGCCGGTGAGGGCAGCGGCAGCCGTGGCGCACAGGGTCAGGAGGGCGGCCGCGCGGGATGCCTTTCGCATCCCGGCAGTGTCACTGACGGTCCGTCAATTAGGAAGCCGCTGTGCGCGGTTACTCGCCGATCAGGCCGACGCGGAGTTGCGCGAGCGTACGGGTGAGCAGCCGGGAGACGTGCATCTGGGAGATGCCGACCTCTTCGCCGATCTGCGACTGCGTCATGTTCGCGAAGAACCGGAGCATGATGATCTGCCGTTCCCGGGGCGGGAGTTTGGCCAGCAGCGGCTTCAGCGACTCGCGGTACTCGACGCCTTCGAGCGCGGTGTCCTCGTACCCGAGGCGGTCCGCGAGCGAGCCCTCGCCGCCCTCGTCCTCGGGGGAGGGCGAGTCGAGCGAGGAGGCGGTGTAGGCGTTGCCCACGGCGAGGCCGTCGACGACGTCCTCCTCGGAGACCCCGAGCACGGCGGCGAGCTCCGGCACGGTCGGCGAGCGGTCCAGCTTCTGGGCCAGCTCGTCACTGGCCTTGGTGAGGGCGAGGCGCAGCTCCTGGAGGCGCCGCGGGACGCGGACGGACCAGGAGGTGTCCCGGAAGAACCGTTTGATCTCGCCGACGACCGTGGGCATCGCGAACGTCGGGAACTCCACGCCGCGTTCGCAGTCGAAGCGGTCGATGGCCTTGATCAGGCCGATCGTGCCGACCTGGACGATGTCCTCCATCGGCTCGTTGCGGCTGCGGAAGCGGGCCGCGGCGTACCGCACGAGGGGCAGGTTCAGTTCGATCAGCGTGTCGCGTACGTACGCCCGGTCGGGGCTGTCCGCGTCCAGGGCGGCGAGTCGCTGGAAGAGGGAGCGGGAGAGGGTGCGGGTGTCGATGGCTTCCGAGCGGTCAGACGCTACAGGCGCTGCCGGCGCTGTCGGCGCCGCGCTCTTGACGAGCGTGAGCACCTTGGAGCTGCCCTGGTCTACGGACATGCCACCCCCTTGAGGTCGCGGACGGTCGCGTACGGCGCGCCCGTCGGAGGAACGCAGCCTCCACCTGAATACCGGAGGCGGGGCTGCGGCAAACGCGGTTCCAGCAGAATGTCACATGTCGGCAACACGCTGTAGCGCCAAGTCGACATATATCTCCAGCGACAGAAAGGCTCGGGAGGAGATCAGCCCGTTCTGTCTGGAATCGCGTGGATGATCACCACTCGTTCCGGTTACGCCTCGATCCTGTTTGCGGATCTCAATCGGGCGAAACTCCGGGCGAGCAGCCGGGAGACGTGCATCTGCGAGACGCCGAGCTCCGCGCTGATCTGCGATTGCGTCAGATTGTTGTAGTACCGCAGGAGCAGGATCCGCTGTTCGCGCTCGGGCAGTTGTACGAGGAGATGCCGTACGAGGTCGCGGTGCTCGACCCCGGCGAGCTCGGGGTCCTCGTACCCGAGGCGGTCCAGCAGCCCGGGGAGTCCATCGCCCTCCTGGGCGGCCTCCAGCGAGGTTGCGTGGTAGCTCCGGCCGGCCTCGATGCAGGAGAGGACCTCGTCCTCGGTGATCCGCAGCCGCTCGGCGATCTCCGGGGTGGTCGGGGTGCGCCCGTGGAGGGTCGTGAGGTCCTCGGTGGCCGCGTTGACCTGTACCCACAGCTCGTGGAGGCGGCGCGGGACGTGGACGGTGCGGACGTTGTCGCGGAAGTACCGTTTGATCTCGCCGACGACCGTGGGCATCGCGAAGGTCGGGAACTGCACGCCGCGCTCGGGGTCGAAGCGGTCGATGGCGTTGATCAGGCCGATGGTGCCGACCTGGACCACGTCCTCCATCGGCTCGTTGCGGCTGCGGAAGCGGGCGGCCGCGTACCGGACGAGCGGGAGGTTGGCCTCGATGAGGGCCCCGCGCACCCGGGTGTGCTCGCTGGTGCCCGGCTGCAGGTCCTTCAGCTGCCCGAAGAGCACCTGGGTGAGGGCCCGGGTGTCCGCGCCCCGGCTCTGCGGCCTGGGGGCGGGCGGGGGCTCCTCGGCGGGCTCCTCGGCGGGCTCCTCGGCGGGTTTCCCGGCGGCTGCCGCGGCAGCCTCGGCGGGCTCCTGGGGCGACCCGGGCGGGGACTCCGGCGGGGAATCCCGGGGTGACTCCCGAGGCGACTCCGGGCGGGACTCCGGGCGGGACTCCTGCTGGGGCGGCACGTGGGTGTCGTGAGAGCCGTGGGTGTCGCGAGGGTCGTAGGAGCCGTGCGGGGCGTGGGTCTCCTGCTGAGGGTCCTGCTGGGGTGGCACCTGAGGCGCAGTACTGGCCGGCACTGTCACGCCACCCCTTCAAGTCGTCAACCATCCGTCAAAAGCGGTCATAGCATCACAAGACATGTGCACTGTGTGCAAGCACCGTATATCGCCGTGTTGAGGGCAAGTTGGGCATATCGGGGCATCGCGCCCTGGGGTGGGAATGCAAAAAGCCCCCCACCCGTCGGAGTGGGGGGCCGGGAAGTCCGGAAGCCGCTTCAGCGTACGGGTTCAGCGCACCAGTTCGGTCATGAACTCGCCGATGCCGTTGGCGGCGTCCGAAATCCCTTGGAAGCCTATTTGCACCATATCGGCGGCTTTGACGGGTTGGGTGATGATGACGAAGAGAACGAACACGACGAGGGCGCCCGTGATGATCTTCTTGGTGTCCACGTGCGGTGTCGGCCTCCCCAACCGGTCCTGCAAAGTCGGGTGAGTCTAACCGGTCAGGTTTGAACCCTCACCTGTCCTTTAAGGACCAATGACCCGGCACTCCAGGCCCTTTGCCGGTGGGGCCCGGGTCCGGGAAGGCGCAGGATTGGTGATGAGCCCACCGGTTCTGGCAGGAAATCGGTGGGTGAGGGACAGGACCTCACTGCGGGGTCCGAGCCGCAAGCTTCCCCCCTGACTGCGGCTCGGACTGGCAGGTTCCGTCCTCATCGGGGGAAGTGGCTTGTCCCCCCGATGCCACTTCCCCCGTCCCCACCGTCGAAGGTCCCGACTCCGGTCGGGGCCTTCTTCGTGTTCCGGGCCGTGTTCCGGATCGCTTCTCCGGCTGTCGTTCCCTCCGGGCGTTCGGCTATTCGATGCCGCCGGCCAGGTCGGTGAGGGGCTGTACGGGTGCGATCACGGGCGCGAGCTGGTTCGGCAGGTCCATCAGCTGGTTGAGCTGGTTGAGGCCGCCGCTGAGCTGTCCGCCGATCTCCTGGACGGAGGCCGGCTGGGCGCCCGCCGGCATTCCCGGGGCCGACGGCAGGTCCGGGAGGGTGAGCGGCGAGATCGGTGCGGCCGTGGCGGCCGGTGCGGCGAGGCCCGCGGCGGCCCCCGCGAGGGCGATGGCGGCGAGCATGCGCTGGGTCTTGGTCATGCCGTGTCAACGGCCGAGGCGGCGGCCGGTCACGCGGATGTCCCCTGGAGAGCAGACACGGGGCGGGGCGGGCGGGACCTGCGCGAACGCCGAGAGCCCCGACCCTTGCGGGGCGGGGCTCTCGATCAGAGCGGTAGCGGTGGGATTTGAACCCACGGATAGCTTGCACCATCACACGCTTTCGAGGCGTGCTCCTTCGGCCGCTCGGACACGCTACCGAGAGAGAGCTTAGCCCAAGGACCGCCCTGCGCTGAAATCCGTATCGCGCGGGACCGTCAGAGCTCGCGGAAGAAGTCCGTCAGCTGCCGCGCGCACTCCTGCTCCAGCACGCCCCGGATCACCTCCGGGCGGTGGTTGAGCCGCCGGTCGCGCACGAGGTCCCACAGCGACCCGGCCGCGCCCGCCTTCTCGTCGCCCGTGCCGAAGACGACCCGGGCCACCCGCGACTGCACGAGCGCGCCCGCGCACATCACGCACGGCTCCAGGGTCACCACGAGGGTGCACCCCGGCAGCCGCCATTCCCCGAGCTCGGCGGCCGCCCGGCGCAGCGCCAGTACCTCGGCGTGCGCCGTCGGGTCGCCGGTCGCCTCCCGCTCGTTGTACCCGGTGGCCAGGAGTTCCCCGGCCGGGCCGAGCACGACGGCGCCGACCGGCACGTCGCCGGCCGCCGCCGCCCGGGCGGCCTCCTTGAGCGCCAGGCGCATGGAGTCCCGCCACGGGTCCCGTACGGGATCGGGGTGCTGCGTGCCGATCACTAGCGGACGGCCTCCAGGACATCGGTGGCGCCGAGCGATTCGGCGATCTCCGAGAGCGCGTCCCCGTCCAGGGTCATCAGTTGTTTGTGGCTGACCCCGAGGTCGTCCAGGAGCCGGGGGTCGCCGAGCGGACCGGCGGGTACGGGTTCGGCGCCGGACCCGGCCTCCTCGTCCTCGTCGTCGTCTTCTTCGTCCGTGAACGAGGCGATGGGGGCGGCCTCGCCGTCCTCGGTGCCGTCGAGGTCCAGTTCGTCGAGTTCGTCGTCCTCCTCGTCGCTGCCCAGCAGCTCGTCGGTCAGCATCGAGCCGTAGGAGCTGCGGGAGGCCGCGGAGGCGTTGGAGACGAAGTACCGCGGGTCCTCCTCGCCGTCCACACGGACGACGCCGAACCAGGCGTCCTCCTGTTCGATGAGGGCGACCACCGTGTCGTCGTCGACAGCGGCGGCGCGGGCGAGATCGATCAGATCACTCAGAGACTCGACATCGTCGAGTTCCATGTCGCTCGCTTCCCACCCGTCTTCGGTGCGCGCGAGCAGTGCGGCGAAATACACCGTGACTCTCCCACTGGTCATAGGCGTGCCGGTTGGAGGTCCCCCCGGCCGGAGGTTGGGGGGTGGAACGGCCGTCGTGCTCGCCGTTTCGTGCCCCGCCCAATCGGCATCGTGGCAGAAACAGCGGCTTTGCGAGAGGTCTTCCGCGCTTGCGTCGTGCCGTGCCGTGCGCTGCGCGGGCCGTACGGGCGCCGCTCGGGGGCCCGCCGGACGCCGGTGATCCGGTTGCGCGGCGGCCGTGTCGCGCCCCGGCGGGCGGTGCGGGGCCGCCGGTCACCAGCGGAAGGTGCGCATCCGCATTTGCTGGCGCATCCGGGCCGCGCGGGCACGTCGGGGCTGCACCCGGTCGCGCAGTTCCCGGGCCTCCAAAAGATCGCGCAGGAACTGCGCGCGCCGCGCTCTGCGCTGCGCCGCGGTCTCCGGCGCTTCGTACTGGTTGCTCTCACTCGGCTGCATGTCGGGCATCGGCCACCACCCCGGCTGGTCCGGTCGTCCTCCTCCGCCGGCGCGAAGCAGACCCCCTCACCCCACCTTCCCCCGGACGGCCCGATTGATGCCACCCAGGACCAGGTCAGGGCCCGTCCTCGTGCAGCGTGGGCACGACGGCCACGGGCCCGTGCGCGTGCTGGAGCAGCGCGTGCGCCACCGAGCCGATCAGCAGCGACCGGACGTGCCGGCGCGGATGGTGGCGGCCCACCACGACCAGTGCCGCCGACCGGGAGGCGGTGACGAGCCGTCCCGCCGCGTCCCCGGGTACGGCGGCCTGCTCCACGGGCACGTCCGGGTAGCGGGCGCGCAGCGGGGCCAGCCGCTCGGTCTGGGAGCGCAGCATCTCCCGCTCGGCCGGTACGCCGTCGTCCCCGCCGTCGGCGAGGCCCTCGGGCGGGATCACCACGAACGGGGCGTCGACGACCATCGTGGGAGCCGGCGGGACGGCGTACGCCGAGACCACCTGGACGGTGGTCCCCCGTGCGGCCGCCTCCGCGAACGCGAAGTCCAGTACGTCGTCGGGCGTCTCCGAGGCGTGCAGCCCGAGGACCACCCGCCCGGCCGACGCCTCGGCGGCGGCCTCCACGGTGCGTCCCTCGTGCGGGACCACCACGACCGGGCAGGCGGCGCTGGTGGCCAGTGCACGGCTGTTCGAGCCGAGCAGCAGGGCGGCGAACCCGCCGCGGCCCCGGGAGCCCATCACGAGCATCCGGGCATCGGCGCCGACGGCCCGCAGCGCTTCCGGCACGGAGCCCTCCAGCGACTCGTACCGCACATCGGCCGGCGCGTCGGGGGCCGCGCCGAGGAGGGCCCGGACGCGCTCGCTCACCGGGTCGGAGAGCTCCTCCGGCTCGGAGGCGTCATGCAGCGCGGAGCGGCGTGCCGCGTACAACTGGACGCTGTCGGGCAGCACATGGGCGACGAGCAGTCCGGTGCCGTGCCGGAGCGCCGCGGCCCTCGCCCACTCCAGGGCCTTGAGGCTGTGTTCGGATCCGTCGACGGCCGCGACCACCAGTCCGTTGCTCATCAACCCAGCCTGCTGGGCGCCCGGGCGGGTCGCATCTCCAGGGCTTTCCGGGCGTGCCCGCCCCTTCGGGCACGAAGGGGCGGGCACAGCGCGTAGCCTTTTGGGTGTGGGTCGCGTGTTTGCGGCCGTTTTTGCAGGTAGCGGGGTCGCTGGTCGCAGGTCGAAACCCGGCAGCTGAGTCTTGGAGGAAGTTGTGCGTTTGCAGGTCGTCGATCACCCCTTGGTGGCGCACAAACTCACCACCCTGCGCGACAAGCGCACCGACTCCCCCACCTTCCGGCGCCTCGCCGACGAGCTGGTGACCCTGCTCGCGTACGAGGCCACCCGGGACGTGCGCACGGAGCAGGCCGACATCGTGACCCCGGTCGGCCCGACCACCGGCGTCAAGCTCTCCTACCCGCGCCCGCTGGTCGTGCCGATCCTGCGCGCCGGTCTCGGCATGCTGGACGGCATGGTGCGACTGCTGCCGACCGCCGAGGTGGGCTTCCTGGGCATGGTCCGCAACGAGGAGACCCTTGAGGCCTCCACGTACGCGACGCGCATGCCGGAGGACCTCTCGGGCCGCCAGGTCTACGTCGTGGACCCCATGCTCGCCACCGGCGGCACGCTGGTCGCGGCCATCCAGGAGCTGATCAAGCGCGGCGCGGACGACGTGACCGCCGTGGTGCTGCTGGCCGCGCCCGAGGGCGTCGAGGTCATGGAGCGCGAACTGGCGGGCACGCCGGTGACGGTGGTGACGGCCGCGGTGGACGAGCGGCTCAACGAGCACGGCTACATCGTGCCGGGCCTGGGCGACGCGGGCGACCGCATGTACGGCTCCGCGGAGTAACCCCGTACGAGGGGGGCCTCGGCCGAGGTGGCTCGGCCGAGGCGGCTCAGCACTTCTTGGCGGGCGCGGGCGCGGGGTTGGCCAGCAGGGCCAGCGCCTTGTCCGCGTCCTCCTTCGTCGTGAGCTCCTTGAAGGCGTTGCCGAGGATCAGGTCGATGTCCGCGGTCTCGCGGGCATCGGTCTGGTGCGTGGACCCGGCCAGGTTGACGCCGAGTACGGAGAAGGCCGCCTGGTCGGTCTTGGGCGAGCCGACCAGTATCCCGGCGCCCGGCACCTTCTTGTCGAAGTCGGCGGGGGCGTTGCCGACCTCGCCGATGGTGAACCCGCGCTTCTTCAGCTCGTCGCCGACCGCCTTGGCGAGGCCCGCGCGCGGGGTCGCGTTGTAGACGTTGACCGTGATCTGGCCGGGCTGGGGGAGCGCGACGGCCGGTTTGGCCGAGGCGGCGGGTCCGGAGCCGGCCTTGGGCGCCGGGGTGGCGCAGTCCTTCGCGGCCGCGGAGGCGTTCCGTTTGCCGTCGTCACCGCGGAACACGCCGATGAGCTGCACGGCCCCGTAGCCGAGAAGGGCGAGCCCGAGGAGCGATCCGAGCACGGCGAGGACGATCCGGCGGCGGCGTCGCGGGCGCGCCATGCGGGGGTAAGCCGCTCCCGTGACGCGGTACTTTCCGCCCATGCCGGGGGGAGTGAGCATGCTCATGAGCGCAGCGTAATGCCGCCCGCTGCCGATGCCCACTGAATCATCTGTTGATAGGGCAAGGCTGACCCGAAAGGCGCAACCGGGACGCAACCGGCGCCCGGGGGGCCCGGTGTCAGCCCATTTCGAGGACGCGCGCGTGCAGTACCTGGCGCTGCTGGAGGGCCGCGCGGACGGCGCGGTGCAGCCCGTCCTCCAGGTAGAGGTCGCCCTGCCACTTGACGACATGGGCGAAGAGGTCGCCGTAGAAGGTGGAGTCCTCGGCGAGCAGCGTCTCGAGGTCCAGCTGGCCCTTGGTCGTCACCAGCTGGTCGAGCCGGACCGGGCGCGGCGCGACATCCGCCCACTGCCGGGTGGTTTCCCTGCCGTGGTCGGGGTACGGCCGCCCGTTTCCGATGCGCTTGAAGATCACACGGAAAGCCTACCGGGCCGGTGCCTGCGGGCGCAGCCTCGCAATGTTGGTGCAAAAGTGGCAAATAGCGCCAATTCGGGAGTGATGTATGAGCGAGAGCACCGACCCGGCCGGGCAGATCGCCGCCGGGTACGCCTTTACCGGACCCGCGCTCGACCTGGGGGCCCTGCTCTGGGACGGGGCCTGTCTGCCGGAGCGGCAGATCCGCATCCCGCTGTCGATGCTCAACCGGCACGGGCTGGTCGCGGGAGCCACCGGCACCGGAAAGACCAAGACCCTCCAGCTCATCGCCGAGCAGTTGTCGGCGGGCGGCGTCCCTGTCTTCCTCGCGGACATCAAGGGCGACGTCTCGGGGATCTCGGCGCCGGGCACGGCCAACGAGAAGATCGAGGAGCGGGCCAAGGACGTCGCCCAGGAATGGGAGGCGACCGCCTGTCCAAGCGAGTTCTATTCGCTGGGCGGGATCGGGCCGGGCATTCCGCTGCGCGCCACCGTCACCAGTTTCGGCCCCGTGCTGATGTCGAAGGTGCTCCAGCTCAACCAGACGCAGGAGCAGTCCCTCGGCCTGATCTTCCACTACGCCGATTCCAAGGGCCTGGAGCTCATCGACCTCAAGGACCTGCGGGCGGTCGTCGCCTTCCTCGTCTCCGACAAGGGGAAGGCCGAGCTCAAGGGCATCGGCGGACTGTCCACGGTGACCGCCGGCGTGATCCTTCGGGCGCTGACCGCCTTCGAGCAGCAGGGCGCCGCCGAATTCTTCGGCGAGCCGGAGTTCGACACCAGCGAATTCCTCCGTACGGCCGCGGACGGGCGGGGACTGGTCTCCGTACTGGAACTGGCGGCCGTCCAGGACAAACCGCAGCTCTTCTCGACCTTCCTCATGTGGCTGCTGGCCGACCTCTACACCGACCTGCCGGAAGTCGGGGACCTGGACCGGCCCAAGCTGGTCTTCTTCTTCGACGAGGCGCACCTGCTCTTCAACGGCGCCTCGAAGGCCTTCCTGGAATCCATCACCCAGACCGTCCGGCTGATCCGGTCCAAGGGCATCGGCGTCTTCTTCGTCACCCAGACCCCGAAGGACGTACCGGCGGACGTGCTGGCCCAGCTCGGCAACCGGGTGCAGCACGCGCTGCGCGCCTTCACCCCGGACGACGCGAAGGCGCTGAAGGCCACCGTGAAGACCTTCCCCAACTCCGAGTACGACCTGGAGGAACTGCTCACCCAGCTGGGCACCGGCGAGGCGGTGATCACGGTGCTCAGCGAGAAGGGCGCGCCGACGCCGGTCGCGGCGACCAGGCTGCGCGCGCCGCAGTCGCTGATGGGGCCGATCGATGCGGCCGCACTGGACGGCGCGGTGAAGGGCTCGCTGCTGTACTCGCGCTACGCGGAGCCGGTCGACCGGGAGTCGGCGTACGAGAAGATCAGCGCCGAGCAGGCCGCCGCGGAGGCCGAGGCGGAGGCGGCCGCGGCCGCTGCCGAGGCGGAGAAGCAGGCGAAGGAGGCGCAGAAGGCCGCGCGCAACGCGCCGAAGCCGGACCCCTCGCTGGCGGAGCAGGTGGTGGGGAGCGGGCTGTTCCGCTCGCTGGCCCGCTCGATCGGCACTCAGCTGGGCCGGGAGATCTCGCGGTCGATCTTCGGGACGGCACGCCGTCGGAGGTGACTCGCGTCCCGCACGAACAACCTCCGCGATTGCGGCAACCGGGTGACGGCGGGTGCTCCGTCGCTGACAGACTCGGCGCATGCGGACCGAACTCACCGACACCACGTCCAGCAAGGTCAACCTCGCCCTGCTCGAAGCCCGCCGGGCCATCGGCAGCCCCACCATGGGGCTCGTACTGAACCTCGTCGTGGTCACCGACGAGGAGAACGCCTACGACGCCGTCCGCGCGGCCTCCGAGACCTCGCGCGAGCACCCGTGCCGCATCATCGCGGTGATCAAGCGCACCGCGCGGGGCCCGCTCAAGCTCCGCCAGTCCCGCCTCGACGCGGAGCTGCGGGTCGGCTCGGACGCCGGGACCGGGGAGATCGTGATCCTGCGCCTGCACGGGGCGCTCACCGGGCAGGCGGGCTCCGTGGTGCTCCCGCTGCTGGTGCCCGACGCGCCGGTGGTGGCCTGGTGGCCGGCCGACGCCCCCGAGGACCCGGCGCGGGACCAGCTCGGGGCGCTCGCGCAGCGCCGGATCACGGACGCGGAGTGGGCCCCCGACCCGGTCGCGATCCTCGACACGCGGGCCGCGGCCTACGCCCCCGGTGACACCGACCTCGCCTGGACCCGGCTCACGCCGTGGCGCTCGCTGCTGGCCGCGGCCCTGGACCAGAAGCCGCTCCCGGTGACGGGCGCGGCGGTCGAGAGCGAGCCCGGCAACGCGAGCGCCGAACTGCTGGCGCGCTGGCTGGAGGACCGCCTGGGGGTGCCCGTGGCCCGGGTGGCGACCGAGGGGCCGGTCATCACGCGGGTCCGGCTGGACACCACGGGCGGGGAGATACGGGTGGACCGCCCGGACGGGGTCCTGGCCACCCTGGTCCTGCCGGGCAGCCCCGACCGCAAGGTGGCCCTGAAGATCCGCAGCAGTGCCGAGCTCATCGCGGAGGAGCTGCGCAGGCTCGACGCCGACGAGACCTACGCCTCGGCGCTGCGCAGGCGCCCGGCCCAGGCGTCGCTCTCCGCGTAGTGGTTGTCGTAGGTGGGCTGGCTGTCGATGATGTCCTGGACGGTGGCCTCGCCCGCGCGCACCCGGCCCAGCAGGCGGTAGTAGTCGAAGCGCGCCATGCCCGGGGTGAACCCGACGAGCACCTCGGCGGTGCTGTCCGCGGCGGGCGCGAAGGCGTGCTTCACGCCGGGCGGGACGGAGAGGAAGTCGCCCTTCGTCAGGGTGTGTATCTCGTCCCCGACGAGCACGTCGAGGCGGCCCTCGGTGACGTGGAAGAACTCGGTGGCCTTGGTGTGGAAGTGCACCGGGGCGCCGGCCGCGCCCGCCTCGAAGCTCGCGGTGTTGCAGGTGAGCTCGGGGGTGTCGGTGAGCAGGGTGATCACGCTGCCCGGGCCGTCGGAGATGGTCTCGGCCGTCGCCGAGCGGGTCAGGTTAACAGTCGTTTCCGTCATAGAAATGATCTTACAGTCAGGGTCTGACAACCGCCGGGGCCGCGACCCCGCCCCCGTGCGTCAACTCGGCTACTGAGCTGCCTTCTTCGCCTTGGCGGCGGCCTTCATCTCCTGCTTGTGCGCCCGCACCTTGGCCAGGGACTCGGGACCCGTGATGTCGGCCGCCGAGCGGTAGACGTTCGCCGGCCCGTAGCCCCCGGCGGCCTCGCGCCAGCCCTTGGGCCGGACGCCGAGCCGCTTGCCCAGCAGCGCCAGGAAGATCTGGGCCTTCTGCTCGCCGAAGCCGGGCAGCGCCTTCAGCCGGGACAGCAGCTCGGCGCCGGTGCCGGCATCCGCCCACAGAGCCGCGGCGTCCCCGTCGTAGTGCTCCACCAGGTACGCGCACAGCTGCTGCACCCGCTTCGCCATCGAACCGGGGTAGCGGTGCACGGCCGGCTTCTGCGAGAGCAGCGCCGCGAAGGCCTCCGGGTCGTACGCGGCGATGGCGTGGGCGTCGAGGTCGTCCGCGCCGAGCCGCCGGGCGATCGTGTAGGGCCCGGAGAACGCCCACTCCATCGGCACCTGCTGGTCGAGCAGCATCCCGACCAGCGCGGCGAGCGGGCTGCGGCCGAGCAGCTCGTCGGCCTCCGGCTGCTGGGCCAGCCGGATGGTGATGTCCTTGTCCATGCCTCCAGCGTCCCGCGGGGCGGCGCTCCCCGCGCGGTCGGCGCACCGCGCGCCTAGCGTGGGAGCGACACGTACGACACGTACGACAGGCATGTGCACACGACACGGGAGTCGATCGATCATGGCTGAGTTCAAGGAAGGCGCGCCCTGCTGGCTGGACGCGATGTTCTCCGACCTGGAGGGCGCCAAGGCCTTCTACGGCGATGTGCTGGGCTGGACCTTCGGAGAGGCGTCGACCGAGTACGGCAACTACACGCAGGCCTACTCCGACGGCAAGGCCGTGGCCGCCGTGGTCCCGCCGATGCCCGGGGGCGAGGCGCCTTCGCAGTGGTGTCTGTACTTCGCCTCGCCCGACGCGGCGGCCACCGCCGAGAAGGTCAAGGCCGCGGGCGGCGAGCTCCTGATGGAGCCGATGCAGGTGGGCAGCTTCGGCACGATGCTGATCGCGAAGGAGCCGAGCGGCGCGGTCTTCGGCGTCTGGCAGCCGGGCGACCACAAGGGCTTCGAGAAGATGGGCGAGCCGGGCTCGTACGCGTGGGCCGAGGTCTTCACCCGGGAGCCCGACAAGGCGGACGGCTTCCTGTCGAAGGTCTTCCCGTACGGAGCCCAGCAGATGGAGGCCGGCGACGACCACGGGACGGCCGACATGGACTTCAAGGTCTTCAGCGTGGGCGGCAAGGACAACCCGGTGCTCGGCCGGATGAAGATGGGCGACGAGTTCCCGCCGGAGCTCCCCTCCTATGTCCAGGTCTACTTCGCGGTCCCGAACTGCGACGAGGCGGTCGCGAAGACCAAGGCCCTCGGCGGCAAGCTGCACTTCGGCCCGATGGACAGCCCGTTCGGCCGCTTCGCGGCGGTGGCGGACCCCCAGGGCGCGGTCTTCGCGGTGATCGACATGTCGACAACGGTCGGTGAGATGCCGAGCATGTCGGACGCGTGACCCGATACCCGGTGCCACGCCTCCGTTGGCGCTCCCGCTGATTCCGGGCGAACGTGGGGGCGTGGTCACACAGGTGCGGTCCGGCGTCCCGTCCCGGCCGGAGGAGGGCGGCCGGGCCGCCTTCGCGCGCCACCTCGGACCGAACTGGTACGCCTCGGTGATGGGCACCGCCATCGTCGCCAACGCGGGCGCCGGCCTTCCGCTGTCCTTTCCGGGCCTGCGCACGTTCTGCCTGCTCTTCTGGGCGCTGTCCCTGGTGATGCTCGCCGTACTGCTCACCGCCCGTGCGGCGCACTGGATCCACCACCGCGACCAGGCCCGCGCCCATCTGCTCGACCCCGCGACGGCCCCGTTCTACGGGTGCCTGGCCATGGCACTGCTGGCGGTCGGCGGCGGCACGATGCTGGTCGGCAAGGACTGGATCGGCCTCCGCGCCGCCGTCGCCGTGGACGCGGTGCTGTTCACGGCCGGCACGGTCGTCGGGCTGGGGGCCGCGGTCGCGATCCCGTACCTCATGGCCGCCCGGCACGGCCTGCGGCCCGGCAGCGCCTCACCCGTCTGGCTGCTGCCGATCGTCGCGCCCATGGTCTCCGCGGCGCTCGGCCCCCTGCTGCTGCCGCACCTGCCGGCCGGGCAGTGGCAGGAGGCCCTGCTGCTCGGCTGCTACGGCATGTTCGGGCTGAGCCTGCTGGCGACGCTGGTGCTGCTGCCCGTCGTCTTCGCGCGGCTGCTGACGGGACCGCGCCTGCCGCTGTTCCTGGTGCCGACGCTGTTCCTCGTACTCGGGCCGCTCGGGCAGTCCGTGACCGCGGCCAACAAGTTCGCCGACGTCGCGCCCCATGTGGTCCAGGACCCGTACGCGCAGGGGTTCGGAATGCTCGCGGTGCTCTACGGAGTCCCGGTGACGGGCTTCGCGCTGCTGTGGCTCGCCCTCGCGAGCGCGGCCGTGCTGCGCGCCCGGCGGCAGGGGATGGGCTTCGCCATGACGTGGTGGGCCTTCACCTTCCCCGTCGGGACCTGCGTGACCGGCGCGGAAGGGCTGGCCCGGCACACGGGACTGCACGCCTTCGAGTGGCTGACCGTCGCCCTGTACGCGTTCCTGCTCGCGGCCTGGGCCGTGACGGCCTGCCTCACCCTGCGCGGACTCCTGCGCGGGACCCTGCTGCCCCGCACGACCTAGCGCCGTCCGGCCCCGATCCGCTTGCGGAACACCCGGCACGTCCACGCCTGGTACGCGATCACCACCGGGGCCGCGAAGGCCGCCACCCGGAGGAGCGCCGGGTGCAGGGAGCAGAACACCGTTCCCGTCACGGCGGCGATGACCAGCCCGGACAGCGCGAACGCCCAGCCCTCGCGGTGGTCGTCGCCCAGCTCGGAGACGACGACGAGCGCGAACGCGACGACGGACGCCGTGACGGCAACGGGTATGCCGCCGGTGCGCACCAGCAGCCAGTACACGGAGAACAGGGCCAGCGCGGCGCTCGTGACGCCGGCCCGGCGGGCCGCGCTGCGGGCCCTGGCCCGCAGCGCGCCCCGGGTGCGCAGCGCCGCGAACAGGGCGCCGTGGAGGGTGAACAGGGCCACCGAGGCCAGGCCGCCGAAGGCGGCGTCCGGATTCGCGAGGAGCAGCGCGCCGCCGGTGACGGTGCCGTCCGGCCCGACGGGCACGCCGCGCACCACGGTCGCGAAGAGCGCGCCCCACAGGAAGGCGCAGGTCAGCGAGGACCAGAAGACCGACCGGTCGCAGGCGCGCCGCCAGCGTTCGTCATCCCGCCCGGCCCGGTGTCCGAGGGCCGCGCCGCGCACGACGAGGCAGGCCGCGACGGCCAGGACCGGCAGGCGGAAGCCGCTGGACAGCGCGGCGTACCGGCCGGGGAAGGCGGCGAAGGTGGCGCCGACGGCGGTCAGCATCCAGACCGTGTTGCCGTTCCGCACGGGGCCGAGGGTGGCCAGCAGGACCCCGCGCTCCTCGCTGTCGCGGGCGAGGAGCCCGCTGAGGATGCCGATGCCGAAGGCGGAGCCTTCGAGGAGGAAGTAGCCGGTCCACAGGAAGGCGGTGAGCGCGAACCAGAGGTCGTCGAGGTGCACGGGGCCGGTCCTCGTCAGCGGGCGGGGGCCGCTGTGGGAGCCGCCGCGGGAGCCGTCACAGGAGCTGCTGCGGGTGCCAGGAACAGGGTCCCGCTCAGGGCACCCCGGGCGGTGCGTACGGCGGTCACGGCCCAGGCGGCGAGCAGCAGTGCGTACAGGGCGACCGCGGCCCAGGTGAACACCTCGGCGCCGGTGCGCGCGGCGAGGCCGGTGGTTCCGGTGACGCAGGTGCCGACGGGGAAGGTGAAGCCCCACCAGGTCAGGTTGAAGGGAAGCCCGGTGCGGCGGGCGGTCCGTACGGTGACGGCGAGGGCGAGCGCCAGCCACAGCATGGCGAACCCCCAGGTCACCACGCCGAAGACGAGTGCGAACACCTGCATGCCCTGGGCGTAGGGGCCGGGCAGCGCCGAGGGCGCGGCGTTCGCCAGCAGTCCGGCCGCGGTGACCGACTGGCCGAGGGGGCCCAGCACGATCCACAGGGTGGGGACGGAGCCGGCCGCGGGCATGTCGTGGTGCACCAGCCGCGAGTAGATCATGTTGATGATCACGAACGCGGCGATCAGGCTGATGCCGAACATCGCCACGCACGCCAGCATCATCGTCAGCCGCAGCTGTCCGGCGGGAGTGTGCGCGATGAGCAGCCCGCCCATCGCGGCCGAGACCATCGGGGGCACGACAGGCATCAGCCAGCCGCCGAACGCCGCGTCGGGAGCCATCCGGTGACGGGTGATCATGCGGTACGGAACGGTGAACGCGACCAGCAGGCCGAGCGCCGTACCGGCCAGCCACAGCACCCAGTCGACGGCCACCGCGGCGCCCTGGCCGATGACGTCGCGGCCCAGCAGCAGGGTGCCCGCGCCGATGGTCATCAGGGCCATCGGCGGGGCGCCGTAGAACTGCGACATCACGGGGTGGGCGCAGTGCCCGCGGACGGCGTCCCGGTGGCGTACCCACTGCACGGCCCAGGCGACGGTCAGCGCGGCCAGCAGCAGGGCGGCGACGGCCCACACGACGGTGGCGGCGGTACGCAGCCCGGGGAACCGCAGGGGCAGGGTGGCGGCCGCGTTGGCGACGATGCCGGTACCCATCACCGAGGCGAACCAGTTGGGGCCCAGGTGGGCGAGGGAGGGACCTGCGCCGCCGCCCGGCCGCGCGGCGGCACAGGCCGGGGCAGGTGCGGCGGGACGCATGGCGGGGACGGCGGTACGGGACGCGGTGGTGCTGCTCATGCACCCACGCTCCGGCGGGCACGCCGCCGCGGGTAGCGGCAACGGATCGATGGGTCCATAGAATTGTTCTATGCGCCTCTCCCCGCGGGTCCCCGACCTCTCCGCCCTCGACCTGCTCCTCAGCGTCATCGAGCTGGGCAGCATGGGCCGGGCGGCCGAGGCGCACGGCATCAGCCAGCCCTCGGCCAGCTCCCGGATCCGCTACCTGGAGAAGCTGGTCGGCGTGCCCGTGCTGGAGCGCACCACCCTCGGTTCCAGGCCCACCGAGGCCGGGGCGCTGATCGCCGAGTGGGCGCAGACCGTGCTGGCGGCTGCGCAGCAACTGGACGCGGGCATCGACACGCTGCGCGCCCGGCGCCACTCCCACCTGAACGTGGCCGCGAGCCAGACCATCGCCGAGTACCTCTTCCCCGAGTGGCTGGTGGCCCTGCGCACGCACGCGCCCGCCACCGCCATCGCGCTCCAGTCCGGGAACTCGGCCGATGTGGCGCGGGCCGTCCTGGAGGGCCGTGCCGAGATCGGCTTCATCGAGGGCCCGAGGGCGCCGAAGGGGCTGCAGAGCCGGCTGGTCGCGCGGGACCGGCTCGTCGTCGTGGTGGCCCCGGGCCACCCGTGGGCGCGGCGCACCGCGGTCGCGCTCGACGAGCTCGCCGGTACGCCGCTCATCCAACGGGAGTCCGGCTCGGGGACCCGTATGGCCTTCGAGCAGGCCGTGGCCGCCCGGCTGCCCGGCTGGGAGCCGAGCGCCCTGCTGGAGCTGTCCTCGACCACCGCGATCAAGCGGGCGGCGGCCTCGGGGGTGGGGCCGGCGGTGGTCAGCTCGCTCGCGGTGGAGGCGGAGCTGGCGGCCGGGACCCTGAAGTCGCCCCCGGTGGCGGGACTGGAGCTGGAGCGCTCGCTGCGCGCGGTCTGGCCGGCCGGCCAGAGCCTGACAGGCCCGGCCCGGGACCTGTGCGCCATCGCCCGGCGGCCATAGAACGGCCCTATGGATCCATTGATCCGCTGGCGCTACCGGCGCGAGGTGAACCGGCCGAGAGTGAAGGCAAGAGCCTTCCGATGAAGCAGGGACACCATGTACACCATCCTCTTCCTCTTGATCTCCATATGCGTATGGGCGGTGCTGCGCGACTGGTCGCGCGGGGCGCGACTGCTGCTGTGGGCGGGAACCCTGGTCGTCACGACCCTCGCGTTCCTCCCCCACCTCGACCGCGCCTTCAACCTGAGCTTCTGAGGAGGACCCGAAATGACCACCGCCACCACCCCTGTCGCCGTCCCCGCCACCGCCTCCCGCCCCGCCCGGCTGTCGAACCGCCTCGGCCTCTGGTTCGCCCACGCCTACGTCCTCGGCATGTGCGCCACCATCGGCGGCGCCTACGTCTTCCAGTTCGGGCTGTGGGAGTACCCCTGCCCCATGTGCCTGCTCCAGCGCATGTTCATGCTGCTCAGCGCCATCGGCCCGGCCGTGATCATCGCCCGCTCCCGCAAGGGTTCGGTGACCACCGGCGAGTTCGCCTCCGGCTGGGGCATCGCCATCGTCTCCGCGCTGATCGGCAGCACCGTCTCCGGTGCCCAGGTGCTGATGCACATCGTGCCCCCGGACCCCGGCTACGCCGGCGCCCTGTTCGGCCTGCACCTCTACACCTGGGCCGCCATCACCTTCCTGACCGCCGTCCTCGCCGCCGCCGTCAACCTGGTCCTGACCCAGGTGGCCCAGCCCCTGGACGCCGCACGGACCTCCCCCGCCCTGCGCCGGGCGGCCACCGTCACCCTGGCCGTCCTGGCCTTCGTCGCGGTCAGCAACCTGGTCGCCTGCTTCTTCCTCCAGGGCTTCCACTGGCAGATGCCCGGCGACCCCACCGGCTACCAGTTCTTCGCGGACCTCTTCTGACCCCGCCACCCCGGCCCCGCCAGGGCAACGCAGAAGGCCCCGACCGGCTTTCCGGTCGGGGCCTTCAAGTGCCCGGTGAGGCACTGGCGGAGGATACGAGATTCGAACTCGTGAGGGGTTGCCCCCAACACGCTTCCCAAATGTTCGTTCGGGTGTCCGGCTGGGGTCGTATGTGTCCTGACCTGCGGCGGAGCGGGTGAGATGGTCGCGTCCGAACACCCCCGGACGGGGGTGAATGAGACCAGAACTGAGACCGCGGCGTCCGCTGCCGATCTCCGTCACGATCCCGTTCTGAGCCCAAGCCCATACCCACATGGGGCGAAGTCCTGGCAGAGGATTCCGGTGCGGGCCGGTGTCGTGCGGCCATTACGCTGCCCGCATGGGGAGTAACGGGGGACATCCGCGCACTTTCCTACTGGCTACCGGAGTTGCCTTCCAGCCTTGATGACTGGCAGATGGAAGCGATCGTGCGTGAAGAGGCCGCGCCGACCTGGCAGGAGCGCCACGTCAGGCTGGTTGCGCAGGGAGCCCGACGTTTCGTCGATGGAATCACCGAAGGTGATTTCGTGGTCGCAGTCAAGGCAGGCTTGGCCGTACACATCGGCATGGTGCAGGGGCCCGCCTACTACGAGGGCGCTCCGGGTAGTGCCTTCGCCAATCGACGCCCCGTGACCTGGATCCGGGGTGACTGGCGGATACCGTACGACACCCTGCCCGACTGGGTGCGACAAGAGTGTGCGGCGTATGGGTACCGGCCGCCAGTCAATCTGTCTGACGGGGCGGCGGAGTACTTCCGGGCTCGGCTCATCCCTCTCCTCTCACCTTCGGCTCCCCCAGGGGTTGCGCGTCCCCGGCGTGCCGATGAGTACGCGGCGCTGTGCCAGGGGATCGTGACGACCGAGCCGAGGAAGCGTGAGGAGGTACTGGAGCGGGACGGCACGGCTTGGTACCGGGACCGGAGGGCGGTCAAGGCAGTGCTCAGACGCAGCAAAGGACGCTGCGAGAGCAAGCTCTGCGGCGGGATGCCGAACGATGTCACACCCAAGGGCAAGCCGATTCTGGAGGTCGACCACATCGATGAGCTGTCACGTGGCGGCATGGACCACCCTAAGAATATGATCGCTCTGTGTCTCAAACTGCCATGCCATGAAGACGCGCGGCAGCCGGGCCGATGAACTACGCGAGCACTTCCGGGACGTAGCCACGAAGGCTCACAAGAAGATGCTGCGCAAGGCCAGGCAGCCGACCGGGTCAGCCTGAGGTGGGTCGTCGCTACCGGGCTCGCGAGTTCGTACACGACGAGGTCTGATTCGGCATTGTTGATGCCGGTCAGCGGGGTGCTGGCGTATATCAGGCCTGGTTGTAGAGGGTCGCCAGGTCGATCAGCCGGATGTCCGGGGCCGCCGCCGCTGTAGCGTGCGCCTTGTCGTTGAATCCGGCCCCGCTGAAGCACAAGAGCTGTGTATTCGTGGTGTCGCATCGGCCTGCCTGAGCGATGAGGCCGCGGATGTGCCGGAGACGTTCGATGTGGGCAGCGCCCATGGTGTCGTTCCACTTGGCCTCTCCGATGGCCAGCAGTGGTGGCTTGGCGCCGTCTGCGATTCCGATGACTGCCACGTCGACCTCGTGGCCGGTACGGGCCTTGGGGTCGTGAACGACACCGTGTCCGACGCGGGCCGGCAGACCGCCGAGCAGTTCGGGGTCGGCGTGATGCAGGGCCCAGTCCCGGCAGACCTGCTCGAAGTGGGGCCCGAGAACGTTGCTGACGAAGCGGCGACGGCTGGCTTGCCAGACCCGTGCCGCGCTGCCGGGGCGTTCGAGCTGGTCCCAGACCGGTCGCATGATCGCGTGGTAGAAGCCGATCAGCGGTTCGGCGATGCGGTAGGTGGGACGGTTGTCGCGGAAGGCGTCCGCGTCCCTGTGCAGCAGGCCCGCGTCTTCGAGGACGTTGATGGGATGGGCGATGTCGGTGGCCTTGCGTTCCAGGTAGCCGGCCATGCCCCCGCGCGTGGCGTTGCCGTCGGCGACGGCGGCTAGGACGGACAGGTACAGGGCGGTGTCGCGGAGGTCGGGTTCTTCGGCCAGGAGGTAGCGGGCCTCGCGGAAGAGGGGGGTTTCGGGATTGAGGACGGTGCGGACGACCCAGTCGTCGAAGTCTCCCGGACCCTTTGGCGTGTCACCGCGTGCGAATTCGCGCCGATAGGCCGGGGTGCCGCCCACGATCGCGTTGACCTTCATGGCCAAGTGTGGGTCGGTGATGCCCCAGAACTCGGCGGCGAGGCGGTGGTCCAGGGGGCGGACGACCAGCTCCAGCCCGGCCCGTCCGCGCAGTGGGGCGTTACCTGAGAGCAGTTTGCCCATGAAGGACAGCGCCGAGCCGCACAGCAGCAGCCGAGTACGGGAGCCGGTGCGCTGGTCACGCAGGGGCCGCAACGCCTCCTGGATGATCGAAGGCAGCTCGGGGTTGGCCTTGGCGAGGTACGGAAACTCGTCGATCACCACGGGGACGGGCCGCTCGGAGCCGAGGGCGAGCAGTGCGTCGACGGCCTCTGCCCAGTTGGCGAAGTGGAACGGGCTGGCAGGACGGACGTGGGCGGTCAGCGCCGAGCTGATCCGCCGTAGCGACTCGGCATCGGCGGCCTCGGTCGCACCGAAATAGAACCCTCCGGCGGCTCGGCAGGCGGCATCCAGCAGGAACGTCTTGCCCTGCCGGCGACGCCCGGAGACCACCCCCAGGGTCGCTCCTGGCTGAGGGTCGGTGATGAACCGGCCCAGCGCCGACCACTCGTAATCCCGGTCGAACATCTCGGCAGGCTTGTCCACGAGGTGCTCCAGATATAGAAGTACGCCTACATAAAATATACTCCTAGTTCTTAGCCTGCCGTTCCCGGCTACTCCATGGCGATAAATGTCGTGAATGTCGCAAATGGATGAGACCAAAACTGAGACCACAGCATGCCGAAGACCCCGGCCGCTGAGGCGGTCCGGGGTCTTCGTTTGCCCTGGTGGGCGAGTGCGGAGGATACGAGATTCGAACTCGTGAGGGGTTGCCCCCAACACGCTTTCCAAATGTTCGTACATCTGTCCGGTTCAGGTTGTACCCGTCCTGACCTGCGGCGGAGCGTTCAGGGTGGCCCCGTCCGGACGGGCCTGGACAGGCGCGAATGAGACCAGAACTGAGACCGGGCAGCCCGGGTTCGGCGGGATCCGGCTTGCGGGACGGCCGACCACCCTAGGCTTGTCCTCAGGTATGGGCCCGCGGACCGCTTCGTGGAGGAGCCGATCATGAGTACTGCCCCGAACCTCCCGCTGCCGCCCCGTCGGCCTGAAGATCCACATCCGCTGCGGACGATTCGGGAGATCCGGGAGTCCTTGCCCGAGCGGCAGCTCGGGCACTTCGATGCCGAACTCGCCGACACAGATATCGACGCCCTTCCGGACATGCTTCACCGCTGGGCCACCCTCGGCAGTGACGGATTTCTTGATCGGCTTGAGTCGGCCCCGTTCGAGGGGCTGGAGTTCGGGCAGCGTTCCTACGACGATGCGGCGGGCGGCGAGTGATCTATCTGCTCGACACCAATGTCGTCTCCGAGATCACCACTCGGCCCAAGCCTGCTCCGGCTGTTGTGGCCTGGGCCCGTTCGGTCCCGTCTACCGGCCTCTACCTGAGTGTCATCACGATCGCGGAGATCGAGGCGGGCATTGCGGAGACACCGGACCTGGTACGGCGCGCCGCTTTCGAGCGGGTGCTCGACAGTATCCGCGTCGACTACAGCGACCGGATCGCGGCCATCGGCGAAAACGAGGCCCTCGCGTACCTCGCCCTTCATCGGAAGCTGAAGACCACCGGCACCAGCATTGATCCGCCGGATGCGCTGATCGCCGCCACCGCCCTCGCGAACGGGTGGACCCTGGTGAGCCGGAACGTCAAGCACCTGGCCCGGACCGGCGCGCTCCTGCTCAACCCGTGGGAGTACGCGGGCTGACCTGCGGGCGGATGGGCGAGCCCTCGCGAGACCGGCTTCGTGGAAGATCCGCGCCGGGCCGCGGGGCGCCGTGGAAGACCTGGCTGATGTGCCAGGAGCGGTGGTGAGCCGCCACGGGGCGTACGCCTGGCTGTGGGCCGACGAGGGGGCGGCCCGCGAGGGCTATGACGTGCTCGCGGGCTGTGGGGCTGCGGCCGACGAAGTGCTGCGAGACGAGGATGCGGTGGCCGTCGCCGACACCGAGGACGCCCTTGTCGAAGAGCTTGTGGTGCAGCGCACACAGGCAAAGGCCGTTGTCGACGTCATCGGGGCCGTCGAACGCCCACCAGCGCACGTGCGCGGCCTCCAGCCCGACCGGCACCGCTCCGATCCGCCCGTCGTAGCCGCAGAAGGCGCACTGGTACTCGTAAGCCGTCAGTACCAGCTCCCGCATCCGCCGGTCCCTCTGCCGCCGCGTCGGCGACGACCGGCCCGTCTCTGCCGGCTCCAGTTCCAGTCCGATCGCTTCGCATAGTTCGCTGTGCAGGGAGGGTGGGAAGTGCTGGTCGAGCAGTACGCGCGCGAGCCGACCCAGCAGTGACGGCTCGCGCCGCAGTGCCGCCCGCAGCTCCGGCGCCAGCTGCCCGACAGCCCTGGCTGCCCGCAGCTCCCGCACCGAGCTGCCGGGACTTCCGGGGCCGCGGTCGGTGCGCACTTCCCACACCCCGTCGCTGGCCAGATGGTGGAACGGGTAGGCGGGCGTCGTCACGTGTCAGCGCCTCGATCGCGCTCGCGGGAGTCGCGCAGCGGAACCCGGTGTCGTCGTCGAGCATCTCGGCGGAGGCGTCGTTGAAGACGGCGGGGACCGCACGGGCGAAGGGGCTTGTCCAGGCACCAGCCTTGAGCTCGTAGCGGCCCGGCTCGGAGCGGGTCGAGCACCACTCCCAGGTGTTGCCGCAGAGGTCGTAGACCCTGTACGGGGAGACGCCACTGTGGTAGCGGCTCACCGGGGTCGTGGAGCCGATGCCGCTCTCGCGGGAGTTGCACTTGGCCGGGGTGGGGTTGTTGCCCCAGGGGTACGAGTCCCCGCGCGCGCCACGGGCCGCCTTTTCCCACTGCTGGGCGGTAGGCAGTTCCTTGCCCGCCCACGCCGCGTAGGCCGAGGCGTCGTGCCAGGTGACGAAGACCACCGGGTGGTCGAAGATGGCGTCGGGACACTTGCCGCGGTGCCAGTGTGGCCGGTGGCGGCCACGAAGCGGGCGTAGTCGTTGTTGGTCACCGGGTAGACGTCGATGTAGAAGGACGGGAGCCAGACAGGCTCGTTCTTCTCGCCGGACAGGAAGGTGCCGGCCTCGACCAAGGCCATGCTCTTGCCGTCGCGGGGGTGACGCACCTGGTGCTGCGGAGGCTGGCCCCCGGGGCTTGGCGGCTCCTGGGCAGGGAGCACCGTTCCCAGCGAGCGGGCGAGGCTCGCGAACCGCTCGTGGACGTCAGGAGCGGAGCTGGCGAGGAGTGTGTCCAGAGCCGCCTGGTTGACCTGCCTGAGCCGGATCGTGTCCTTGCGTGATTCCCACTTGGACACCATACGGTCGCTGACACCGAGGCGCGTCGCGAACTCCTCGGTGCTCATCCGCGATGCCTCGCGTAAGGCCCGGACCTCCAGTCCGGACCATCGCTCAACTGTCGCCACTCCAGGACTCCTTGTTGCTGGCTGTTCCCGACCAGCCTAGCCAGTTGGAGCCCGGCTTCGGAGCGCTACAACAAGTCGCCTTCGATCTCCGTGTACTCCTTGCGGAGCGCGTCGATGATCGCGTGGGACTCGGGTAGCTCGATGCCGTCGATCGAGCTGATGGCACGGACGCCGATAGCCGCGTTGGTGGCGAATGCGGCCGTTACGTTCGGCAGGTCGTTCAGTCGGACCGTCCGCGTGTCGTGGTCGTGGGCGGCCTTGAGGAGCTCCATGGTCACGCCGACGAGGCAGTCGGCGTTCGGCCAGATCACCCGGTTGCCGTCGAAGAAACCGATGTTCCAGGTGCCTCCCTTCGAGATCACCCCTTCCTGGTCGACGAAGAGGGCATCGTCGAATCCGCTCAGCTGCGCCTGACGGCGGTGATGGAGGGTCGCGAAGAGGCCGACGCTCTTGACGCTCGGGACGTCACGTACGTACGTCGCGGCCTGGACCCTGAGCGGCGGCAGTGGAAGGGCGCCCGCCGGTCGGGAGGTCACTAGTACCTGCGGGTCTCTGGCCTCGCTCGGGTGGCCGAGGTCGAGTCGAGGGTCGAAGACGGTGACGCGGACTGTCGTGGAACCGGTCGCGGGAGCTGCACGGCGGGCCAGCTCGCGGACGCGCTGCGGGTCGAGGTCGACACCGAAGAGAGTTCGGCAGTCACGCCGGAGCCGCTCCAGGTGCAGCGAGAGGCCGCGTACGCGGCCGTCGTCGACGCGCATCGAAGTGAAGTGGCCGTAGTTGGTCAGGGCCAGGGTCTGAAGCTGAGACGGCTCGACTGGTTGTCCGTTGAGTTCTGCCATGTGGCCAGAGTGCCATCTCGTGCCGGGCTCACAGCGGTGAAGGGCCTGGCAAGGCCCCTTAGTTCGGTGAAAGTTCGGTCCTGGGGCGGTGGGAGGACGTTCCGGCGGAGCGGCCCGGCCAGCAACCTTGTGATGCGAGCACGAACCCCGGACGAGCTGACCGCGCCGCCCATGAAGCATGCCGACCCAGTCATTCGCGGCATCGTCCGCGAATGGATCGAAAACAAGGCTGCACTCGCGAGGGCGAAGCGCAACGTGGAGGTCCTGGAGCGCCAGATCGACCATGAAGACTTCGAGCTGAAGCACTTCGCTAGCTACAGCGACGAGCACAAGGCCGAACTCGAACAGCTGATCCGACGCGAAGAAGACGCGTGGAAGCGCCAGCACTCCTGAACGAGCGCAGGTCAGCGTGCCCTCATGCCCTACTGCATCAGCACCGCCCATCCCTGAACATCACCACCGGCCTGGTCCGCGAGGGTTGCCGCCCCGCGACTGCGTGCGCCGGAGGAGGAGCACACCCTTGCCCCAGCACTCCCTGCCCCTTGCCCAGATCGCCCAGCTCCTCGACGTCCCCGAGGACACGCTCCGAGCGCTCATAGCCGAGCGGAGCGGCGACCAGAGCGACACCACCCTCGTCGGCCTTACCGTCACTGAAGCCGCCCGCCGGATCGGCATCGGCCGTACCAAGCTGTACGAGTACGTCTCCTCCGGGGAGATCGCCTCCGTCAAGATCGGCAGCTTGCGCCGCATCCCAGCAGAGGCGGTGAACGAGTTCCTCATCCGCCGACTGTCGGCGAGCGACTTCGGGGCCGCCGCATGACGCGAGCTTCCGCACCGAAGTCCCGCCAGCCCAACGGCGCCTCGTCGATCTTCCAGGGCAAGGACGGCCGATGGCACGGCTACGTCACCGTCGGGACCAAGGACAACGGCAATCCCGACCGGCGCCACGTCAGCCGTAAGACCCGCCCCGAGGTCACCAAGCTCGTACGCGAGCTTGAACGGCAGCGCGACAAGGGCGCCGTCCGCAAGGCCGGTCAGAGCTGGACGCTGGAGACATGGCTGACGCACTGGGTGGAGAACATCGCCGCCGCGCATGTCTCGGAGAACACCATCGACGGCTACCGCGTCGCGGTGAACCACCACCTCATCCCCGGCCTCGGCGCCCACCGCCTGGAGAAGCTCGAGCCCGAGCACCTGGAGCGCTTCTACAAGAAGATGCAGGACTCCGGCAGTGCCGTCGGCACCGCCCACCAGGTCCACCGCACCGTCCGCACCGCTCTCAACGAAGCGGTCCGTCGCGCCCACCTCACGGTCAACCCGGCCACGATCGCCAAAGCCCCGCGCCTGGAAGAGGAGGAGGTCGAGCCGTACACGGTCGAGGAGGTCCAGCACCTGCTCACCGAGGCCGCCAAGCACCGCAACACCGCCCGTTGGGTCATCGCCCTGGCCCTGGGCCTGCGACAGGGCGAGGTTCTCGGCATGCAGTGGGACGACGTCGACTTCGACCTCGGCGTCATCCGCGTACGCCGTGGCCGACTGCGGCCTCGCTACAAGCACGGTTGCGGCGACCGCTGTGGACGCAAGCCCGGCTACTGCCCGCAGAAGATCAACACCCGACGCGAGACCAAGAACGCGAAGTCCCGCGCAGGCCAGCGGCCCATCGGTGCCCCCGATGAGCTGCTCCAGCTGCTGCGCCAGCACAAGGGGGAACAGGCCCGTGAGCGTTCCCTTGCCCGCGACCTGTGGACTGAGAAGGGGTACGTCTTCACCTCGCCCACCGGCGAGCCCCTGAACCCGAACACGGACTACCACAAGTGGAAGGAGCTGCTGAAGGCCGCTGGCGTCCGTGATGCCCGCCTCCACGACGCCCGCCACACCGCGGCCACCGTCCTGCTCATCCTCGGCGTCCCCGACGCGGTCGTCGACGCCATCATGGGCTGGGAGCCCGGCAAGTCCGCCAGGATGCGTCGCCGCTACCAGCACCTGACCAGCCGCGTCCTGAATGACACGGCTGCCAAGGTTGGCGGCCTGCTGTGGGGCACGGAGCAGGGGGCAGAAGAACGTGGTGCTGGCGCGGGTCGAAGCCCTGTACCCACCGAGCTGATGATCCATGTGGCCCGCCTCGGCGAGCGACGTGTTCCTTTCCTCCACCGCGAGCACGCCGACGAGGTCGTAGCACGGTGGAGCGAGGACTGGCCTGATCACGCCGCCGAGGTGGAAATGTGGGACCGCTGGCGCTGGGAGCACCAGGGCCCCGGTGGCGCGAGCGTCCTTCGCGATCAGATGCCGGAGCGCTCCGTGGTCTTCCACGGCCGAGCCCTGTTCCTGCCCGGTGGGGAACGCGTGGTGACCGCGCTTCCCGAACTGTGGTCGGTGCCGGCCTGGGACTTCGAGACCGACGTCTACACCGGCCGCGCCTCGGCCTGGCGCACGGCGCGACGCCCCAGTTCGGGCCAGGAGGTCGAGGCACAGGTGCGGGGAACGGATAAGGCGGCGGTGGAGGCGGCCTTCGTAGAGGCGTGTGCGCAGGCTGTGGATCGAGCCCGAAACCCGGGAAGATACGGCGACACCGACGAGTGGTAGCTGGGTGTGTACGGAGGGGGCCCCGACCTGTCTGGTCGGGGCTCTCTGCGTTCCCGTTCGATCGCGCGCCGGACTGCGCCGGAAAACGGCGCCGAAGTCCGCCGGATATGTTTTACTGAGAGTGCGGCGACGAAGGAGGTGAGGCTGCATGACGGAGTCTCAACTGCCGGACTGGACCGACCAGAAGATGGCGACCAAGGTGCGCACCGCCTTGTGGCTCGCCACCGAGGTGGGAGAGGGGAACGTCTACAGCAAGGAGCAGCTGCGGGCGGCGTTCCCCGACGTTACGCAGATCGACCGCCGGGTTCGAGAGCTGCGCGACCATGGCTGGGTCATCGCGACCAACCGTGATGACCCGCGCCTCACCTCTCACGAGGCCCGTTTCGTTCAGGCTGGAGATCCCGTATGGGAGCCGGGTGCCCGCGCTCACACCTTGCGTGAACGCCGCCCGTTGGCCCCTCTCCATTCGGCATCGGTCGAACGTGCCCAGGAGATCCGGTTCACGGACGCAGTCAGGGTCCATCGGTACCAGGACCCGGAGGCGGTCTGGGAGCGTCTTAAGGATCTTTCCCAAGAGGAAAGGTCGCTCATCCTGGCCTGGATCGCCATGGGTCGCCGACCCAGCTCCCCCGCCGAACTCACCTGGCGGGCTTTCCGTAGCCTGTCCGAGCAGCAGCGCCTTGAAATGGCGGCGAGACTCGGCGAGCTCGTGAGCTCCGAGCTGTACGAGGAGTTGTCGGCGGCTGAGGAGCGCGGCGGCGACAGCTAGCCCACATGCTTCCGCCGGATCCCGTGTCACCTTCCACAGATCTCCGGGGTCCGGCGGATGGTCCAACCCATCTGATGAGGAGAAGAACCATGTCCAGTATGCGTGTCCCCGTGGTCGGAAGCGAGCGGCCGCCCAGGTTCGAGATGTTCGTGGCCGCGGTCGCGGTCGGCTACGCGGCGGGCTACACCGCTGGCATCGGTAACGAGGCGCAGCAGGTGCTCGGCTTCGTGACGGTCACGGCCACCGGGTGGCTGTGGGACCGGTGGCGCCGCTGATCACCTTCGGCAGCCGATGACCTTTGCCAGCCGGTCCCCGATGACCTTCGGGGATCGGCTGGGCGGTTTCACGTATCGGCCGGCTCAGGGGCGTCATCCCACCAGTTCGGCTCCACTTCTTCCTGCTGTTGGGTCGGGATCTCGACAGGGTGCGTGCAGCGCCACACGGCACCCGCCCCGGTTTCGGGGTGAACGGTGTCCTTGAGGCCGTGGTGATCGCAAAGTGTGCAGGCTTCGATGACCTCGCGGCTATGGACCCACTGGATATCCGCATGGAGGCGTCGGAGGCTGCTGAGCGCGAGGGGTGTCGCGTGCCAGCGGGGGGCCTCATACTCGGGGATGGCGTGGTGGAGCTCGATCGCCTTGTCGATCTTCCCGTTGAGGCTCGTCACAGAGGCTGAAGCGGCCTCCGGCGGCCCCATCCGGGCGTTGCGCTCCTTCCAGGCTGCGGCAGAGTCAGCCGCGCGCCACGCGAAACAGATCATCTGCCCAGGGGTATAGCCATGGTTGAAGCCCTTGCGGATGACGTCGGTGAGCTCTTCGCGCCGCGCCTCGGGCACTTCGGGGTAGCTGTACTTCTTGGTGAGCAGCCCATTGATGTACGCAGCGACGTTGGTGACCTCCGTCTGCTCCGTGAGCGCGGCGACTGCCTTCCGGGCCTCTGATCCCCGCGGCCCAGGTGCGGTCTGGAAGCCGTACGTGATCTCCCCGACACGCTCCTGCGCGATCGGGAGACTGCCGATGAGGCGCCAGGCCACGTCCTTGGCGACGAACGTGATGTCGTCGCCGTCCTTGGAGAGGCTGAAGGCCTGTACCGGGGTTTCTTGGGAGATGGCGAGCAGGTTTGCGTAGTAGAGCGCGAGGAGGAGCTCCCGGTCCTGCCCAGTGTCGCCGGTCCAGCCCATGGAGCCGATGTTCGTGATGCTGGGCAGCGGCTTTCCTGGGTTGCGCGCGGCGTAGCTGACCAGTGCCACGTAGAGGGCCAAGGCTGGGGCGTTGTCCTCCGGGAGGCAGCTGATGGCCTCCGACTTTCCCTCCTCGTCCTCGATGGCTTCGGCGATCAGCCGTTTGACCTCTTCGGCCTTCTGCTTCTCGCGCTCCTGCTCAGCCCGCTTCTCCGCGGCGATGCGCTGCTGCCGCTCGGTCTCCTGGCGCTTCTGAACCGTCGTGCAGTCCCAGCAGAGGTAGGTGGGGGCTTCAGTATCGAGGTACTTGCCGCCGACCTTGTTGGCCCAAGACCTGTTCGCGACGCTGATCGGTTCGGAGCAGTTCGCGCACGGGCAGCTGAGCAGGACAGCGTGCGAGTGCGCGGTTGCCACCGCGCCGACGTTGCTGGACACCCCGATACTGCTGACGGTCCGTGCCCAACTGCCGTCGTTCTTGATCTCCCAGTAGAGGGTGCTGACCTTCTGGGCGTCTTCCGGCGCGTCGTGCTTGATCACAACGCGGATGCGGGGGGCTTCCTCCGGGTACTCCAGGACGATCGGCTGCGGGGTGTTTGGCCGCTGCTGCGCTTGGTTCTTCCTCTTCGCCTGTTCCCGCTTGCGCCGACGTTCGCGCTTACCCACGCGTTGCTCCGTAGTTCATGGTTCGGATGGTGATGCACTTGGCGGCGCGCGCGGGAGGATTCTCGCCAACAGCTCCGGAAGCGGGATGACTTCTAGCCAGAGCGTTTACTCGGTGGGTACGCCGAAAGCCCAGCACTGGGGTGGCTTACAACCGATCATTTACTGATTCGAACGCGACCACCTCGGGAGAAGACTGGCTCCCCGGATGGTCGCCCACCTGCGGCGGATTCCGAGTTGGGCGAGGAGGAGGTTTCAACGGCGCCCTCTGCATCGCAGTTCAGGGGCGGGCCCAGGTGGCGAGGGCAAGGTCAGCTGAAAGCGACCTTGCCGAAGTCATGCCGATCCGCGCTCTGTTGCCTGTCAGCGGACGTTCCTATCGTGGATGGATGGCCAATGGCGTGTGGCATACCGAATACGGCATTGAGATCAACCTGACCCAGCCAGACCTGGGGGTCCGCGGCTACCCCGGTCTGCTCGAAGAGATCATGACCAGCGTCTCGGAGCGGAACCCGCAGATGCTGGAGTGCCTCGCGCACCACCGAGGCAAGCCGTGCGCGTCCGAGGCGGGTGGGAAGTCACCGTGGATGTTCATCCGCCGGGCTCGCGTTGGTGGCCGCTCACCTCTGGTTGCCGCCCACCTGCCGATCACGCACAAGCCGACGCCGGCGGAGAGCGATCAGCACAAGGCCACCAAGGAGCGGATCGTAGAGACCGCCAAGGGGTACGGGCTGACCGCCGATGCCGAGGTGGGCATGCCCAACCGGCGCGGCGTCACCGACGCCGTGGTCACCGGGCCCTCCGGCATCCAGATCGGCTGGGAGATTCAGTACTCCCCACTCAGCCCCAGCAGCGTCCACCGGCGGTCGGTCAACGCCATGGAGCACGACATCACGCCGTTGTGGGTCGCCAAGGACGACACGGCGGCCCTGATCGACCGAGCGCCCTGGGCCCGGGTTGATGACATGTCCTGGCGGGAGATCGCCGACGGCAGCGAGATGGTCATCCGGGGCGGGTACCGGCACCTACAGGTCTGGCGCTGCCTGTCGAGTAGCGCGCTCCACTGTCCCGACAACGGCGGCACGGGCCATTGCGGCGCGATCCACGCCGAGTGGTTCCTTCCGGCGCTCTGCGACCCGCCCAAGCCTCCCGTCCGGATCGAGGACCTGATCCTGACCAGTGCCACCGGCGACAGCGTGCCGGTCTTCGTGCCGAGCCGTGGCGGCGGTCGGGCCGGCCGCCACATGTGGGTTCCCCGTACCGAGTGTCGGACCTGGCGGGAGCTGACCGGTCAGTGGGACCCCCTGCCCAAGGTCCAGGAGCCGGAGGCTGACGACGAGATCACCTTCTCCGAGCAGGAGATCGATCGCTCCTGCCGAGCTGGCGAGGAGGGGTGGTTTCGGAGCGACGCCAGGCCGGTCAGGGATCTTGGGCAGCCCGCGGGCGGTTTCACCCTCGCCCGCATGCCGATGCAGCGGAAGCGGCATGCGACGTGGATCACGCAGGTGGAGCGGGCCGCGGCAGCGGCCACCCTGGGATGCCCTCCGTGGGAGGTTGGTCCGTGCATCGGCTGCGGGCAGCTGATGCGCCGGTACGGGCGCAACGCCGCGATGGCCTGTGACGCCTGCCGAGCCTCGGCCATCCCGAGGCAGCGAGGAGCGTAGATCGGGAACTGCAACCAAAACCGCAACCACGAAACGACGAAGGACCCGACCGCGATGCGGTCGGGTCCTTCGTTTGCCCTGGTGGGCGGGTGCGGAGGATACGAGATTCGAACTCGTGAGGGGTTGCCCCCAACACGCTTTCCAAGCGTGCGCCCTAGGCCACTAGGCGAATCCTCCGCCGCAAACAATACAAGACGTTGAGGGGTGCTCGCGAACGTGATCGCCGGGCGGGGTCCGGGGCGGCCCCCGGCTCGATTCCGGGGGCCGCCATCCGCTAGGGTGGGGTCAGCCCCTCACGTGGCGCTATCTCACCCAACTCCCCCAGGGCCGGAAGGCAGCAAGGGTAAGTGGGCTCTGGCGGGTGCGTGGGGGGCGCTTTGCGTTCCGGGGCGGGTTCGGGCGGGCCCCGCTGTCGCCGGTGGGCCGCTGTTGTCGGCGGGCCCGGATAACCTCGTAGACGTGTCGTCCCTTGCGCTGTACCGCCGCTATCGCCCCGAGTCGTTCGCCGAGGTCATCGGGCAGGAGCATGTCACTGCACCGCTGATGCAGGCCCTGCGGAACAACCGGGTCAATCACGCGTACCTGTTCAGCGGCCCCCGTGGCTGTGGCAAGACCACCAGTGCGCGCATCCTCGCCCGCTGCCTGAACTGTGAGCAGGGTCCCACCCCGACCCCCTGCGGGGAGTGCCAGTCCTGCCGGGACCTGGCGCGCAACGGGCCGGGCTCCATCGACGTCATCGAGATCGACGCCGCCTCGCACGGTGGTGTGGACGACGCCCGCGACCTGCGCGAGAAGGCCTTCTTCGGCCCCGCCTCCAGCCGGTACAAGATCTACATCATCGACGAGGCCCACATGGTCACCTCGGCGGGCTTCAACGCCCTGCTGAAGGTCGTCGAGGAGCCGCCGGAGCACCTCAAGTTCATCTTCGCCACCACCGAGCCGGAGAAGGTGATCGGGACCATCCGGTCCCGGACCCACCACTACCCCTTCCGGCTCGTCCCGCCCGGCACCCTGCGCGACTACCTCGGCGAGGTCTGCGGACGCGAGGGCGCCAAGGTCGAGGACGGCGTGCTGCCGCTGGTCGTACGGGCCGGTGCCGGCTCCGTGCGTGACTCGATGTCCGTCATGGACCAGCTGCTCGCCGGCGCCGCCGACCAGGGTGTGACGTATGCCATGGCGACCTCCCTGCTCGGCTACACCGAGGGGTCCCTGCTCGACGCCGTCATCGACGCCTTCGCCGCCGGGGACGGCGCGGCCGCCTTCGAGGTCGTCGACCGCGTCGTCGAGGGCGGCAACGACCCGCGCCGCTTCGTCGCCGACCTGCTGGAACGCCTGCGCGACCTGGTGATCCTGGCCGCCGTGCCCGACGCCGGGGAGAAGGGGCTGATCGACGCCCCCACCGATGTCGTGGAGCGGATGCAGGCCCAGGCCTCCGTCTTCGGCGCCGCCGAGCTGTCGCGCGCCGCCGACCTGGTCAACACCGGACTCACCGAGATGCGCGGCGCGACCTCGCCCCGTCTGCAGCTGGAGCTGATCTGCGCCCGGGTGCTGCTGCCCGCCGCCTTCGGCGACGAGCGGTCCTTCCAGGCGCGGCTCGACCGCCTGGAGCGCAGCGGGCCGCCCGCCGGGTTCGTGGCCGCGCCGGCCGCCCCGCCCGCCATGGCCTACGTCCCCGGCCCCGAGGCGCACGTCATGGCCCCGCCCGCGCACGCGGCCCCCGCGCACCCGGCCCCCGCCGCACCGGTCGCTCCCCCCGCGCCCGTCGCGGCCCCCGCGCCCGCCGCCGTACGGGCGCCCGCCCCCGAGGCGCCCGCCCCGGCCCCCGTCGCCCAAGCCCCCGCCCCCGCCGCGCCCGCGCCCGGTGCGTGGCCCGGCGCCGCCCAGCCGGGCAGTGGCGCCGCCCCCGGTGCCTGGCCCAGCGCGGCCGGGCAGGCTTCCGCCCCGCAGGCCGCCGCCCCGGTCCAGGCCCCGGCTCCCGTGGCCGCCGCCCCCGCCCCCGCGCCGGCCGCCGCCGCGCCGTCGCCCGGCATGGCCGCCGGCGCCGGGCAGGTCCAGGCGATGTGGCCCTCCGTCCTGGAGGCCGTCAAGAACCGCCGCCGCTTCACCTGGATCCTGCTCAGCCAGAACGCCCAGGTCGCCGGCTTCGACGGCACCACCCTCCAGCTCGGCTTCCCCAACGCCGGCGCCCGCGACAACTTCGCGAGCAGCGGCAGCGAGGAGGTGCTCAAGGCGGTCCTGGCCGAGCAGTTCCAGGTCAACTGGAAGATCGACGCCGTCGTGGGCGGAGCACCCGCCCCGGTCCAGACGTCCTCCTACGCCGCACCGCCCGCCCCCGCGTACAGCCCGCCGCCCCCGGTGCAGCAGGCCCCCGCACCGCAGGCCCCGCAGTACCAGCAGCAGCCGCAGCAGCCCGCCCCCGCGCCGCAGCCGCCCGTACAGCAGGCACCCCCGCCGGTCGCGCCCGAGGATGACGTACCGGAAGAGGACGATCCCGATCTGGTCGAGAGCGCGCTGACCGGACACGACCTCATCGTGCGCGAGCTCGGAGCCACCGTTGTGGAGGAATACACGAACGAGTAGCGGCCCCGGGTTGGGTGGCCGCACGAAAGGGAACCGGCCACGCGGGCTAGGCTGAGCAGCGTGAAGGTCCTCGTCATCGGCGGCGGCGCCCGCGAACATGCCCTGTGCCGCTCTCTGTCCCTCGACCCCGACGTCAACGCGCTGTACTGCGCCCCCGGCAACGCCGGCATCGCAGAGGTGGCCGAGCTGCGCCCGGTCGACGCCCTCGACGGTGACGCCGTGGCCGCTCTCGCCACCGAACTCGGCGCCGGCCTGGTCGTCGTCGGCCCGGAGGCCCCGCTCGTCGCCGGCGTCGCCGACGCCGTGCGCGCCGCCGGCATCCCCGTCTTCGGCCCGTCCGCCGAGGCGGCCCGGCTGGAGGGCTCCAAGGCCTTCGCCAAGGACGTGATGGCCGCGGCCGGGGTCCCGACCGCGCGCAGCTACGTGTGCACCACCCCGGAGGAGGTGGACGCGGCCCTCGACGCCTTCGGCGCCCCGTACGTCGTCAAGGACGACGGCCTCGCCGCCGGCAAGGGCGTCGTGGTCACCGAGGACCGCGCCGCCGCCCGCGCGCACGCGCTCGGCTGCGACCGGGTCGTCATCGAGGAGTTCCTCGACGGCCCCGAGGTCTCCCTGTTCGCCATCACCGACGGCGTCACCGTGCTGCCGCTCCAGCCCGCGCAGGACTTCAAGCGCGCGCTGGACGGGGACGAGGGCCCCAACACCGGTGGCATGGGCGCGTACTCGCCGCTGCCCTGGGCCGACCCCAAGCTGGTCGACGAGGTCATGGAGCTGGTCCTCCAGCCGACCGTGGACGAACTGCGCCACCGCGGTACGCCCTTCTCCGGGCTGCTCTACGCGGGCCTCGCCATCACCAGCCGCGGGACCCGGGTCATCGAGTTCAACGCCCGCTTCGGCGACCCCGAGACCCAGGTGGTCCTGGCCCGGCTGCGCACCCCGCTCGCGAGCGTGCTGCTGAACGCGGCCAACGGCACCCTGGACGCCGAACCGCCGCTGAACTGGAGCGAGGACGCCGCCGTCACGGTGGTCATCGCCTCGCACAACTACCCGGAGACCCCGCGGACCGGGGACCCGATCGAGGGCCTGGCCGAGGTCGCCGAGCAGGACGCGCCCGACGCCTACGTGCTGCACGCCGGCACCCGGCGCGAGGGCGACTCGGTCGTCAGCGCGGGCGGCCGCGTGCTGTCGGTGACGGCGACCGGCGCCGACCTGGCACAGGCGCGCGAGAAGGCGTATAAGGCGCTCGGCAGGATCAGGCTCGACGGTTCGCAGCACCGTACGGACATCGCGGCGAAGGCCGCCGAAGGCCGCTGACCGGCGGCTCAGCGCCCGCGCGGGCCCGGTACGCACACGGTGCGGCCGGGCCCGCGCGCGTGGCCGCGTGCGACTGCCTCCGGCAGCGTTCGAACGCATCCACCTTTACCCAAAGCCATTCCATCGGGTGATCGTCACCCGGTCCGCCTGACGCCCGCCCGCGCCCCAACTAGGGTGCGGCGGAAGCATTCCGGCACTTGGCCCACCGGCATTGCGATGTCAGTGGCTGGTGTCACAGTGGGGGAGTGAGCAAAGCCGCCGCAGGGCAGAGGGGGTGAGGTCCGGCCGTGTCCGGAACCGGTTCGATCGTGGAAGTGGGCCCGCCGTCCGCGCGCTCCCGGGCCCTTGCCGTGCTGCGCGTGCGCAGCAGGGCACTGGCCCTCGGGCTGCTGCCCGCCGCCTTCGCGGTGGTGCTGGTGAGCGCCCGGATGACGGGCCGGCTGGCCGGTGACCCCTGGCCGGCGGTGACCCTCGTCGTGTGCGCGGTCGCCGCGCTGGTGCTGCTGGTCGGCGGGGTCTTCGCCGCCGTGGTGCTGCGGGCGAGCCCCGCCGTGACGCCGACGGTGCCGCTGTCGGAGGCCGCCGCGCCGGATCTGTACCGGCTCGTGCGGGACCTGGCGGACCGGATGGACGTCCCGGCCCCCTCCGCGATAGCGCTGACCCCGGATTGCGACAGCTGGCTGGAGGACCGTACCCATGCGGCGCACCGCCGCCGCGGCGCGCGGGTGTCCGCCGGCATAGCCGGAGCGCCCGGTCCGGAGTCCGAGCCGGGCGCGGCGCCGGTGCTGGTGATCGGCTCGCCGTTCCTGTGGTGGATGCGGGTCGCGGAGCTACGGGCCGTACTCGCGCCCGTCGTTGCCGGTACGGGCCCCTCCGCGCACCCGGACATAGCCGATGCGCGCGGTTTCGTACGGGGCCTCGACGCCGCGGTCGACGTGGGCAACCGGCGCGGCCTGGGCTGGATCGCCGCCCCCGCCCGGCTGCTGCTGCGGCTGTGCCGGGTGGACGCCGCCGAGATGGAGCGCGGGGTCGCCGCGGCCGCGTCCGAGCGGGCGCACGGTGTGGACTACGGGCTGCGCATCGTCGCCCAGGAGCAGGTCGGCCTGGCCTATGCGGGCTGGGACCGGCTGCTGACCCGGGTCGCGCTGCCCGCCTGGCGGATGGGCCGGTGGCCGGCGCACCTCGACGCGGGAGTGGTCTCGGCGCTGACCGAGCTGTCCCGGCGGGACCGGCTGGCCGAGGGGTTCACCTCGCGGCTGGGCGAGCGCCCGGCGTGCGACCTGCTGGAGCAGCCGGGGACGGTCGACGAGGCGGCTTCGCTGCTGGCCGCGCGGCTCTTCCACGGCGGTCCGGCCGAGGCCGGGCCGGACTGGTCGCCGGTGGACTGGGCGGCGTATCCGGAAGAGGTCGTGGACCGCAAGTGGCGTACGGAGGCGGCGAGGCTGCTGGCCGCGCTGGACGCACTGTCCACACCGGCCGCTTCCACGGTGGAGCGGGTGCTGGGCTTCCTCTCCGACACCGGTGGTAGGGGCACGGCCGGGGAAGCGCTGGCCGGCCGGCTCAGCGGAGACCTCGCGCGGGAGGAGCGGGCCGACTCGGCCGCGGGATCCGCCGGGGTGAAGGCGCGGGGTGCGGACACGCTGCCGCTGTTCCCGCTCCAGCCGCCGCGCAGCGGGCGTGACCTGCTGGCCGATCACGTGACGGCGATGGTGTGCTGCGCGGCCGTGGATTCGGCCGGAGCCGCCCCGGGGCTGGACTGGCTCGACGGCCCGGTGCTGCTGGTCGGCGGCGAGCGGCCGGCGGATCTGGCGCCGCGCGTGCTGTGCCTGGTGGAGGACGGCGACCCGGAGCCCCTGCGCGACTGGCTCGCCGCGGTCGGCGTCCGCCCGGAGAAGCCGGTCCGCCTGGTGTGACGGTTCTCCTCGCCGGCGGTTCTTCTCGCCTCGCCTGACGGCTCGCCTCGCCTGAGGGTCCGTCTCGTCCGACGGTCCGCCCGCCCCCGCGGCAGGCTCCCGCGCGGGTAGCTCTTCGTACACAGAACCGGATTCGAATGTTCCGGTCTCGTCAATTCGCGACGAACGGTGACGGACTGCGTGCGTTATGTGATGTGCTGGGACCGGTCGCGACGTTCGGGGGCACGAGGGAGGGGTGCGGTATGAGCGCGGAGCAGATCCGGCGTTGGGAGTCAGGTGCGCTCGCGCACGCGGTGACCGATCCCTTCGGGCAGGGCCCCCTGCCGTGGTTCCGGGGCAGCGAGCTGTACTTCGGTGACACCGGGCAGGTCGTCCCCTGGTACGTCGACCCCGCGGTGGCCGCCGGCCAGAGCCCCCGCCTCCGCGGCAACGGCGGCCCGCGCACCGCCGACGACGTGCACCGCCAGATCAAGGGGTTCGCCTCCACCGGAGCCGTCGCGCCCGGCGAGGCCATCGACTTCCACATCACCGTCGACCCGCCCCAGCAGTTCTCCGTCGACGTCTACCGCATCGGCCACTACGGCGGCGACGGCGCCTCCAAGATCACCACCAGCCCCCGGCTGTCCGGCATCGTCCAGCCGCCCCCCCTCACCGCCGACCGCACCGTCTCCTGCCACCACTGGTGGCTTTCCTGGCGGCTCCAGGTCCCCTCCTACTGGAGCATCGGCGCGTACGTGGCCGTCCTCACCACCGCCGACGGCTACCGCTCCCACATCCCCTTCACGGTCCGCGACGACCACCCGGCCGACCTGCTCCTGCTGCTGCCCGACATCACCTGGCAGGCCTACAACCTCTACCCCGAGGACGGCCGGACCGGCGCCAGCCTCTACCACGCCTGGGACGACGAGGGCCGCCTCCTCGGCGAGCAGGACGCGGCCATCACCGTCTCCTTCGACCGCCCCTACGCCGGCGCGGGCCTGCCCCTGCACGTCGGCCACGCCTACGACTTCATCCGCTGGGCCGAGCGCTACGGCTACGACCTCGCCTACGCCGACACCCGCGACCTGCACGCCGGCCGCATCGACCCCTCCCGCTACCGCGGCCTGGTCTTCCCCGGCCACGACGAGTACTGGTCGGCGCCGATGCGCCGCACCGTCGAGCGGGCCCGCGACCACGGCACCTCCCTCGTCTTCCTCTCCGCCAACACCATGTACTGGCAGGTCGAGCTGGCCCCCTCCCCCTCCGGGGTCGAGGACCGGCTCCTCACCTGCCGAAAACGCCGCGGCCCCGGCCGCCCCAGCCTCTGGCGCGAAGTGGACCGCCCGGAGCAGCAACTGCTCGGCATCCAGTACGCGGGGCGCGTCCCCGAGCCCGCGCCCCTGATCGTGCGCAACGCCACCCACTGGCTCTGGGACTCCACCGGAGCCGCCGAGAACGATGAGCTGCCAGGACTGGTCGCGGGCGAGGCCGACCGGTACTTCCCGCGCACCCAGCTCCCCGAGCACCAGGACCGGATCCTGCTCGCGCACTCCCCGTACGAGGACAGCGAGGGCCACCGCCGCCACCAGGAGACCTCCCTCTACCGGGCACCCAGCGGCGCGCTCGTCTTCGCCTCCGGCACCTTCGCCTGGTCCCCGGCCCTGGACCGGCCCGGGCACGTGGACGAGCGGGTCCAGCGGGCCACCGCCAATCTCCTCGACCGGATCTGCAAGCGCGACTGACCCCCCTGCCCGGGTCACCGGCTCCCGTGCGGGAGAATGGGCCAGCGCTCGTCGCTCGTACAGACCCACAGGGAGACTCCGTGCCCGGATTCGTCGAAAAGCCCGAGCCGGTCCAGGTGCCCGGCCTCGTCCACCTCCACACCGGCAAGGTCCGCGACCTCTACCGCGACGAGGACGGCAACCTCGTCATGGTCGCCAGCGACCGCATCTCCGCCGCCGACTGGGTGCTGCCCACCGAGATCCCGGACAAGGGCCGCATCCTCACGCAGCTCTCCCTCTGGTGGTTCGACCAGCTCGCGGACCTCGTCCCGAACCACGTGATCAGCACCGAACTGCCCGCCGGCGCCCCCGCCGACTGGGCCGGCCGCACCCTGGTCTGCCAGAACCTGGAGATGGTCCCGGTCGAGTGCGTGGCCCGCGGCTACCTCACCGGCTCCGGCCTCGCCGAGTACAAGCAGACCCGTACGGTCTGCGGACTCGCCCTCCCCGAGGGCCTCGTGGACGGCTCCGAGCTGCCCGCCCCGATCTTCACCCCGGCCGCCAAGGCCGAGGTCGGCGACCACGACGAGAACGTCTCGTACGAGGAGGTCGCGCGCACCACCGGCGCCGAGACGGCCGCGCGGCTGCGCCAGACCACCCTGGCCGTGTACGGCCGGGCCCGGGACATCGCCCGCGACCGCGGGATCATCCTGGCGGACACCAAGTTCGAGTTCGGCTTCGCGCCCGACGGCACGCTCGTCGCCGCCGACGAGGTGCTGACCCCGGACTCCTCCCGCTTCTGGCCCGCCGACCAGTGGGAGCCGGGCCACAGCCAGCCCTCCTTCGACAAGCAGTACGTGCGCGACTGGCTCGCCTCCCCGGCCTCCGGCTGGAACTCCAAGGGTGAACTCCCGCCGCCGGTCCTCCCGCAGGAGGTCGTCGAGCAGACCCGCGCCAAGTACGTCGAGGCGTACGAGCGGCTCACCGGCCAGACCTGGTCCTGAGGAACGAAGAAGCCCCCGGTCCGAGGACCGGGGGCTTCTTGCATTACAGAGCGGACAACGCGACTCGAACGCGCGACATCCACCTTGGCAAGGTGGTGCTCTACCAACTGAGCTATGTCCGCATGCGCCGTAACGCGAGACCTACTATACCCAACCTCGCTCGCGTGCGAGACGCACTGCCGTGTGACGGTTCTCCGCACCCAGCTTCGTCGCCGCCGAGGACAGGTAGTTGCGCACCGTCCCCTGCGACAGCGAGGCCCGCTCCGCGATCTCCGCGATCGGGGCTCCGTCCCCCGCGAGTTCCAGCACTTCCGCCTCGCGGGCGGTCAGCGGAGAGTCCCCCGCGCTGATCGCGTCGGCCGCCAACTCCGGGTCCACGTAACGGCCTCCGGCCTGCACGGTACGGATCAGCTCGGCCAGCCGCTGCGCCGAAACCGTCTTCGGGGCGAAGGCCCGCACGCCCGCGGTGAGAGCCCGCTTCAGGTGCCCGGGGCGGCCGTGACTCGTCACGATCATGACCTTGCAGTCGGGGAGTTCGGCCCGCAGGGATGTGGCCACGCTCACACCGTCCGCCCCCGGCATCTGCAGGTCCAGCACCGCCACGTCCGGCCGGTGCGCCCGCGCCATGGCGAGCGCCTCCGGACCCGTGGCCGCCTCGGCGACGACCAGCAGATCGTCCTCCAGGGCCAGCAGCGCGGCGAGCGCTCCCCGGATCAGGTGCTCGTCGTCGGCCAGCAGTACGCGTACGGGGCTCATGCCCGCGCCTCCAGTCGTTGCAGTTCCCGGCCCGGGACCACGGCCGTCAGCCGGTACCGGCCGCCGCCCACCAGGCCGGCGTCCAGCGTGCCGTCCACCACCGCGAGCCGCTCCCGCAGCCCGGTGAGTCCCGAGCCCGGCGGCCCGGCCGGTGCCTCGGGGGCGCCGTCGTTCTCCACCAGCAGCGTCAGCCGGGCCGGGCCCCCCGCCTCGGGCGCCGTCTCCGTGAGGCGGATCACGCAGTTGCGCGCGTCCCCGTGCCGCAGCACGTTCGTCGTCGCCTCGCGCACCACCCAGCCGAGCGCCGACTGCACCTCGGAGGGCAGTGCTTCGCGTCCCGCCTCCATCTCGACCCGGCAGTCCATTCCGGCCGCGGACAGCACCCCGCGCGCGCCTTCAAGCTCCGCCGCGAGGTCCGCCTCCCGGTATCCGCGGACCACGTCCCGGACCTCCTTCTGCGACTCCCGGGCGATCCGCTGCACCTCGACCATCTGGTCCACCGCCTCGGGGCGCCCGCGCCGGGCCAGCTGGACCGCCAGCTCGCTCTTGAGAGCGATCACCGCGAGGTTGCGGCCCATCACGTCGTGCAGGTCCCGGCCGAAGCGCAGCCGCTCCTCGGCCACCGCCAGCTGGGCCTGGAGCTCCCGGGCGTGGTCCAGCTCGTAGACCGTCTTCAGCAGCCAGGCCGAGAAACCGCAGGCCACGGCGAGCAATCCGCTGGTCAGGAGGATGCCGACCCCGTAGCCGACGGCCTCCCCGCCGGGGTTGCCGGCCGCCAGGGCCGCGCCCGCCGTCGCCACGGCCGCGCCGGGTGCGACGTAGGTCATGTGGCGGACCCGGCGCAGGGTCAGCGTCAGGGAACCGGTGGCGAAGGCCACCATGTTGGCGACGAGGGCCGGGGTCACACCCTCGTGGGTGATGGTGCCGGCGGACCGCAGGACCAGCGCGGTGGCCGACAGTACGCAGGTCAGCGCGAGGAGGGCCACGGCGAGTCGGACGGGCCGCTCGCGGCGCCCGAGCACCCAGTCCAGCGCCCTGGAGGACAGGATCCCGCACAGGGCGACCTGCGCGCCGACGGGCAGCAGCCAGAAGAGGGCCGCCCGGCCCTCGGGCACGAGCCCGACCAGGACCGCGAAAGCTTCCAGCACCACGAAGAAGTGGAAGGACCAGCGCGTGTACAGCTCGACCTTCTGCGCGCTGCTGCGGTTCTTCCACCATCCGGTCAGCCTCGACACAGCCCCGGTCCCCCCGTCGTCCTCATGCCCCAAGCCTTGCCGTGATCCTGCCGGAAGGGGAGTGGGTGTTGTCATGACCCCCGATGACATTTGTCATCGGGATCAACGGGATCAACGGGATCGTCGAGGTCGCGGAGTGGAGGGGACATACGACAAAGGCCCTGATCAATGATCAGGGCCTTTGCACTCTGAGCGGACGACGCGACTCGAACGCGCGACATCCACCTTGGCAAGGTGGTGCTCTACCAACTGAGCTACGTCCGCATACTTGCGGCGACACGAATGTCGCTGCGATGCGTGCATCACTCTACCCGATCCACCGGAGTGGTCGGTAAAGCGTGCAGAGCGGGTGACAGGGATCGCACACTGCGCCTTCCCCCTGGAAGGGGGACGTTCTGCTACTGAACTACACCCGCACGACCTTCGAGGCTTTGACCTGCGGTCTGGCCCCTCGGCGTGATCCACACACTAGCGGACCCATGGGGGTGGATGGCAAATCGGCACTCAGTGGGCGCTGTTGTACGCCTCGTAGACCCTCTTGGGGATCCGGCCGCGCGGCGGCACGTCCAGCTGGTTCGACCGCGCCCAGGCGCGCACGACCGCGGGGTCCGGGGCGATGGCCGTGTGCTTGAAGGTCTTCCCGGAACGGGACTGGCGACGGCCCGCCGCCACGAAGGGGGCGAGGCTCTTCCGCAGTTTCTTTGCGTTCGCCAGATTGAGGTCGATCTCGTACGACTTACCGTCCAGCCCGAAGGTGACCGTTTCCGCCGCTTCCCCGCCGTCGATGTCGTCGGAGATCGTGACTACTACGCGCTGCGCCACGTATATCGGTCCCTTCGTGCGACACCGCTCCGCCCTGACGTGCGGCGATGTCGCCTGTGTGGATGTTTCGGAGCAATGCAACTTTCTGCCCCCGTCGCGAAGCGACAAATGCCACCGCCCGGGAGGATTCCTTTGTACCCCGATTCTCATTGTATTGCGAAGCCCAGTTAATTCTCTCCGCGTGTCCCACCGCAATGTCGAGTGCGTGGTTTTCCGGTGGATTTTGCGAAGCGTTGGTGAAGCCGAAACCGCCGGGAGATGACGGCCAAGGGATATCTACCCGCGTAGAAATTTTGGCCGGGTACGCTGAGGGAACCGCCTTCGCACCAACCACCTCATCGGGAGTGCCAGTGGCACGCGTCGTAGTCGACGTCATGCTCAAGCCGGAGATCCTCGACCCCCAGGGCCAGGCGGTGCAGCGTGCACTGCCGCGTCTGGGCTTCGATGGGATCGCCGACGTCCGCCAGGGGAAGCGTTTCGAGCTGGAAGTGGAGGGACCGGTCGACCAGGCCGCCCTCGACCGCATCCACAAGATGGCCGAAACGTTCCTCGCCAACACCGTCATCGAAGACTTCACCGTGAAGGTCGAGGCCTGACGGTGACCACACGCATCGGAGTCGTCACGTTCCCCGGAACGCTCGACGACCGTGACTCGCTGCGCGCCGTCCGCCTCGCGGGGGCCGAGCCGGTCTCGCTCTGGCACCGCGACAAGGACCTGCACCAGGTCGACGCGGTCGTCCTCGCGGGCGGGTTCTCCTACGGGGACTATCTGCGCGCCGGAGCCATCTCCCGGTTCTCGCCGGTGATGGAGACCATCATCGAGCAGGCCAAGGGCGGCATGCCCGTCCTCGGCATCTGCAACGGCTTCCAGGTCCTCACCGAGGCCCACCTGCTGCCGGGGGCGATGCTCCGCAACAACCACCTGCACTTCATCTGCCGCGACCAGAAGCTGCGGGTGGAGAACGCGGAGACCGCGTGGACCGGCGACTACACCGCCGGCCAGGAGATCTCCGTACCGCTCAAGAACATGGACGGCCGGTACGTCGCCGACGAGCGCACGCTCGACGAACTGGAGGCCGACGGCCGAGTGGCCTTCCGGTACCTAGACGTCAACCCGAACGGTTCGCTGCGCGACATCGCCGGCATCACCAACGCCGCGGGCAACGTCGTCGGCCTCATGCCGCACCCCGAGCACGCGGTCGAGCCCCTGATCGGGACGGGCCGCACCGACGGTCTGCCGTTCTTCACCTCGGTCCTGAAGAAGCTGGTCAGCGCATGAGCCTCGACACCGTCAAGAACGCCACCGAGACCCCGGACGCCTCCCAGCCCTGGAAGGAACTCGGCCTCAAGGAGGACGAGTACGCCCGGATCCGCGAGATCCTCGGCCGTCGTCCCACCGGCGCCGAGCTCGCCATGTACTCGGTCATGTGGTCCGAGCACTGCTCGTACAAGAGCAGCAAGGTCCACCTCGCCCAGTTCGGCAAGAAGGCCCCCAAGAACGACGCCATGCTCGTCGGCATCGGCGAGAACGCCGGCGTCGTCGATGTCGGCCAGGGCTACGCGGTCACCTTCAAGGTCGAGTCGCACAACCACCCCTCGTACATCGAGCCCTACCAGGGCGCGGCCACCGGCATCGGCGGCATCGTCCGCGACATCCTGGCCATGGGCGCCCGCCCGGTCGCCGTCGTGGACCCGCTGCGCTTCGGCGCGGCCGACCACCCCGACACCAAGCGCGTCCTGCCGGGCGTGGTCGCGGGCATCGGCGGCTACGGCAACTGCCTGGGCCTGCCCAACATCGGCGGCGAGGTCGTCTTCGACGCCTGCTACCAGGGCAACCCGCTGGTCAACGCCGGCTGCATCGGCGTCATGAAGCACGAGGACATCCACCTCGCCAAGGCCTCCGGCCCCGGCAACAAGGTCATCCTCTACGGCGCCCGCACCGGCGGCGACGGCATCGGCGGCGTCTCGGTCCTCGCGTCCGAGACCTTCGACGACACCAAGCCCACCAAGCGCCCCGCCGTCCAGGTCGGCGACCCCTTCCAGGAGAAGCTCCTCATCGAGTGCACCCTGGAGATCTTCAAGGAGAAGCTGGTCGCGGGCATCCAGGACCTCGGCGGCGCCGGGCTCTCCTGCGCGACCTCCGAGCTCGCCTCCGCCGGCTCCGGCGGCATGCGCGTCGAGCTCGACACCGTCCCGCTGCGCGACGCGACGCTCTCGCCCGAGGAAATCCTCATGAGCGAGTCGCAGGAGCGCATGTGCGCGATCGTCGAGCCGCAGTACGTCGACCGCTTCATGGAGATCTGCGAGAAGTGGGACGTCATCGCCACCGTCATCGGTGAGGTGACCGACGGCGAGCGCCTGGAGATCTTCTGGCACGGCGAGCAGATCGTGGACGTGCCCCCGGGCACCGTCGCCCACGAGGGCCCGGTCTACAACCGTCCGTACGCCCGCCCCTCCTGGCAGGACGCGCTCCAGGCGGACGACGCCGGCAAGCTGCCCCGCCCGCAGACCTCCGAGGAGCTCCGCGCGCAGGTCCTGGCCCTGGTCTCCTCCCCGAACCAGGCGTCGAAGTCCTGGATCACCGACCAGTACGACCGCTTCGTGCAGGGCAACACCGTCCTGTCGCAGCCCGAGGACGCGGGCATGGTCCGCATCGACGAGGAGTCCAACCTCGGCGTCGCCATGGCCACGGACGGCAACGGCCGCTTCGCGAAGCTCGACCCGTACACGGGCGCGCAGCTGGCCCTGGCCGAGTCCTACCGCAACGTCGCCGCGACCGGCGCCAAGCCCCTCGCGATCTCCGACTGCCTGAACTTCGGCTCCCCCGAGGACCCGGACGTCATGTGGCAGTTCGCCGAAGCCTGCCGCGGTCTCGCGGACGGCTGCCTGGAGCTGGGCACCCCGGTGACCGGCGGCAACGTCTCGCTCTACAACCAGACCGGCGAGACCGCGATCCACCCGACCCCGGTCGTGGCGGTCCTCGGCGTGATCGACGACGTCAACCGCCGTACGCCGATGGCGTTCGCGGAGGCCGGCCAGCTGCTGTACCTGCTCGGCGACACGGCCGAGGAGTTCGGCGGTTCCGCCTGGTCCGAGGTCGTCCACAACCACCTGGGCGGCATGCCGCCGAAGGTGGACCTGGGCCGCGAGAAGCTGCTCGGCGAGATCCTGATCTCGGCCTCGCGCGACGGCATGATCGACGCCGCGCACGACCTGTCCGACGGCGGCGTGATCCAGGCGCTCACCGAGTCCTGCCTGCGCGGCGGCAACGGTGCGCGGATCGTGGTGCCCGAGGGCCTGGACGCCTTCACCTTCCTGTTCTCCGAGTCGGCCGGCCGGGCCATCGTGTCCGTCCCCCGCAGCGAGGAACTCCGCTTCACCGACATGTGCGGCGCCCGGGGCCTCCCGGCCGCGCGCATCGGCGTGGTGGACGGCGAGGAGATCGAGATCCAGGGCGAGTTCACCCTCCCCCTGGCCGAGCTCCGCACCGCCCACGAGGGGACGATCCCGGCGCTCCTCGCCTGATCACCGCTCTTCTCGTACGAGCCCCCGTTCGGAGTTCTCCGGGCGGGGGCTCGTGGTTTCCGGCATGATGCCCGCACTGACGACGGGGGGACACATGTCCGAGAACAGGGGCCGAAGAATCGGTCCGGTCGGGGTGCTGGCGATCGTGGCCGCCGTGGGCGTGGGCGGCTGGTTCCTGTACGACTGGAACCAGACCCGCATGGAGCGCGCGGACAGCCGGGCGCAGATCAACGAAGCCTGCCAGGGCCTGGTGGACCCGGATCGGGTGATGCGGCTCGCGGGCCACGCGGACAAGGTTGACGCGGGCGAGCGGGGCGAGCACCTGTGCGTGCTGCGCCGCGCGAGCACGTTCGAGGGGCAGGAGGACATGCAGGAGTTCTTCTCGCTCACCGTGGTCAGCTCCCACGGCGCCGACCCGGGCGAGAGCGGGTTCGACCACGCCGGCGGCCGCAATGTGGCGGTGACGGCGAAGTGCGCCACTCCGGTCGAGGGCACCGGGGTGACCTCCGTCCGGGTCACGGCCGCTTCCGAGCTTGAGCGCGTGGACGCCCTCGACCCCCGGGAACTGGCCGCGCTGGCCCGGGAGGCCGCCCTGCGATCGGCCGCCCGGCAGCGTTGCGAGACCGTCGTGCCAGAGGTGCCGCAGGCGCTCGGCCGCTGAGGTCCGGCAGTTGGGATTCCGGCCGCCGGTGTTCGGCCGCGCCGCGCCCGGCGGCGTAGGGTCGGCCCCATGCCGCCCGCCAGGAAGAAGCCGCGTACGTACGACCCCGCGAAGATCCGTACGGCCGTCACCGCACAGTTCGCGCATGTCGCCGAAGCAGTACGGGAGTTGAGCCCCGAGCAGCTCGCACTGCCCAGTGGGCTCGGGGAGTGGAGCGTGGCCGACCTCGCCGCGCACATCGCCTGGATCGCCGACTCGATGGCCGCCGGGCTCGCCCGGCCGCCCGCCGCCGTCGCCGAACTGCCCGCCGTCGAGTGGCCCTTCGCCACCGCCTCCCTCGCCGGGAAGATCTCCGAGGCGGCCAGGGAGACCCTGAGCGGGGCCCCGCTGCCCGAGCTGTACGAGCGGGCCGGAGCCCGGATGGCCGAGGAGCTGGCGGCGAACCCGGGCAGCCGCGTGCTGGACCTGTGGATCGGCGACATGACCCTGGCCGACTTCCTCGTCACCCGGACCGTCGAGCTCGTGGTCCACACCGACGACCTGAACCGCGCCGCCGCGCTGGACATCCCGATCGAGCGGCAGGCCCTGGCCGCCTGCACCCGCCTCCTCGCCGACGCCCTCGCGGTCAAGGCGCCGGGCGGCTCGGTGGAGGTACGGGTCCCGCCCTTCGCGGTGGTCCAGTGCATCGAGGGGCCCCGGCACACCCGCGGCACCCCGCCGAACGTGGTGGAGACCGACCCGCTGACCTGGATCCGGCTCGCCACGGGGCGTACCGGCTGGGCCGAGGCGGTGGACGCGGCCCGGGTCACGGCGAGCGGCGAGCGGGCCGACCTGTCGGCGCTGCTCCCGCTGATGAGCTGAGCCGGGCTGAGCCGGGCGGAACCGGCTGCGGCGCGGATCCGTCCCAGGGGCATGCGTACGCACCGGCACGTCCTCGCCGCCCTCGCACTCGCCGCCGCGACCACGGTCACCGCCTGCTCCGGGCACTCCCCGAGCGGCACGTCCGTGCCGCCCACCCCGGCCGGGCACTCCTGGTCGGTGCAGAGCCTGACCGTGGACGGGCGGACCCTGCGCGCGCCCGCCGCGGCGCAGCTGGCCATCGGGGACCGGCAGCCCTACGAGGCCACGGGCAACTACGGCTGCAACGGCTTCACCGCCGGGGTGACCTTCGAGAGCGACTCCGCGATGACGGTGAAGCCGGGCTCGACCACCGCGATGGCCTGCGAGGACATGGCGTTCGAGACGGCCTTCGCCGGGCTGTTCCAGGGCCGGCTGACCATCGAGGCGCAGCCCGGCCGGGTCACGCTCAGCACCGCCGAGGGGGACAGCATCACCATGACGACGGAGCCCCGTACCCCGGACGCCCCGCTCACCGCCACCACGTGGATCGTGAACTCCCTGGTCAGCGGGGGCACCGCGGCCTCGCTACCGGTCGACGCGCAGGGCAGGGCGCGGTTCACGATCGCCGCCGACGGGTCCGCGAGCGGCAGCCTCGGCTGCAACCGGTTCTCCGCCAAGGCCACCGTCGACGGCACGCGGCTCACCTTCGGGCCGCTGGTCACGACCCGGATGGCCTGCGAGGGAGCACAGGGCGAGGTCGAGCGGGCCCTGACCGAGCTCTTCGGCAGCAACCCGCTCACCTGGAAGATCCAGGGCGGCACCCTCACCCTCACCGGCCCCGGCCCCGACGCCAAGGGCATCGTGGCCGAGGCAGCCTCGGCCGCGGAGTGAGCGCGCTCCACCTGGTCCCGGCCCGCCTTGCCGCGGTAGTACTTCCAGTCCCCGCGGCGCAGCGCCCGCTCCTCGGGCCCCGCCCGATGGGCCTCGAAAGCCCCCGCCGGGGCTGCTCCCAGCCCCACGGCGGCGGCCGCGGCACCCACTGGCACGGCACCGCCGAAGGCGCGACGGGACAGCTTGCTGTTGTACGAAGACACAGGTACTCCGCAGCGCGGCTCGGCCCCTCGCCCCGGGCGGGGCGCGGGACGGCGCGCGGCACGGCGGGGCAGGGCTGGGCGGAGCGGAAAAGAGAAAAGGGGAAGGAGAGTTGCGGTTACGCAGAACAGCGACAGGTGGCGCTCGCGACACGGACCAGGTCTACGTGGCAGCGCTCGACGAGGGTGACGGAATGGTCACCGAGAGGCTGCGTGGGCCGAGAGCCTGTACGAATGTGTTCGTAGATGTCAACAAGGGCCCCGAATACCGAGACGAGGCCGTCCGGTCACCCTCTGTGCTGTGAGATTTCCCGGGCGTCCCCAATTCGGACCAGTGGTCGATCTCGCCTACACTCGGTGGTGTGCCTCGTGGTGATGGACGACTCAACCACGACCTGCTCCCCGGTGAGAAAGGCCCCCAGGACGCTTGCGGCGTCTTCGGTGTCTGGGCTCCGGGTGAAGAGGTCGCCAAGCTCACCTACTTCGGACTGTATGCGCTGCAGCACCGTGGACAAGAGTCCGCGGGAATCGCTGTGAGCAACGGTTCCCAGATCCTCGTCTTCAAGGACATGGGCCTCGTTTCCCAAGTCTTCGACGAAACCTCTCTCGGCTCGCTCCAGGGTCATATCGCGGTCGGTCACGCCCGCTACTCGACCACCGGAGCCTCCGTCTGGGAGAACGCTCAGCCGACCTTCCGTGCGACCGCCCACGGCTCCATTGCCCTGGGTCACAACGGCAACCTGGTGAACACCGCCGAGCTTGCCGAGATGGTCGCCGACCTCCCGCGTCAGGACGGCCGCGCCACCCAGGTGGCCGCGACCAATGACACCGATCTCGTGACGGCCCTGCTGGCCGGCCAGGTCGACGACGACGGCAGGCCCCTGACCATCGAGGAGTCGGCCACCAAGGTCCTCCCGCAGGTCAAGGGCGCGTTCTCGCTCGTCTTCATGGACGAGGGGACCCTCTACACCGCCCGTGACCCGCAGGGCATCCGCCCGCTGGTCCTCGGCCGCCTGGAGCGCGGCTGGGTGGTCGCGAGTGAGACCGCCGCCCTCGACATCTGCGGTGCGAGCTTCGTCCGCGAGGTCGAGCCGGGCGAGCTCATCGCGATCGACGAGAACGGTCTGCGGACCTCTCGATTCGCGGAAGCGAAGCCCAAGGGCTGTGTCTTCGAGTACGTCTACCTGGCGCGCCCGGACACCGACATCGCCGGCCGGAACGTCTACCTCTCGCGTGTCGAGATGGGCCGCCGCCTGGCCAAGGAAGCCCCGGTCGACGCCGACCTGGTGATAGCGACGCCGGAGTCCGGCACGCCCGCCGCGGTCGGATACGCCGAGGCGAGCGGGATCCCGTACGGCTCCGGCCTGGTCAAGAACGCCTACGTCGGCCGGACCTTCATCCAGCCCTCGCAGACGATCCGCCAGCTCGGCATCCGGCTGAAGCTCAACCCCCTCAAGGAAGTCATCCGGGGCAAGCGCCTGGTGGTCGTCGACGACTCGATCGTCCGCGGCAACACCCAGCGCGCCCTCGTGAAGATGCTCCGCGAGGCCGGCGCGGCGGAGGTCCACATCCGGATCTCCTCGCCGCCTGTGAAGTGGCCGTGCTTCTTCGGCATCGACTTCGCCACCCGGGCCGAGCTGATCGCCAACGGCATGACGGTCGACGAGATCGCCACGTCCCTCGGCGCGGACTCGCTCTCCTACATCTCGCTCGACGCGATGATCGAGGCGACGACCATCCAGAAGCCCAACCTCTGCCGTGCCTGCTTCGACGGCGAGTACCCGATGGAGCTGCCCGACCCGCAGCTCCTGGGCAAGCAGCTCCTGGAGACCGAGCTGGCCGGCGGCACGGACGCCGCCGACGCGCTCCGTCGTCCGTAGCTCCGGTTCAACCTGCGCCGGGCCCTGTCTTTCAAGCTTCTCCCGGGGCCCGGCACCCCACGCAGCAAACGACACGAAAGCTCTCTCCTGTCATGACAGAGAAGACCACCGGTGCCAGCTACGCAGCCGCCGGCGTCGACATCGAAGCGGGAGACCGCGCCGTCGAGTTGATGAAGGAGTGGGTGAAGAAGACGCAGCGCCCCGAGGTCCTCGGCGGCCTCGGCGGCTTCGCCGGCCTCTTCGACGCCTCCGCCCTCAAGCGCTACGAGCGTCCCCTGCTCGCCTCCGCGACCGACGGGGTCGGCACCAAGGTGGACATCGCCCGCCAGCTGGGCGTGTACGACACCATCGGCCACGACCTGGTCGCGATGGTCATGGACGACATCGTCGTCTGCGGTGCCGAGCCGCTCTTCATGACCGACTACATCTGCGTCGGCAAGGTCCACCCCGAGCGTGTCGCGGCGATCGTCAAGGGCATCGCCGAGGGCTGCGTCCTCGCCGGCTGCGCGCTGGTGGGCGGCGAGACCGCCGAGCACCCGGGCCTGCTGGGCCCGGACGACTTCGACGTGGCGGGCGCGGGCACGGGCGTCGTCGAGTACGACCGGCTGCTGGGCGCGGATCGTATCCGTACGGGCGACGCCGTCATCGCCATGGCGTCCTCCGGCCTTCACTCGAACGGGTACTCGCTGGTCCGCCACGTCCTCTTCGACCGGGCCGGGATGTCCCTGGAGGCCCACGTCGAGGAGCTCGGCCGGACCCTCGGCGAGGAGCTCCTGGAGCCCACCAAGATCTACTCGCTGGACTGCATGGCCCTCACCCGTACGGCCGAGGTCCACGCGTACTCGCACATCACGGGCGGCGGCCTCGCGGCCAACCTCGCCCGGGTGATCCCGGACCACCTGCACGCCACGGTCGACCGCTCGACCTGGACCCCCGGCGCGGTGTTCGACCTGGTCGGCAAGGCCGGCCGGGTGGAGCAGCTGGAGCTGGAGAAGACCCTGAACATGGGCGTCGGCATGATGGCCGTGGTCCCGCAGGAGTCCGTGGACGTGGCCCTGACCGCACTGGCCGACCGGGGAGTGGACGCCTGGGTCGCCGGCGAGATCCTGGACCGCGGCGACCACGCCGAGGGCGCGACCATGACCGGTTCCTACGCGAGCTGAGCAGCACGGAAACCCGGTCCGGGGCGATGCCCTGGACCGGGTTTCAATGTTTTGACCCTGTGAAGCTGTGAAGCCTTGATTCCGTGCTGGTGATCAGCTCAGCGCGTCAAGCGCCACGACGGTGTGCCGACGGACCTGACTCTTCGTCCTCGTCGTCGTCATCGCTGTTGTACAGCTCCGCGTACCGAGCGTACGGGTCATCGTCGTCATCCAGCTCGTCATCGACTTCGACCGGCTCGCTGACAGGCAGCGGTTCCGTGGTCGATGCGCCCAGCTCGTTGGCCAGACGCGACAAGTCAGTCCCGCCGCTGCTGTACTTCAGCTGGCGGGCGACCTTCGTCTGCTTGGCCTTTGCCCGGCCGCGCCCCATGGCTCGACCCCCTCGGTGACGGGGCTCGACGGCCCCAGAGTCTGACACGCGTTCATGGTTCGGAGCGGGCTCTCCGTGGAGAGACCGTCCGTAGGGGTTTAACGGTACCTGCTTCCGCGGCCATACGGTACGCCGCCCGCATGACGCGCCCCGGTGCAGTACCAGCGAGGCGCCCCGTCCTTGCTGGTCACCGCGATTTTAACGCTTTCCTGGCCCGCGACCCGCCGAAGTGCAGTGAGTTCCGTCTCGCCGCACCCCGGCGGGCGCACCCGGGAGCCCCGGGAGTTGCCTAGACCGCGCGCGCGGCGCGGGCGTCCGCCATCCGCTGCTCGGCGATCCGGTCGGCCGCGGCGGCCGGCGGGATGCCGTCCGTCTTCGCGCGAGCAAAGATCTCCAGGGTGGTGTCGAAGATCTTCGTCGCCTTGGCCTTGCAGCGGTCGAAGTCGAAACCGACGAGCTCGTCGGCGACCTGGATCACGCCGCCCGCGTTGACCACGTAGTCCGGGGCGTAGAGGATCCCGCGGTCCTGGAGGTCCTTCTCGATGCCCGGGTGCGCGAGCTGGTTGTTGGCCGCACCGCAGACGATCTTGGCGGTCAGGGCCGGCACGGTGGCGTCGTTCAGGGCGCCGCCGAGTGCGCAGGGGGCGTAGATGTCCAGGCCCTCCACGCGGATCAGCGCGTCGGTGTCGGCCACCGCGGTGACCTTGCCCGGGTGCTTGTCGAGGATCCGGCGCACGGACTCTTCCCGTACGTCCGTGATCACGACCTCGGCGCCGTCCTCCAGCAGGTGCTCGACCAGGTAGTGGCCGACCTTGCCGACGCCCGCCACCGCGACCTTGCGGCCGCGCAGGGTCGGGTCGCCCCACAGGTGCTGGGCGCTGGCGCGCATGCCCTGGAAGACGCCGAAGGCGGTGAGCACCGAGGAGTCGCCGGCGCCGCCGTTCTCGGGGGAGCGGCCGGTCGCCCAGCGGGTCTCGCGGGCCACGACGTCCATGTCCGCCACGTAGGTGCCGACGTCGCAGGCGGTCACGTAGCGGCCGCCGAGGGACTCCACGAACCGGCCGTAGGCCAGCAGGAGTTCCTCGCTCTTGAGGATGTCCGGGTCGCCGATGATCACGGCCTTGCCGCCGCCGAGGTCGAGCCCGGCGAGAGCGTTCTTGTACGACATGCCGCGCGAGAGGTTGAGCGCGTCGAGGACGGCCTCCTCGTCGGAGGCGTACGCGTGGAAGCGCGTACCGCCGAGGGCGGGGCCCAGGGCGGTGGAGTGGATCGCGATGACGGCCTTCAGGCCTGTGGCTCGGTCCTGGCACAGCACGACTTGCTCGTGGCCGCCCTGTTCCGTGCGGAACAGGGTGTGCAGGACGCCGTCGGTCATTTCGGTCACGGTGGTGACTCCCATGGAAGAGATGCGGCGGAATGACGCCCGCCCTGCGGGTGGGGGAGGGCGTGCTGGGAGCAGCGTAAGACCTGTGGGGCGCGCGTGACCGCCCTGTCCGGGGATCGGAACACTCCCGGAGTACGGGAGGCTCTCCGGCGCCCGGAGGTGAACCGGACCCCCAAAGCGGGGAGTACGAGGGCGTGAGCGAATCCCCCGATCCCAGGCTGCCCTCCGCGCGTTCCGCGCCCGCCGTCCCGTACGCCTCGTACCTGCGCGTCTACGAGCCCCTGGCGGCCTTCCGGGAGCCGGAACGCACGCACTGGGCCGACTACGCCCGCCGCGGGGTCACCCCGACCGCACAGGACGAACTGCGTCGGTCCCTGTCCGACTTGGTACGGGTGCCCGTAGTGGGGGTGCCGGCCCACGAGAGCGCGGACGCCTTCACGGCCGAGCTGGACGGGGTGCTGCTGGTCTGCCCGTGGCGCACCCGGCTGCGCGGCTGGCTGGCGCTCCAGGAGCTCGCGGAGCAGTTCCCGCCCCCGGTGCTGGACGCGGCCCTGCCGCCCGTACTGCGCCGCCGGGCGGCCGAGGAGTACGAGCGCTGGCGCGAGCGGAACCCGGACGCGCGCCCGTGGATCCGTACGGGGGTGTGGCAGGTCCCGCTGCGCTGGTTCGTGCTGGTGGCCGACGAGGAGCGGGAGTACGCGCCGGGCGAGCTGCTGCGCTACCGGACGCCGATGGTGCAGGCCCGGCGGCGCCTCGCGCGGGCGCTGCGGGCCCTGCGGGAGGCGGAGGGGTACGGGATGCTCGCGGAGGGCCTGGTGGAGGTCGGGAGCTGGCTGGAGGAGTTCCACCCGCGCTCGATGGTCGAGCTGGACTACGGCGGGCTGGTGCACGCGCTGCCGGCGGACCGGCTGGCGGCCGACCGCTCGGCGCGGGACCTGGCGGCCGGGCTGGCCGCGCTGCGGGCCGGGGACGCTTCGGGGGCGGCCGGGGCGTACGGAGAGCTGGCGGAGCGCTGGAGGGCGGTCCGGGAGAGGCTCTTCGCCAACTAGGAACCCGTCCGGCCGACACCCGACCGGGGGATCGGTCGGCCGGATGATCGGACCGGAGCCGCCCTCGCGCATCGGCCGATCGGCCGATGCGCGAGGATGTGGGTGCAAGTCACCCATCGGGTGCTTGATCATCTCATTCAGGACTTAGTTCCAGGACCTACGTCCCGATACGGGCCATTGGCCCAAGCGTGACGGACCGCACTATCTACACCCTTGCGCCCTTCCCCTACCCTCGTGCCAAAATAGGACAAGGAGTCCGGGGAGGGTTCCTTCCGCCCAACTAAGGGCGGAATGCTCGGCATTGCACGCTACGGGGGGTCTGACGACTCCTGATGGCTCTGTGACTGATCGTCACAGTGGGGTGACTGTCCGTTATGGGGCGGTCCATCGGCTTCCGCCGCTGATGAACACCTCGGAGGGCAATTCCGTCGGTTTGGCCGTCGAGGCTGGACGGATGGTGTAGTTGTAGTGCCGAGGACAAGCCGTTCGTCCTATAACCGACTCGGCCCGCGTATGTCCATTTCGGGCAACGCGGGCCAAGGTGCAGAATTTAGAGGAAAGAACCGAGATGGTTCGGTTCTCCCGAGGAGGCCGCTCATGACCGCTCGCACCCCTGATGCCGAGCCGCTGCTGACCCCGGCTGAGGTTGCCACGATGTTCCGCGTGGACCCGAAGACGGTCACTCGCTGGGCAAAGGCTGGCAAGCTCACGTCCATCCGCACCCTGGGTGGACACCGCCGTTACCGCGAGGCTGAGGTCCGCGCACTGCTTGCGGGAATTCCGCAGCAGCGCAGCGAGGCCTGAGGTCCCGCAGCACCGCTTAATACCGGGTCTATATCGGGTCCCCCAATCCGATGAAACCCACATAGCTTCATACGACCGGACCTGCCCCAACAGGTCCGACTGTCGTCGATCGCGCTGGACTCCGCCGGGTCCAGCGCGATCTTTTTTATGCCCAGGTCAGGGGGAATCGGCCCTGCGCGCGGGGGCCTGCGGGGTGGGTGCCATTGCACATATTAAATCGAGGCCGCGTATGGGCTTGATAAATGTGTGCGTCTCAAAAACTCATGTGGTGACTCCCGTCACAGGTGATCACTCTTGTTCATCCCGTAATCCACCCCGTAGGGGGACACGCGTCGTAGACCGCATCATGCGGATGGGGGATTTTCGGAGACGGCGTGCATCAGCCGATGGGTTGGCCGCTGCGGCCGGACGCCTCGGACGGCCCGCGCGTGCGGTGGCCGGGCGCTGCGCCCTCCACCCGCGGAAGTCCCGGGGAAACGCGTCAGGGCCCGCATCCCTTGCGAGATGCGGGCCCTGACGTTTCTGCGAACCTGACGGGACTTGAACCCGCGACCTCCACCTTGACAGGGTGGCGAGCTAACCAACTGCTCCACAGGTCCTTGCTGTGTTGCCGACTTCCCGGCTACGCATCAGACTGTACAGCAGCTCAGGGGGTGCGGTCGAACCCGATCACGGGGCCGCCGCGTCCACCGCCTTCACGATGCGCTTGTCGGAGATCGGATACGCCGTCCCGAGCGCGTGAGCGAAGTAGCTGACCCGCAGTTCCTCGATCATCCAGCGGATCTCGGTGACCTCGGACGGCACCGGGCACCCCTTCGGGAGCTGCTCCAGCAGCCACAGGTACTCGTCCCGCATCTCGTGGACCTTCTCCATGCGCGTGGTGTCGCGCTGGACGCCCGTCGGCATCTGCTGGAGCCGCCGGTCCGCCGCCACCAGGTAGCGCATCAGGTCGGCCAGCCTGCGCAGTCCGGTCAGCGTCACGAAACCGGCCGGCACGAGGGCCGCCAGCTGCGTCTTGACGTCCTGGAGGTTGGCGACCAGGGCCAGGCTGCTCGTGGCCTTCAGGCGGCGCTCACAGGCCTGCCAGGCGGCCAGTACCTGCTGCACCTGGCCCACCGTGCGTACGGTCGTGTCCACCAGGTCGGCGCGTACGGCCTCGTAGAGCTTGCGGAAGCCCGCCTCGTCCCACGCGGGGCCGCCGTGGTCGGCGATCAGCTTGTCGGTCGCCGCGGTCGCGCAGTCGTCGAACAGCGCCTGGATCGAGCCGTGCGGGTTCCTGGACAGGGCCAGCTTCTGCTGGTTGGTCAGGTGGTCCGAGGCGAACTTCGCCGGGTTCACCGGGATGTTCAGCAGGATGAGGCGCCGGGTGCCCAGCCACATCGCCTGCTGCTGCTCGGCCTCGGTGTCGAAGAGCCGTACGGACACGCTCGTGCCCTCGTCCACCAGCGCCGGGTACGCCTTCACCGGCTGGCCGGCCCGGCGGGTCTCGAAGACCTTGCTGAGGGTCCCGATCGTCCAGTCGGTCAGCCCGGTGCGCTCCACCGACTCCCCGCCCGCCCGCTCGGCGGTGGCCGCGGCGGCCTTGGAGAGGGCCTGGCGGGCCTTGGGCTTCAGCTGGAGCCGCAGGGCCTCCAGGTCCTTGGCCTCGGCGAGGTTCCTGCGGCGCTCGTCGACGATCCGGAAAGTGATCTTCAGGTGGTCCGGGATGCGGCCGAGGTCGAAGTCCTCGGCCGTGACCGGTACCCCGACCATCCGCTGGAGTTCCCGCGCGAGCGTCACGTGCAGGGGCTCCTGGAGGGGCACGGCGGTCGCCAGGAAGCGCGTCGCGAAGTTCGGCGCGGGCACGTAGTGCCGGCGGATCGGCTTCGGCAGCGAGCGGATCAGCTCGGTGACGACCTCCTCCCGCAGGCCCGGGATCTGCCAGTCGAAGCCCTCGTCGGTGACCTGGTTCAGCACCTGGAGCGGGATGTGGACGGTCACGCCGTCCGCGTCCGCGCCCGGCTCGAACTGGTAGGTCACCCGGAACTTCAGCTGCCCCTGCCGCCAGGAGTCCGGGTAGTCGGCCTTGGTGACACCGGCCGCCTTCTCGGTCAGCAGCATCTCGCGCTCGAAGTCGAGCAGTTCGGGCTCGTCGCGCTTCTTGTGCTTCCACCACGAGTCGAAGTGCGCCCCGGAGACCACGTGTTCGGGGATCCGCTGGTCGTAGAAGTCGAAGAGCGTCTCGTCGTCGACCACGATGTCGCGGCGCCGGGCGCGGTTCTCCAGCTCCTCGACCTCGGTCAGGAGCTTGCGGTTGTCGGCGTAGAACTTGTGGTGGGTCCGCCAGTCGCCCTCGACCAGCGCGTTGCGGATGAACAGCTCGCGCGAGACCTCGGGGTCGATGCGGCCGTAGTTGATCTTCCGCTGGGCGACGATCGGCACGCCGTACAGCGTGACCTTCTCGTACGCCATGACGGCCGCCTGGTCCTTCTCCCAGTGCGGCTCGCTGTACGTGCGCTTGATCAGGTGCTGGGCCAGCGGCTCGACCCACTCGGGCTCCACCTTGGCGTTCACCCGCGCCCACAGCCGCGAGGTCTCCACCAGCTCCGCCGACATGAGGAACTTCGGCTGCTTCTTGAAGAGCGCCGAGCCCGGGAAGACCGCGAACTTGGCGGACCGCGCGCCCAGGTACTCGTTCTTGTCGGTGTCCTTCAGGCCGATGTGCGAGAGCAGGCCGGCCAGCAGCGAGATGTGGACGCTCGTCTCGGGGGCATCGGCCTCGTTGACGTGGATGCCCATGGTCTTGGCGACTGTGCGCAACTGCGAGTAGATGTCCTGCCACTCGCGGATCCGCAGGAAGTTCAGGTACTCCTGCTTGCACATCCGGCGGAAGGCCGAGGAGCCGCGCTCCTTCTGCTGCTCCCGGATGTAGCGCCACATGTTCAGGAAGGCCAGGAAGTCGCTGGTCTCGTCCTTGAAGCGGGCGTGGTTCTGGTCGGCCTGGGTCTGCTTGTCCGAGGGCCGCTCGCGCGGGTCCTGGATGGACAGGGCCGCCGCGATGACCATGACCTCGCGCACGCAGTTGTTCTTGTCCGCCTCCACGACCATGCGGGCGAGGCGCGGGTCCACCGGGAGCTGGGAGAGCTGGCGGCCCATGGGCGTGAGCCGCTTCTTGGGATCCTTCTCCGCCGGGTCCAGCGCGCCGAGCTCCTGGAGGAGCTGCACGCCGTCGCGGATGTTGCGGTGGTCCGGCGGGTCGATGAAGGGGAACTTCTCGATCTCGCCGAGGCCGGCCGCGGTCATCTGGAGGATGACGGAGGCGAGGTTCGTACGCAGGATCTCCGCGTCCGTGAACTCGGGACGGGCGTTGAAGTCGTCCTCGGAGTACAGCCGGATGCAGATGCCGTCGCTGGTGCGGCCGCAGCGGCCCTTGCGCTGGTTGGCGCTGGCCTGCGAGATCCGCTCGATGGGGAGGCGCTGGACCTTGGTCCGGTGGCTGTAGCGGGAGATCCGGGCGGTGCCCGGGTCGATCACGTACTTGATGCCCGGGACGGTCAGCGAGGTCTCGGCGACGTTCGTGGCGAGGACGATCCGCCGCCCCGTGTGCTGCTGGAAGACGCGGTGCTGCTCGGCGTGCGAGAGGCGCGCGTACAGGGGGAGCACCTCGGTGAAGCGCAGATTGCGCTTGTTCAGGGCGTCCGCGGTGTCGCGGATCTCGCGCTCACCGGACAGGAAGACCAGGACGTCGCCCGGCCCTTCGGCCTGGAGCTCGTCCACGGCCTCGCAGATCGCGGTGATCTGGTCCCGGTCGCTGTCGTCGCCCTCCTCCTCCAGGAGCGGGCGGTAGCGGACCTCGACCGGATACGTACGGCCGCTGACCTCGACGATCGGCGCGTCCCCGAAGTGCCGGGAGAACCGCTCCGGGTCGATGGTCGCCGAAGTGATCACGACCTTGAGGTCGGGGCGCTTCGGCAGCAGCGTGGCCAGGTAGCCGAGCAGGAAGTCGATGTTCAGCGACCGCTCGTGCGCCTCGTCGATGATGATCGTGTCGTACGCGCGCAGCTCGCGGTCCGTCTGGATCTCGGCCAGCAGGATGCCGTCCGTCATCAGCTTCACGAAGGTCGCGTCCTGGTCCACCTGGTCGGTGAACCGGACCTTCCAGCCGACCGTCTGCCCGATCTCGGACTTCAGCTCCTCCGCGATGCGCTCAGCGACCGTGCGGGCCGCGATCCGGCGGGGCTGGGTGTGCCCGATCATGCCCCGGACCCCGCGGCCCAGCTCCATGCAGATCTTGGGGATCTGCGTGGTCTTGCCGGAGCCGGTCTCGCCCGCGACGATCACGACCTGGTGGTCGCGTATCGCCTCGGCGATCTCGTCCTTCTTCTGGCTGACGGGCAGGTTCTCGGGATACGTGACCTCCGGCATCCGCGAGGCACGGCCGGCCAGTCGCTCGGCGGCCTTCGCGGCCTCCGCGGCGATCTCGTCGAGCACGGCCTGCTTGGCCTCGGGCTTTCGGATACGGCGGGCGCCTTCGAGGCGGCGGCCGAGGCGGTGCGCGTCACGGAGGGAGATCTCACCGAGAAGCGTCTGCAGGGCGGCGAAGGAAGTAGACATACCTGGTCGAGGATCTCACCTGGTCCCTCCGGGTGGCGAACGCATTTGTGGGGTGGACCCGTACCATTTCGGGACGAGTCCACCCGTCGTCCCAGTGAGAGGCAGGCCACCTTGTCCCGCCGCAGCCCTGTCTGGTGCCTGCTCGGCGCCGTACTGGCGCTGCTGCTGGGGTGCGCGGTGCCCGCCGGGGCGGCCCAGCCGCCGCCGGCCTCGTCGCCGGCCGCCAAGGCCTACGCGGTGGCGCACCACGACGGCGGCCCGTCCTGCGCCCCCGGCCCGGGGGACCACGGCCGCCCGCCCGCCGTGCCGACCCGCGCGGGCGACCACGCCCACGCACCGGCCGGGCGCCTCCCGGCGGACCAGACCCGCGACGGGCGGGCGGTGGCCGTACGGATCCTCGTACGCGGACCCGACCAGCCGGCGCCCGGTCCGGTGGAGCTCTCCGTGATGCGCGTCTAGGAGGACCGCTCGCCCCGGTCCGCCCCACCCTTCCGCAGCACTGGAGAACGCACCCGCATGTCCTCTTCCTCCTCCCGCAAGACCCCCTCCCGCAAGCCCCTGCTGATCGCCGCCGGCGTCGCCGTCGCCGCGGTCACCCTCGGCATCGTCTCCTGGCAGGCCACCGCCCCCGCCGAGAAGGACTCCGGCCGGTCCGGGGCCACGGCCTCCGCCGCGCCCAAGAACGACCCCGCCGCCGCGCTCAAGGCGCTGGCCCGCCGCGAATCCGGCGACAGGCTCGCCGTCGGCCGCGCCGACGCGCCCGTCGTGCTGATCGAGTACAGCGACTTCAAGTGCGGCTACTGCGGCAAGTTCGCCCGCGACACCGAACCCGAACTGGTGAAGAAGTACGTCGAGGACGGCACCCTGCGCATCGAGTGGCGCAACTTCCCGATCTTCGGAGCCGACTCCGAGGCCGCCGCCAAGGCCGCCTGGGCGGCGGGGCAGCAGGACCGCTTCCAGCAGTTCCACGCGGCCGCGTACGCCGAGGGCTCCAAGGAGAAGGGCTTCGGCCAGGACCGCCTGGTGGAGCTCGCCCGCCAGGCCGGGGTCCCGGACCTGGAGAGGTTCAAGCAGGACGCGGCCGGCGAGGGCGCCGCCGCGGCCCTGAAGAAGGACCAGGAGGAGGGCTACCGGATCGGCGTCCAGTCGACCCCGTCCTTCCTCGTCAACGGCACGCCCATCGCGGGCGCCCAGCCGCTCGAAGCCTTCACCTCCGCCATCGCCAAGGCGAAGGCCCAGGCCGGGGCCCAGGCCGCGAAGTGACCGACATCGGATACCTGGCCGCCCTGCTGGGCGGCCTCCTCGCGCTGCTCAGCCCGTGCAGCGCGCTGCTGCTGCCGGCCTTCTTCGCGTACTCGATCGACTCCGCCTCCAGGCTGCTCGCGCGCACCGGGATCTTCTACGCGGGCCTCGCGAGCACCCTCGTACCGCTGGGCGCGGCGGGCTCGTACGCGGGCCGGTTCTTCCACAGCAACCGCGAGGAACTGGTCCTCGTCGGGGGCTGGCTGATCATCGCGCTCGGCCTCGCGCAGATCCTGGGCCTGGGCTTCGCCTCGAAGCGCATCGCGGAGCTGTCGGGGCGCATCCGCCCGACCACCGCGCTGTCGGTGTACGCGCTCGGCGCGGTCTACGGCCTGGCCGGCTTCTGCGCCGGCCCCATCCTGGGCAGCGTCCTGACGGTCGCCGCGGTCAGCGGCAGCCCGGTCTACGGAGGCCTGCTGCTGGCGGTCTACGCCCTCGGCATGGCGGTGCCGCTGTTCCTGCTGGCGCTGCTCTGGGAGCGGTTCGACCTGGGCCGGCGGCGCTGGCTGCGCGGGCGGGCCTTCTCGGTGGGCCGCTTCGAACTGCACACCACCTCGGTGCTGTCCGGGCTGTTCTTCATCGTGCTCGGGACGCTGTTCCTGGTCTACGACGGGGCGAGCGCGCTGCCGGGGCTGCTGGACGTGGACGACTCGTTCGCCGTGGAGGAGCGGGTCCGCTCGCTCACCGGCGGGGTCCCCGACTGGGCGCTGCTCGGCCTGATCGCCGTAGCGGCGGCGGTCGTGGGCCTGGTGAAGTGGCGCCGCACGGCGCGCCGGGCCGCCGAGGAGGGGGCCGGGGCCGAGGCCGGGTAAGGCGGAAGGCCCCGTCCGATGGACGGGGCCTTCCTTGTGGTGGCTGGGGCCGGGGTCGAACCGGCGACCTATCGCTTTTCAGGCGATCGCTCGTACCAACTGAGCTACCCAGCCACGAGACTGTTTCCAGCCTCAGCGAACCTGACGGGACTTGAACCCGCGACCTCCACCTTGACAGGGTGGCGAGCTAACCAACTGCTCCACAGGTCCTTGCTGTGTGTGAGACCTAAGTCTTACACACGGTAATGCGTACCCCCAACGGGATTCGAACCCGTGCTACCGCCTTGAAAGGGCGGCGTCCTGGGCCACTAGACGATGAGGGCTAAAGGCCCGCCGGGCACTTCGCAGCGCGTCGGGGACGTGAGAAGCATATGGGATCCGGGGAGCTATCGCCAAAACGGTTTCCCCCGGAGGGACAATGGCCGGGTGCTGGAGATGACGCGCGAGGAGTTCGAAGAGCTCGTCGCAGAGGCCTTGGACCGCATCCCGCCGGAGCTGACGCGGCTGATGGACAACGTGGCGGTGTTCGTCGAGGACGAACCGCCCGCGGACGACCCCGAGCTGCTGGGTCTCTACGAAGGGACCCCGCTCACCGATCGCGGCGAGTGGTACGCCGGGGTGCTGCCCGACCGCATCACCATCTACCGGAACCCCACGTTGCGGATGTGCGAGGACCGGGAGAGCGTGGTGGCGGAAACGGAGGTCACCGTGGTGCACGATATCCCGTCGTACACCTCTTCGAGTGAGGATTCCCCTGTTCAGGTGACTCTCGCGGCCTGAGCGGGCCGCCCCGGATCAGCCCCAGCCCAGCTCGTGAAGCCGCTCGTCATCGATGCCGAAGTGGTGGGCGATCTCATGGACCACGGTCACGGCAACCTCGTGAACAACGTCTTCCGGGCTCTCGCACATCCGGAGCGTCGGCCCCATGTAGATCGAGATGCGGTCCGGGAGGACTCCGGCGTACCACTCGCCCCGCTCAGTGAGCGGAGTCCCTTCGTAGAGCCCCAGAAGCTCCGGGTCGTCCGCCGGGGGCTCGTCCTCGACGAACACCGCCACGTTGTCCATGATCCGCGTCAGCTCAGGCGGGATCGTGTCCAGGGCGTCGGACACCAGCTCTTCGAAGGCTTCTCGCGTCATCTCCAGCACAGGGCCATTCTCCGTGAGCGACATCACTTCCGGAGCTACCGTGCCCGCCCGTCTGGGAGCTGGAGCGGGCTCACCTGTGCTGAGGACACCGGCACGGCGGGAACTCATCCCCCCACCCCTGCCAGTAGCCCTCTCGCCGGAACCGAGCCACAGCGACGGGATCACGGGACAGAAGCTGAACGGGCTCTCCTGATCGGAAGATCCGCACCGGGCCAGCCGAGCCCCCGCTGACTACCCGGACCGTCAGCCGGGGCCGCCCGCTCACCGGACCCGCTCCACCACGGCGACTTCCGAGAACTCCCGGAGGAAGGTCATGTGGCCGGTCCGGCCGGTGTGCTGGATGCACATGTCGGTGCACACGTCCGCGTTCCCCGTCGGCGCGGCAGTCCACTGACAGTCCGGGCTCAGGCAACGCGCCGTAGCCGTCGTTTCCGCTGAGGGGTGGCGGTGCATGACGTAGCTGACGTACCGGAGCACGGCTCTCACGCTCATGCCGCTCCCTCGGGATGCGGATGGTTCCGGAGCTCCACGTTGCAATCGCTGACTGTGGAGTGGTCGCCGCGGAGGCGGGCTTCCCGGCGCTGTACCGCAAGGGCGCCGCAGACCCCGCAGCCGGCCACCGGTACGCGCTCCGGATCAGTTCGCAACGGCAGCTCTACCGGGGATTGCGCATACGTGATCGCCTTCACGGGGCCGCTCCTCGTGTCGTCCGTGTAGCGACCACGCTAGGAACGCCGGAGCTGCGCCTCCCAGCGGATTGCACGAGGTTGCACAGCCATCACCTGAGAGTCTGGATGGCCCTCGTGATCAGCGCGCGGGCCTTCGCCCCGTAGACGGCCATGTCGGCCAGTTCGGTGAATGTGTCCGCGTACGCGGCAACCTCGCTCGGCTGGGTCAGCGTGAGGTAGCCGGAGACCAGCTCGATGTTGACCTGTGCGGTGTCGGAGATCCAGAACCCTTCCACCGGCATCCGGGAACGCTCGGTTCGTGTGGGGACCACGCCCAGGCTGACGGTGGGCAGTGAGCCCACCGTGAGGAGATGGCGGAGCTGTTCCTCCTGCACATCCGAACCGCCGATCCCGTTCCGCAAGACCCATTCCTCAACCAGGAACGCGAAGCGTCGAGCACCCTCGTAGAGCACGCGCTGACGCTCCATGCGGACTGCGACGGCATCCGCCACGTCGTCCACTTCGACCCGTCGCCGTTGGACGGCACGCAAGACGGCTTCGGTGTAGCCGTAGGTCTGGATCAGCCCCGGGATGAACCACGAGGAGTAGGCGCGAAACCGGCGGGTTCGCTCGAAGAGCGGCAGTCGGGCTTCCTGGGCCTGCTTGAGGCCGGCGCGCTCCATGCGCCGCCAGCCGATCCACATGTCCTCGACGGTCCGCAGAGAGGCGATCAGATCGTTCGTCTGCGCCTCGGCACCGCACGCCTGACACCACGCTCGGATGTCGTCGGCGGACGGGGGAGTGCGGGCATTCATGATCCGGGAGGACTTCGACGGATGCCACCCGCACAGCCGGGCGAGATCGCGTCCACTCAGCCCGGCATCCCGGCACAGCTCAGCGAGACGGTTCGCCAAAGCCTGCCGGGCTTGCTGGGCACTCGAAGAGGGAGAGACAGCCATAGTGGTGACCGGTCAGCGCGGCTTGTACTCCTCGTGCGGAATAGCGCGTTGCCACACAGCCTCAAAAGCTGTGGTGCACAGGCTCAACCTCTCGGGGTCGTCGGTGTACTCCCGCCCGTCCTCGTCCAACTGGCCGTCCCCGGTGAAGTGGTGGAAGAGGGCTTGCGCCCCATCGAAGACCCAGAAGTCCGTACCCGGCAAGGCCAGGTCCGTCGTCTGTCGCCGGGGAAGCCACCGGACCAACTCACCCGCAGCGATGTTCGTGAACGTGCAGTCGTACTCGTACCGGATGTAGTCACTGATGGGTTCCGAGATGATGCGGGCCCGGCGGACCACGACCCCGCGGGCCGTCGCGGCCGTCACGGCGTCGTGCCAGCCGCCCCACCACGAAGACCGGTCGGACGGTTCAAGGCGCGCGCCCTGCTGCCACGCGATGAACTCGGGATCGTCGCGCATGTAGCTGTCGCGCAACTCAAGATGCACGGCAGAGTGCCGGGCCTGGGCCAGTGCGTTACGCGCGGGTGGCTGCACTTCCTGCCTCTCCGATGCCGTCCGGGCGCGGGATGTACTTCAGCATCACCGCGGGGAGCCTGATGATCGTTTCGTGGTCCGGCACATCGGTGGAGTGGCCCGGGATCGAACCGATCTCTTGGCATGCCTTCACCTCTTCCTCAGTCGCCTTGATACGACTGAATCAGGAGGTCGCCGGTCTCTTCGTCGAGCCAGATCGTCGGAGACTCGTCGGTCGGCGTGTTGGGGATGATGCCGAGGAACTTTAGGTTCACGATCGCTCCCGCTGTCGAGTCGGTTGCATGAGCGTGCACGAGCCTCACCCCTGTGGCTGACGGGCGCAAGAGGGCGTGCGGACAAGGTGGTTGAGCCTCCCAGCCGCACGACGAAGCCCCCGACAGCCACCCGGTACGGGTAGCCATCGGGGGCTTCGGGGGTGCTTCACGGGGCTTAGCGGCCCACTAAGGGTGCCTTTCTCAGGGGTGCGGAACGGGCTTTGCCCAGGTCAGACAGCGCCCAGGGCCCAAAAAAGGAGCCGCACCCAGGGCGCGTTTTCCGAGCTGGGGCCGGGATCGCCGGCGGGCACGCGCGGGAACTTCCGGACCGCTCTCCCCCTCCCCTCTTTCGGAAGGGAAATGCCTCGCGCTCTTCAACTACATCGACGGCTTCTACAACCCCCGCCGCATCCAGGAACGACTCGGCTACCTCAGCCCCATCGAGTTCGAGGAGAAGCACTACGCCAACCAGGCAGGCACCGAACAACTGAATCTGAAACCACGTCAACCCGCCCTGACCAGCTAGTCAACCACTCCCGCACAGTGGGGGAACCTCACCCACACGAGCGACACAGCACATGCACAGGCTCACTTGCGGGAAGCCATGGCTAGGCAACCTGCCAAAGAGAGGAAAGGCCGTTCATGCGTCGCATCACTGCCGTCATCGTCGGAGCAGTCGCGATTGTCGCGTTCTCCGCTTCGACAGCTAGCGCTTCAGATTTTGACAACCTCATGAACACCGCCGGGAGTGCCATCGGTGGCCTTTGGGGAACCGTTGTCCCGAACATCGCCACCCAGGCCGCCATCCAGGGTGCCGCCGGCGTCTGAGGCCCCGCGTACTCAGAAGGGAAGACCCGCGTAGCCCAGGTCCACGCGGGTCTTCGCCTTGTGGCACGGGCGGCACAGCACCTGAACGTTGCCGTCCACGTCCTCACCGCCGCGCGACAGGGGAACCACGTGGTCCACGTCAGTCGCGGCACCGTGGGCAGAGGATCACCCAGGCATCCGACTTGGCTTCACGCTGAGCGTCAGTCGGCAGGCGGTCTCTCAGCGCGTAAGAGAAGCGCGGGCATGCGCGGCAGTGGGCGGGAACCCACTGGCGGTCATCCCCACTGTGGGACACCCGGCCGTCCGGCCTGATCCATGCCGGTCTCATCCATGAAGGCCACTCGCTCAGGTCCTCGTTGGTGCCGGGGACAGTGCGGGCCTTGAGCGCGAGCAGTGTCCGGCCGTCGCTCCGGTGGCCAGTCGCCACCTGCCGAGCCCAGCCCTTTTCGATCAGATGCCCGGCCACGTCGGAGGGGCACGCAATGCGCATCCCAGCACCTACCGACGCACGGTCGATGCGCACGCCGGTAGTCAATTCAACGATCACGTGCGACCAGTTCCGCAAGCTCAGCGGAGACCAGCCACTCAGCCTCGCTCTGGGGGACCTCGTAGGTCTGGCCGTTCTCCAGAACACGAGACGGGATGCCGTCAGAGGTCGGGCTGTAGGACATGTAGCCGATCATTCGGATGGTCACTGCCAGGTTGGTGGTGTTGAAATAAGGCATTCGGGCAGCTCCTCTTTACGCGGAAATGGTGATCTTGCAGACGGCGGCGGCGTTCGGGACAGCGATGGCGGCACGGGCGATGGCGCGCACCGCAGTGCCGTCCTTGAGGAAGCCGAACTGATCGGAGATCTGGAATCCCGCGTCCTTGCGCCATACGGCGAATATTTGGTCCGCCTCATAGGCGAGAACGGTCGTGACCGGCATGAAGGACGAGATCCACACCGGAACGCCCAGAATCGAGCGCTGAACACCGGCCGTGGGTGAACCAGCGGACTCGCTCAGGAGGGGCTTCAGGGAACCCGATGCTTCACGCAGTGCCATGAGGTCGGCCCAGGTGGTCGGGTGCATCACGACCGCCGTTGCCTTCGAGTTCACCGCTTCGAGCTTCCCGAACGCGGCAACGAAGGCGTCAAGGTCCTTGAACCCTCCCGTGACCGCGTGTGTCTGGATTCCCGGCGTGTTCGCGATTCCCACGAAGCCCTTGTTGGCGCCCGTGCCCAACAGGGCCTCGCGGTCGAAGCCCAGAGAGAGCGACCGCATCAATGACTTGGCAACAGGGTCCAGGAACGCCGAACCACCATCGTCCATGAGCTCATTGGCGAGCATGTCAGCGGCGGCAATCTTCTTCGGTGTGACCTTCAGCGGCTGCTCCGAAGCCACCGGTAGGGAGGTCATCCAGCCCGCCCACGAACCCCGCAGTGAAGTCGGATCGAATCACGGGAAACGAGTAGGTCTCTGCGTTTGTCTGCACCCGGTTCACGCCCGATGCCATCACGACGGACTGAGGGGCCAGGAGGTCAGGGCGATTGCAAAGTTCGTTGATCGTGCGTTGGTGCAGGTCAGTTGAGTCCGAGGATGGTCAGTGGCCGCTCGTAGGGGCGGAGGGCTGTCGTGCGGAGTGCGGCGGCGATGTTGGTGTGGCCGGCGGTGCGGAGTTGGTTGATGGCGAAGCTGCGGAGGGTGGCCATGTTCTCCGGGCTGTGCCCGGTGCGGATCTTGGAGGCGTCCTCGCGGAAGGCGGTGTCCCGGACGAAGTGGAGCCTGTTTTCGATCACCCAGTGCGCCCTCAAGATCTTCGCGATGCGTTCGGGGGATGCCTGGCGGCTGGTCAGGTCGGTGATGACGTAGACGGTCTCGCGGCTCTGCTTGCCGGTCTTGGTGTCGGTGCGGTGGCGTACGACCTTGGCGACCTGAGCGGCGTGCGGGAAGTCGACGCCGAGGTCGGTGACGGTCAGCACCTGCACGACCCGGGTCTCCTTGCGGCCGTGCCCCTGGGTTCGGTCGTAGAACTTCGCTGTCGCCTCGCCCCAGGGCAGGGTTCGCATCTGTTCGTAGAGGTTCTTCTGGTTCCGCTTCACCGTGAAGGCGTAGTGCGCCTGCTTCGCCTCGACGAGGAAGCGGGCGTGGTCGCGCTGGGTGTGCAGTGCGTCGCCGGTCACCGTGACTCCTTGCAGGTCATAGGGGTCCAACAGGGCGGCGAAGCAGGTGATCTCGTTGGTCTTCTCGGGGACCCTGAGCTGGGTGACGGTCATCCCGGTGCCGGTCATCGCGGCCAGCAGGTGCGCGGCCGGGGTGGCGCCGTGGCGCGAGCCGCGGGCGCTCTTGCCGTCGATCGCGAGAGTGTCGGCACCGGCCGGGTCGTGTCCGAGAAGGTCTGCCAGGCCGC